>NZ_JAQGMM010000656.1 GCF_028292365.1 Caballeronia sp.
GATTCGCCGCCGCGATCAGCGCGGGAACCGCCGCCGCATTACCTGCCGTGTTGGCCGCCGCCACGCCGGCCACGCCTGTGCCGCCCGACAGGCGATCGGTGAAATACAGTGGAATTCCTGTCAGGACTACTACCGCCAGTCCCAGTCCGATGCCAAGCAAGCCTGCTTGCCATACTTTATGCAGGTCAAGACTCGCTCCCAGCGCAAGCGCGAAGAACGGGATCATCACGGGCACCGCGCGCGCAAGGAAGTCGCGCATTTCGCGATCCAGGTTGCCAAGCAGCATGCCGACCGCGAGCGGCAAAATACTGCCGACAAGCGTAGGCCAGGGAAACGCGGCGAGCCCCGCGACGCCGAGCGTGACCATCGTCAGGAACGGTCCCGATTCCAGCGACATGATCGTGTACGCGCCCACATCTTCGGACCTCCCGTATTGCCCCATCAGCGCCATGTAGAGGCCGCCGTTGGTATCGTTCATCGCAGCGACCACTGCGAGCGTCGAGATGCCGGCGAACAGGCCAGACGAGATGGGTTGCTCCCCAAGGAAATGCCCCATGACGATACCTACGACAATCGCCGAGCCGATCTTCGCCGCGAACAGCGCGCCGCCTTTCTTCAGCAGATAAGGGGTCGCCTTGACGTCGATGCTTGCACCCATACATACATAGAACACGGCCAGGATCGGCAGCGCGCCGGTGAAAAGCGCGCTGGTGAACGAGCCAAAGAACTTGGGCATGCCTGGAAGGAAAGTCGCGACTAACGAGCCGATGAGCAAGGGCACGATCATCATGCCGCCGGGAACACGCTCGATTGAGCGCTTGATGGGAAGCTGGGCCATACGGGTCTCCTGTTTGACGAGCGAATCCGAGTTCAATGCTCGAATCGATCACGTGTTTGATTGAAACAGTCAAAAAGAAGTGTAATCCCGTCTTGAGAAATGCGCAAACTGATCGTTTCGATGATCGATCTGATCATTTGTCATGAGGGCCACCGACGGCCGTCCATCCATTGCTGTTCTCGGCAGATCAGTGAATCAGCAAAAAATGTGTCGTTCGGGCGTCTGCGGCGCACTGTTCCTCCCGCGCCAAACGCGATCAAACATGCTTTCCCGACCGCTAATAAACTAGCAATATGACCGCTGAAAAACTATCGACTTCCAATTCGCTCGACGGCTTCCATCCGGCCGTCGCGGCCTGGTTCAGCCGGCATTTTCCTGCACCCACGGAGGCGCAGAAGCGCGCCTGGCCGCTGATCAAGGCCCGCAGTTCGACACTCGTGGCCGCGCCGACCGGCTCGGGCAAGACGCTGACGGCGTTCCTTGCAGCAATCGATGAACTGGTTCGGGAAGCGTTGGCGAGCAATAAGCCGCTACCCAACGAGACGACCGTGGTCTACGTCTCGCCGCTCAAGGCGCTTTCCAACGATATCCGTGTGAACCTGCAGGAACCTCTCGCTGGCATTTCTACCGAGCTGGAACAGATGGGCCTGCCGCCTGTCGAGATTCGCGCGGCCGTGCGGACCGGCGACACCACGCCCCAGGAGCGCAATGCAGTAAAAAAGCGCCCGCCGCATATTCTCGTTACCACGCCCGAATCGCTCTATGTGCTGCTGAGTTCCGATTCCGGCCGCACGATGTTGTCGACGGTGCGTACGGTAATCGTCGATGAAATCCATGCCGTCGCCGGCAACAAACGCGGCGCTCATCTCGCGCTGAGTCTCGAACGCCTCGACGCGTTGTGCGTTGAACATGGGCACGAAGCGCCGGTGCGGATCGGGTTATCGGCGACGCAAAAGCCGATCGAACTCGTCGCGCAATTCCTGACCGGCAACCGGGCGTGTTCGATCGTTGATGTCGGTCATGTGAGGAAGCGCGATCTCGCGCTCGAACTGCCGCCTATCCCGCTTGAAGCCATCATGTCGAACGATGTGCGCGAGCGTGTGTATGACCGCCTCGCCGATCTCATCGCGCAGCATCGCACCACGCTCGTGTTCGTGAACACACGCCGGATGGCCGAGCGGGTCGCGCGCCACCTTACCGAGCGGCTTGGCAAACCCGCGGTCGCGGCGCATCACGGCAGTCTCGCGAAAGAGCAGCGGCTGGACGCGGAGCAGCGGCTCAAACGCGGCGAGTTGCAAGTGCTGATTGCAACGGCTTCGCTGGAACTCGGGATTGATATCGGCGATGTGGATCTGGTCTGTCAACTCGGTTCGCCGGGATCGATCGGCGGGTTCTTGCAGCGTGTCGGGCGCTCGGGGCATCAGGTAAGCGGTACGCCGAAAGGGCGGCTCTTTCCGGAGTCGCGCGACGATCTCATTGAATGCGCGGCGCTGCTCGATTGCGTGGCACGCGGTGAACTCGACGTGCTGCATATTCCCCAGGCGCCGCTCGATGTCCTCGCGCAGCAGATCGCCGCCGAAGTGTCGTGCCGTGAGTGGAACGAGGACGCGCTCTTCGAACTTGTGCGCAATGCGATGCCGTATGCATCGATTGATCGGACGCAGTACGACGCAGTTCTGCGGATGCTTGCCGAGGGTTATACGAGTCGGCGCGGTGTGCGTGGGGCGTACGTGCATCGGGATGTGGTAGCGCGTAGTTTGCGCGGCCGGCGTGGTGGCAGGCTGACGGCGGTGACATCGGGTGGAGCAATTCCGGATAATGCCGACTTCGCGGTATTACTAGAACCGCAAGGCTTGCAGATTGGCACGGTCAACGAGGACTTCGCGGTCGAAAGCCTGGCCGGCGACGTGTTCCAGCTCGGCAATGCGTCGTACAAGATCCTGCGCGTTGAGGGTGGCCGAGTGCGCGTGGAAGACGCGCATGGCCAGCCGCCGAACATTCCGTTCTGGCTCGGCGAAGCGCCCGGACGGAGCAATGAATTGTCGGCGGCGATCGCGCGTTTGCATGCGCAAGTGGACGCGTGGCTGTGCGAATTCTCACTCGACATCACGATCACCAAGCTGGCTGATCAAACCGGTATCGGTGAAGAAGCGGCGCGGCAGATCGTGGATTATCTGGCGCGTTCGCGATCTGCGCTTTCCGTTCTCCCGACCCAGGACGTGTTAGTCATGGAGCGTTTCTTCGATGCCTCCGGCGGCACGCAACTCGTGATTCACGCGCCGTTCGGCAGCCGCGTGAACCGCGCGTGGGGCCTCGCGCTGCGCAAGCGTTTTTGCCGCACATTCAACTTCGAATTACAGGCCGCGGCGACCGAAGACGCGATTGTCCTGTCGCTGACGGGCAGTCACAGTTTTCCGCTCGATGAAGTCTGGCGGTATCTCCATTCCAATACCGCGGAACACATGCTGATCCAGGCGCTACTCGACGCGCCGCTGTTCGGCGTGCGCTGGCGCTGGAACGCGACCAACGCGCTCGCGTTGCCGCGCTACGCAGGAGGCCGTCGGGTCGCGCCGCAATTGCAGCGCATGAAGAGCGAGGACCTGCTCGCAACGGTGTTTCCCGATCAAGTGGCGTGCGTCGAAAACGTGGTGGGCGAGCGTGACGTGCCGCGTCATCCGCTGGTCGATCAGACGATCGATGACTGCCTGCACGACGCCATGGATTGCGACGCTTGGCTCGCACTGCTGAGGCGCATAGAGAGTGGCGACGTACGGCTCGTCACGCGCGATTTGCCCGCGCCGTCGCCGTTGGCGGCTGAGGTTTTATCGGCGCGTCCTTACGCCTTTCTCGACGATGCCCCTATCGAGGAACGCCGTACTCAGGCCGTGCTTGCACGAGGCTGGACCGATCCGCAATCGAGTGACGACCTGGGCGCGCTCGACGCCGATGCGATCGCCGGCGTGCGCGAAGAAGCGTGGCCAACGGTGCGCAACGCTGATGAAATGCACGAGGCGCTGTCGGGGCTTTCATGCATCACTGACGCCGAGTCTCACGCGAACGATGGCTGGCCAGCGTGGCTGCAACAACTCGCGGCGTCTGGGCGCGCGACGCGTTTGCAGGTGACATCGGCAGATGGGTTATGGGTGCCTGTCGAGCGCCTGACATGCTTGCGCGCTGTTCATCCCGTCGCGCCGATGCAGCCGCCGCTGACCCCGCTTCCCGGTTTCGATGAAGCGTGGACCGAAGACGATGCGCTCGTCGAGATCGTGCGTGCGCGTCTGAGCGGCTTTGGTCCTCTGTCCGCGCCTGTTATTGCTCGCGCTTTGGCGGTGCCGGTTTCGCCGGTGGCGCTCGCATTGACCCGCCTCGAAGCTGAAGGTTACGTGATGCGCGGCCGCTTCACGCCGGCTGCAACCGACGAAGAGTGGTGCGAACGACATCTGCTGGCGCGTATTCATCGATACACCGTGCGGCGTTTGCGGCGCGAAATCGAGCCGGTCGAGTTGCAGGATTTCATGCGTTTCCTGTTCGACTGGCAACACGTCAGCGCGGATGCCAAGGCCGATCCGCATGGCGACGGTCACGACGCGCTGATGCTCGCGATCGAACAACTCGAGGGCTACGAAGCGCCTGCGGTCGCGTGGGAAGATGAGATCCTGCCTGCACGTTTGAGCGCCTATTCGATGACCTGGCTCGACAATCTATGCCGCTCCGGCAAGGTTGTCTGGAGCCGTCCGGGCGCTCGTTCGCGCAGTTCGGGCGGTCCGGTGCGCACCACGCCGATCGTGCTGCTGCCGCGTCGCAACCTGGCGGCGTGGAATCCGCTGATGCAATCGGTGCAATCTGCCGAACCGTCATCGCGCGCGCAACTTGTCTTCGACGCGCTCACGCAACACGGCGCCATGTTCTTCGATGAACTGCGTTCGGACGTTCGCCTGCTGGAGACCGAACTCGAAACCGCGCTGGGCGAACTGGTGTCGCTGGGGCTGGTGAACGCCGATAGCTTCGCCGGCCTGCGCGCGTTGCTCGCGCCGGCCGCGCGCCGCAACAGTTTCGGCCGACGGCCACGGCGCGGCGGGCGGAGCCATTTCATTGGGGGGATGGACGACGCCGGGCGTTGGGCGTTGCTGCGCCGCTCTGAAAACAGCGCCGCGCCCGGCACCGACTCGATCGAGCATGTCGCCATGACGCTGTTGCGCCGATACGGCGTGATCTTTTGGCGCTTGCTTGAACGCGAGGCCGACTGGCTGCCGCCGTGGCGCGACTTGCTGCGAGTTTTTCATCGGCTGGAAGCACGCGGCGAAATTCGCGGCGGCCGATTCGTGGCGGGTCTGGCGGGCGAGCAGTTCGCGTTGCCCGAAGCCGTGCCGCTTTTACGCACGATGCGCAACCGGCCCGCCGACGGCAGCTTCATCGCGATAAGCGCGGTCGATCCCTTGAATCTCGCCGGCACCTTGCTGCCCGGGGAGAAAGTGCCGGCGCTGCCGGGTAATCGCGTGTTGTATTGCGATGGCTTGCCGGTTGGGGCGGTTATCGCGGGGAAAACGCGTTTCCTGGTGGAACTCGATGCGCAATCGCAAGAGCGCGTGCGCTGGCATCTTGTCCGGCGCAGCTTTGACCGAATGCCTGCTTCCGCGTTAATGCCAAGCCTGACAAGCCGCTGAAAAGAAGCAGCGTCGGTTCACGATAAAGGCTTTCGATAAAACGTTGATGTTCTTGCTTAACTTTTCTTGCCAGACATTACGTGGGTAAACCGGATTGTCAAATCACAAGCGAGCAAGACAACCCCGTCCCTTTTTAAGGCAAGTGGAATGAAAGTTCTAATCAGGGCGTTGAAGCTGCTTCGCCGATTCCCGCGCATTTCCGCGCGGGCCGCATTATCGATTCCATGGTCGTTTGGCGATCAGCATCTTGCCTGATTTGGCGTGCATCGGCGGGCGGCGGTATCTTGCAAGTCACTGTCCCGCTTGACGCTGACAGTAAAAGAGCGAATCGGGATATAGCGACAATTCCTCGTTCCCTTCAGGTCGTTTAAACCCATGCTAAAGTTTTATCGCTGAAACGCCGTTAATTTCTTTGTGATGCCGGGTAATGCCAAAAGCCGAACCCGGCAAATGTGGAAAATCAAGTCGAACCCTGTTATGGAGGCTGAAAAACGCCATGTCCACACCCATCAGATTCGACAGTGCCGATTTCCCCGAGAATGACGCGGAGGAAATCTGGCGCGAAGGACTCGACGCCATCTTCGAGATCCAGCGGCCGAAAGATCCGTCCGTGCCGTTTCGCGCGAGGATGGAAAGTTGGCCCTTGGGTTCAATGCTGCTTATGTCGCATGTCGTGGGTGGAGACGTCGAATTTCAGCGCAGCCGCCGCAGGATAGCGACCTCCGGCATCGACCATTACCTGGTGCACTGCCTGCTTGACGGCACACTGCTGTCGACCTTTGGCCGGGACATCCAGGAGGTGTCGCTCGGGTCGGTCGTCGTGCGCGACCTCGTCGTCGAAAACGTCGGCTTCACTCGCGACGCGCCCATGCTGACACTCACTATCCCGCGCCAGGCCATCGACCGGCGCACGGGCGGCGCGTTGCGCCTGCACGGCTTGTCCTGGGAGGCTGCCGACCCCATCGGCCTGCTGATCGCTTCGCATATGCGCAGCCTGGTGAGCGTCGCGAGCGCGATGGACGACGAGCAGGCACGCGTGGCGGGCGAAGCGACGCTGGATTTCGTCGCGGCGTGCGTGCTGCGGCGCGCCGAGCGCTGGGAGCAATCCGGCGACCCGCGCCTGACGCCGGTGATTCGCGCGCAGGCGCTGAGTTTTATCGAAGGCAATCTGGCGGATATGGGCCTCGGCCCGGCGAAGCTGCGCGAAATCCTGAAGGTGTCGAGAACGGCGCTCTACGAACTCTTTGAACCGATGGGCGGCGTGGCGGAGTATGTACGTGCTCGCCGGCTCGATGAAGCCATGCGCCGGCTTGAATCGCCACTGCATGCGCGCGAACTCATTGGCGCAATTGCCTGCGCGGTCGGCTTCATGAGCGAATCGACGTTCAACCGCGCGTTCAAGGAGCGATTCGGCTGCACGCCGACAGAAGCGCGCAGGGGACGCGCAGCCAGGGTGTCGGCGGGCGGCGGCGCCCACGCTGGGGCCGGCAGCACGAGCCATCGAGGGGAAGCGCGCGGCGTCGGCGTCAGGACCGCTGCGACGATCCGCAGCCTCGGCGGCTAAGCGCGTAAAGAGGATGGGTAGAGGCTGCGTAAAGGAATGCGTAAAGAGGGTGTAATCGGACCGTAACAGCGGGTAAACAATTCGTCGACGGGCCGAACGAAATGGGCGAAACGAGCGGACGGAATGAGAGGGAGGTGGGATGCGACGAGGGCATCATTGCCGAACTTTCACGCTGGCGTCGTGGACGGTATCGACTCCGTGTGGAGGCGGTGAAAAGGAGACCCGTGTTTTCGCGGTCGTACTGCGTTGCGAACCGCTGGCCGCTTTCGGCGGAAGACCACGCGCTCCGGGTGCGTGTCGCGGGCGCCTTCCGCATTGAACGGATATCAGGGCTCGTCACGCTTGGGCGGTCACATCAAGCGCCACTGCGGCGACCCCAGTAGATCACTGCAGCCACGCCGCACAGGCTGTGACCATGCCGGGTCTCAACGATCGCCAACACGGCAGCGGACGGAACGCGATGCAATGGCCGTCTCCGCGCTTTCGGGCCCGACCGTGCCTGAATGCTGAGCAGCGCAGGGATCGCCGGCTGAGAGAGAAGGCGTCGCCAGGACGCTTCAAGGCGAAATACGCGTTGCGGGAGATGTCAGCGACATGCAACCCGCCGCGTGTTCGACCCTAAACCAAAAATAATGTGACCTCGGGAAAACTCATGTGGCTGTTTGCATTGTTCCAGGCTGAAACTTCCTTCGGGCGTATCGTCAAGACGCTTGTGTTCGGCGCTGCGGCCGTTGCGTTTTATTTTGGTTTTACCTCTACGCCGCAGTCGAGTGCCCAGGTCGCGGTATCCCTTGCGGTAATCGTCGCGCTCTGGCTGCATGGTTATCGTGAAGGCAGGCGGGTGTCGTACGCATCGGCGCAATGCAATGCCGAGATTCGCGAAGACGAGGGCCGAATCCGGGTAGCAGGCGGCGGTGTCGATCTCACCTTGCATCTTGTGTCGCGAACGCTCACGGTCAAGAAAGTGGCGAAGCGTTTCGTTTCGACTGATGCCCCTGGCGAGTTTCAACGCTTGCGCTCCGGCCGTTTCGAATGGCCGTTCCGGGTGCTGGCGGTTGAGCCTCAGCCTGAGCCGAAAGCCGGGAGCCTTGGCGCGGTGTCCGGGATTTCAGAACGATGGGCTGGTGAGGCGGCGGCGTCCGATGTGGGTATCGACGCGGATACACATACCAGCGCAACCGCGGCGCCGGTTGGCGCACGTGAGACTGCCGTGTACTGGAAACACCCGGGCCAGGGCGATCGCCTGCTGTTTTCGGTGACTGGCCCGGCAGAAAAGTACGAAGCCATAGAGCGCGCATTTTCGATCTTCGCCGCGTGGATCGATAGCGAAGACGAAGCGCGGCGCGCGATCGAACGCCGGAACAACGCTGAGGCGTGGCAGCGGGACTGGGAAGCGAAACGGCTGGCGGAAGAACTCGACCACGCGCGGCGCAGGGGGGACAGCCCCTTCGATGAAACCGATCCGCACATGCGCATCATGGCTAAATCGGCCAAAGCCATCACGCCCTCGAGCAGGTGGTAGCCGCCGTCCATCCGTGCGCTTGAAATGCACTAGTCGCTTGGCGGAGTTTTATTGCCCGGACGGCGTAAAAACGCGCAGACGATGGCCGTCGGGGTCCAGCGCGACGAAGGTAAAACCGAAATCCATTTCTGTCGGCCGCTGGATGATTTCCAGGCCGCGCTTGACCCAATCGGCGAAGAGACTGTGCACGGTGTCGTTGTTGTCCACCGGGAACGCGAGTTCGCCGCCGCCACCTGCCGCCGCAGGCGACGCGGGTTCGACCGTATGCCTTGACCACAATCCCAATTTGAGACCCGACTCCAGGATGAACATGGCGAACGTCGGGGAAGATTCGACGGGCGTTTTGCCGAGCAGATCAGCATAAAAATCGGCGCTGACGGACGGGTTATCCACGTACAGGATGATGAAGTTGGGATCAGTCATGGTGTGTGCTCGCGAAGGGTCGAAGGAACTGGCCGGCGTGTGAAGCCGGGAATCCAGCAACGAGCCGGGGTTTATCTGCCGGTGCTGAAGTCGAACCCATCGTAAGCTTGACTGCTGCCAGTTTCTGTCAGGAGTGGCGCTTCGCACATTCATCGCTCTTCATCTTGGTTCATTGGGCATTGCCACTTGGTCACGGCTCCCCAGTCGAAAGTCCGATCGTCAAGACATTGTGCACGGTGTACTCTAAAAAGAGCAGTCTGTGAAGCTTGAAAGCCATGTGTGAAGGGGACTTTACAGGATTTTCGTGCTAGAGTGACTTCGAGGCGCTACTGACACAATTGAGGGAGCAATGAAACTTGAAGATCGAATCGTTCGTTCGATTTCACAAAGGAAGGGACCCGTCATACTTCGCTCCGAGGTCGCCCCCCTGGGAAGTCCCGCGCAGGTTGGACGGGTGTTGTTGAAGCTTGTCAGCGACGGCAAACTTGTCCGCGTTAGTAAAGGGGTGTTTGCGAAAACTGAAATCAACAAATTTACGGGTACGCCAACTCCAGCGGCAACTTTCGAAGTCATTGCTGCAGAAACCCTCCGGAAGCTCGGCATTGAGATCACCCCAGGATGGCTGGCCCGCGAATATAACAATGGGCGGTCGACCCAAATCCCGATGGACAGCATCGTCAACACGGGAAAGCGTCGCATCCGCCGCAAAATCCAGGTCGGACGTCGAACCGTAAAGTATGAGAACGATCACAAGCGAGTGGAAGTCTGACATTGAGCAAGCTGCAACTGCCGATCTATTAGGGAATTTGCCTGCTGCAGCGGCAGAAAAAGATGTTCACATCACTGACGCGCTAAGGGGACTGTCGCGAATCAGGATTGTGCATACGGCCCACAGAACCGGCCAAAAGAAGGGTGACCTGCGTCCGGCTACGGTCGATATCGCAAGCCAGCTTGTTTTCGCTGGAGGCACCTGCCTATCCAAGGCGCATGGGCTGATTGAGCGCATGTCCGAAGACATTGATATCAAGGTCGTACTTGAGGAAGTGCCGGATGGCTACGCGCTACCCAAGCGCCAGTCCGACAGGGCGCGGCTTGGTGATATCCAGACCAAGGTGTGCCATCAACTTGAATCTATCGGCTTTACGCTCACGGTTGTTGAGGACGAGAGCAATCCCGTCTCGCGCGACAATCGGCGCTATTACTGCCTGGCGGTCGATTACAACCCCGAGTTTAGGGATATCTCCGGTGTGTTAAGGCCTCAACTGAAGGTCGAGCTCATACACCGGCATCCAAAACTCGAACTGCAAATGCTGGATTTTGGCTATCTGGCCGACCGGTTTATTGGCCGCGAATCCATTGAGCGTATGCAAGTGCTCTGCATTTCGATTGCGGAAACGCTTGCTGAAAAGGTTCTTTCTTTACTACGACGCTGCGCCTGGTATTGGGATGGCTATCAACGCGGTGACTTCGCTACGGCGTTGGTTCGCCACATCTATGACGTGTGGCGGATCAATACATCTTCGCCCGAGGCGGTCGACGAAGCGGGAGAAGTGTTCGAAGCCTTGGTGTTGAAAGACTTGGAGGAATTCGAAGGGCAGAACCCTGAGTTCGACGCCGACCCTTATGCGATCCTCCGCCGTACGCTGGCGCGTGCTGCTACGGATGACGGACTCAGGAGAAATTTTGATCAGCGGCTCGTCCCGCTGTTATTTGCAGAAGATAAACCGTCTTTTGACATTTGCTTCTCGAGTTTCAACGCTGTCGCCGAAACTCTTCTCTCCACCCAGGCAGTTATCCGGTAAGACTACCAGATAGACTCACGTCCACCCCTCACGCCAGCGCCGCCGCAACGACCGCCGACAAATTCCCGATCGAAAAAGGTTTTCGAAGCAGCGAGATATTGTTGCCCATCGCGGCATCGAGGGCGGAGCTGTCCGCGTAACCGCTCGCGAAGACAATGGGCATGTGCATACCCTGGGACCTCGCCAGTTTCGCGACCGTAGCGCCATCAAGATGCGGCATCGCGAAGTCCAACACGAGCAAATCGGGTGGATCGCTCGCCATCATATTGAGCGCCGCGCGTCCGCCCGCCGCCGAGTCCACGCGATACCCCAGCGCGACCAGCGTTTCGACCATGAAGGTACGAACATCCGGATCGTCATCGACGACCAGGATCCGCGGCGCACTCCGGTCACTCGCATTGACAATTGCCGCCGCCGACGAGTCCGGTGCGGCGGCTGCAGCGGGTGAACGCCGCAGAAACAAAGACACCCGCGTGCCACGCGGACTGCTCTCGATCTGCGCATGGCCGCCCGCCTGCTGGCAGATGCCGTACACCTGGGCGAGGCCAAGACCGGTTCCCGCACCCAGTTCCTTGGTGGTAAAAAACGGCTCGAACGCCCGGGCCGCGACATCAGCGGGCATGCCGGTGCCTGTATCGGCGACGCTCAATTCCACGTAGTCGCCATCGGCGAGATCGGCGTCGTCCGTGATCGTCCACGCTACCGTGCTGATGCGCAGCATGCCGCCCGTGGGCATCGCGTCCCGTGCATTGATTGCCAGGTTGAGCAACGCGAGTTCGAGCTGGGTTGCATCCGCCACGACCAGGGCGTCATCGTCGCCGAGTTCCAGTCGCAGGTCGATCCCGGCGCCCAGCGTGCGGTCGAACAGGTCGGCCATGCCGTGCACGAGCTGCGCCAGCCCGACGGGTTTCAATTCGAGTTTCTGAGAGCGCGAAAATGCCAGCAACTGCGCGGTGAGCTTGGCGCCGCGGCTGACGGCCCGAATGGCGTTGCCGGTCCAGCGCAGCACGCGCTCGGGGTCCGACGGCGAGCGTTTCACGAGTTCCAGATTGCCGTGAATGGCTTGCAGCAGGTTGTTGAAATCGTGGGCCAGGCCGCCGGTCAACTGACCCACCGCCTCCATTTTTTGCGCCTGGTGCAGGCGGGCTTCCATCTGCCGTTGCTGCGAGAGATCAGAGATGACGCCGCAGATCAGGCGGTCCTGGTCGCGTTCGGCTTCGAGCGCCTTGAAGCTGCAATAGACAGGGGTTTCCCCATCGGCCGACAGCACCGTCAGTTCGTCGCGGGCAGTGCCGGTCGTGCTTTCGCGGATCAACGCCTGCAGACGCGCGTGCTGGCTATC
>NZ_JAQGMM010000017.1 GCF_028292365.1 Caballeronia sp.
CCTGCGCATTCAGCTTCCAGCTCAAGTCGTTCAGCGCGCTACGCAAGTCGTCGCCATGCAGCCTTGGCCATTGCTCGACCACTGGCCGGTCGGCCACACCGCCTACGGCGATCCTGATCGATGTGTCCGTGACCACGGTGGCGCACGCGACCATCGCGAAGTCGCCGTGCCGTGCTGAAAATTCGATAAACGCGTATCGCTCCCCGGCCCGCTTCAGCGGAAACCGCACGCCTTCAACCAGTTCGTCGGGCTCGCGAGCAGTCATCAACATGCCTTGGAAAAAGTCTTCTGCCTTGAGCGCGCGCTTGCGTTTCTTCGACCGCAACATGACGTCGCCGCCGAGCACCGAGAGCACCAGCGGCAGCTCCGCGCTAGGGTCGGCATGCGCGATCGACCCGCATACAGTGCCGCGATTGCGAATCTGAAAATGCGAAATGTGCGGAAACGCGAGCGCAAGCAAGGGAACTTCGCCCTGCAGCGACGGACGCCATTCCACGCTGCCTTGGGTAGCCGCCGCGTTCACGACAAGAGAGTCGTGGTCAACGCTCACGCGATCGAGTTCCTCTGTGCGAGAGATATCGATCAGCACCCGCGGTTGCGCAAGCCGCATGTTCAGCACGGCCATCAGCGACTGGCCGCCTGCAAGAATGCGTGCCTCTTCGCCGGTTTGCGCGAGGGCCTCGAGCGCGTCGTGCGTGGAAAAGGCGCGCAGATAATCGAATGGCGCCGGCTTCATGACTTTCTCCTGAAGCGTGCAACGAGCCGGCCTAGCCATGAACCACCGGCTTTTAAGGGCTTGCCCGCCGCCTGACGTCCCAGTGATTCAAACAGTTGGCGCAACACAACCTTCGCCGCGCCCTCAAGCATCCGTCCGCCCACGGCCGCGACCTTGCCCGAGACCTGCGCCTCGTAGTCATAGGTGAGCCGCGTGCCGGTACCAACGGGCGTGAGTTCCACGAGGCCATTGCCACGCGCGCTGCCAAGCGACGACATGCCCGCGCCAGCGAGACGCAACCGGTGCGGCGGATCGAGATCGGACAGTGTGATCTCCGCTTCAAAGCGCGCCTTGATCATGCCCACACCGACGGTCACATCCGCGCGATACGCGTTCTCGCCCTTCGCTTCAAGCGCATGACAACCGGGGATCACCTTGGCGAGCGCGTTGGGATCGAGCAGCACCGCGAAGATCGCTTCCGGCGATGCCGCGAGATCCACGCTGCCTTGCGCGGTCAGCGCCTTGCCACCCGGCAAAACCGGCTTCCTCTGCTGCGTCTCCCGGAACTCGGGCCGCGAAGGTTCGGGGTCCTCCATACCGACCATCGCCATCACTTTCGAAGGCGTAAGCGGCAAACGGATGTCGTCGACACCGAGCGCGTCAGCCACCGCATTCGCAATGCACGGCGGCGTGCTCATGTTGTTGCCTTCGCCCAGGCCCTTGGCGCCCAGCGGTGTAAACGGCGATGGCGTCTCCAGGTGAATGATGACCGGATCGGGAACTTCGCACGTCGTCGGCATCAGGTAATCAGCCAGCGTGCCGGACTGGAAACTTCCGTCGGCGCCATAGCGAAACTCTTCCATCAGCGCCGCTCCGAGGCCCTGCGCGAACGCGCCGCGAATCTGGCCATCGGCGAGCGCGGGGTTCAGCAACGTGCCTGCATCGTGCGCAGTCACATAGCGATCGATCCGCACGCGTCCCGTTGCACGGTCCACTTCAACGCCGCACATATCGAAGGCAAAACCGTACGCCGCCGATGTATTGATGCGGTCCTGCTCATCAGGCGCATCCATGTTTTCCGGCGTCCAGAATACCGTCTCGCGCAGACCCGGTTCTTCGCCTTCGGGCAGCAACGCGGGCGCCCAATGCGGTGCATTGCTTGCTACGCGACCGAAAGGCATTGCATGCGTTTCGTCACCCGCTTTGTAGATTCGTCCGCCTTCAAAACGGATGTCGCCGGGCTTGCACGCGAGCTGCGATGAAACAATGCGCGCCAACTTGTCGCGCACGCGCATTGCCGCGAGATGCACCGTGCCCGCCACTGCGCCAGCAAATCGGCTCGAATAATTTCCCGACGCCACCGACCACGCATCCTTGTGCGTATCGAACTCCACGTTCACCACGATCTCGTGCGGCGCGAGCCCGAGCACATCCGCCACCACTTGCGCGCAAACGGTCATGTGCCCCTGCCCCGCCGGCGTCGACGCCACCGTCACCACCACGCCGCCAAGCAGGTCGACGCTGACCGTCGCGCTCGCGATAGCACCGCTCTTGGGTCCTGCCTTCTTGCGTGCTTCGACGGGCATCACCGTCGTGATGTACCCCATGTTCGATACGGATGGCTCGACAATCGCCGCGAAGCCGATGCCGTACAAACGGCCTTCCTTGCGCGCAGCTTCGCGGCGCGCCTTGAGCTCGTCGTATCCGCCCTCGGCGAGCGAGCGTTTCAACGCTTCCTGATAGTTGCCCGAGTCCAGCAATGCGCCCGCCGCGGCGCGATAAGGGAAGGCATCGGCGGGAACAAAATTGCGCCGGTACACGTCCAGTACATCAAGCTTCAACTCGATCGCGATGCGTTGCATCAGACGCTCAAGCGCGAAATAAACCTGTGGCCCACCGAAGCCGCGTACAAGGCCCGTAGGCGTCTTGTTGGTCAAGACAACCCGGTTGCGCACCAGCAGCGCGGGAATGGCGTACGCGCCCGTTAAACAGCCGTGCATGCGATAAAACGTAGCAGGCTCGGGCGCGCGCAGATAACCACCGCAATCCTCGATCTGATCGTAGTTGAGCGCGGTGATCCGGCCATCGTTTTCCACCGCTGCTTCGAGCGTGGTCAACCGCGCCGTGGCGGAGGTCGCCGCGTTCAGGTGCTCGAGCCGGTCTTCCACGTATTTCACCGGTGCGTTCGCCTTGCGCGAGGCCAGGCACATCAGCACAACATAGGGAAATACGGCCTGCTTCACGCCGAAACTGCCGCCCGAATCGCGCGGCGCCTTGTGACGCAAACGATTGGCCGGTACGTTCAGCGCGAGCGCCATCACTGCGTGCAGGGAGAACGGCCCCATGAAATTGGAGGTGACGTCATACCCTTCGTCACCGGAAAGATACTCGGCGATAACCACGGCACATTCGATCGGCGCACAGGTATTGCGCGGATAGTGCGCTTCAAGCGTCACACGATGCGACGCGTCCCTGAATGCCGTTTCGGGCTCGCCGTAGCGGAAACTGCGGTCGCTGATCACGTTGGTCTCGACGTTCGGATGCAGCACCGCCGCGTCGCTTTTGAGCGCGCCTTCTATCGACGTCACCGGGTCGAGTGTCTTGTATTCCACCTTGATCAGATCGAGCGCGTCCTCGGCCAGCGCACGCGATTCGCCCATCACGACCGCAACGGGTTCGCCCACGTAGCGCACACGATCGGTCGCAAGAGCCCACTGCTCCATCTTCGACTTCACACCGACCACGAACGGGCGCGACCACGCAGCAAGGTCATCACGCGTCAGCACCGCTCGCACGCCTTCGCATGCGAGTGCAGCAGTGGTATCGATGGAAATCAGATCGGCATGGGCGTGCGGCGAGCGCAGGACGGCTGCGTGCAGCGTGCCTGGCTTGATCGCAAGGTCGTCGCCATAACGGCCGCGACCAGTCAGGATCGCGGGGTCTTCGAAACGTTCAAGCGACTTGCCGACGTGAGTGGTTCTCTCCTTCAGCAAGGGCGCCTCTTGCACTGGCTCGACCGCCCCGGTTTCGCGCGCGTCGATACCGGCGAGGCCGGTCTGTTCGCGCTGGTTCATTCGTCTGCTCCTTCGTTGCGTCCTGTACCGAATTCATTGGCGAGACCGCTCCATCGCCGGGCTATTTCACGGTGCTCGATGCTGAACAGATCGAGAATCCGTCCGACGGTATGGTCAACAACATCGTCAATGGTTTTCGGATGCGCATAGAACGCCGGCACCGGCGGCATCACGATCGCCCCCATTTCGGTCGCCATGGTCATGTTGCGCAAGTGCGCCAGGTTCAGCGGCGTTTCGCGCGCCACCAGCACCAGGCGGCGGCGCTCTTTCAGCATCACATCGGCTGCGCGCGTGAGGAGGTTATCGGCAAAACCATTCGCCACCGCAGCCAGCGTTTTCATCGAACAAGGAGCAACTACCATGCCGCTGGTCACGAACGAACCGCTCGCAATCGACGCGCCAACATCGCGGACGTTATGCACAACGTCGGCCATCGCATCGAGATCATGGCGCGTGATGCCAAGTTCTTGCGCGGCTGTCACCGCGCCGGACGCAGACACAATCAGATGCGTCTCGTGCGTACCGATCCGGCGCAGCGCAGCAAGCAGCCGCACGCCGATGACAGCGCCGCTCGCTCCTGAGATGCCGACGACCAGGCGCGGCTTTTGGTCGGCGCTCATGCACTCTCGCTCAAGTAAGTGTCGAAGCCGGCGTTATCGGGAGCCACCAGCGCATCGAGATCAACCGCGTCGTAGCCGGGAATTCGCACCCGGGTGAATACATGGCCCGAATAGGCCACCGGCCGCGTGGCGTCGAGACCCATCTTCGCGCTGATCCCCTGCAGATGCGGGGGTGCATCGTCGGGATGACCGACGGTTGTCGACGGGTCCAGCGGCGAGCCTTGCGCGCCTTCGATCAGCACAAGATCACGGTCCGCCTGGAAACGCGTGGCGATCGCCCACTCAATTTCGGCGGGATCATGAATGTCCACGTCGGTGTCCACAACCACGACCTGCTTGATGTCGTAATGCGCGCCGAATGCACACAGGATCACGTTCTTCGCCTCGCCCTCGCGCTTCTTCGCGAACTGCACCCACAGGTGATACCGGCATACGCCGCCCACGGAAAGATGCACGTCGGTCACGCCAGGATGACTGCGTTGAAGGTGCGACAAAAGGGTCGCCTCGCGCGGAATCCCGCCCAGCAGCAAGTGCTCCATTTCGGCGGGCACGATGGTGTGATAAACCGGCTTCCGCCGATGCGTGACCGCTGTCACCTCGATCACTTCTCGTGCTTCCTGCGCGCTGTAGTACTTCGGAAATTCACCGAACGGGCCTTCCGCTTCGCGCACGTCCGGCAGGATGCGGCCCTCAATCACGATCTCCGCGAACGCCGGCACGCGCACCTCGTTCGTCACGCATTTAACGACAGGCAAGGGCACGCCGTGCAGTGCGCCGGCGATCTCCAGCTCATCGAAATCGATCGGAGAAATGGCTTGGGACGCGAGCATGGTCAGGGGATCGACGCCAATTGCCACCGCAATATCGAGCGCATCGCCCGCAGCTTCGGCGGTTTTCTGGAACGCATGAAGATGGCGCGGCAGCAGCAGGATCGCCATGCGATCGCAAGCGTGAACCTGGATGCGGTTGATCGAAACGTTCTGCACGCCGGTGCGGGGATTCCGCGCAATCACGAGACCCGCGGTGATATACGGACCGTTGTCGTGTTCGCTATGGGTGGGGATCGGCAGCAACGCGTGAAGGTCGATACCGCTGGTATGCACGACTTGCTGGCAGGCAGCTTCCCCGGCGGGCATTTCCTTCCATGGCAGCGGATGATCTGCTGCATCGCGGAAACGTTGCAACAGGTCTTTCTCCGCCACGCCCATGGCCTCGGCAATCCACGCGCGCCGGGACATGAAGCCGCTGACCACCGGCATGTCGTGGCCACCGGGGGCGAGGAATACTGCCGCTTGCGTGCCGTCGAGCCGCTTCGCCACGGCCGCCAGCTCATGTTTCAGCGCGACCGGTTTAGCGATGGTCGCAACGCGTCCGGTGGCGGAGAGGTGCGCGAGCCAGCTGCGCAGCGACAATGTGTCAAAAGAGGCTGTTGCGGTGCCGTTCGTCGCGGCGTCACGTTGGTTCATTTGCGTCTCCATCATTTCTGAAATGAAGCGTAACGACAACGCGATATAACTTCTAATACTGTTTTTTGATGTTCCCGATCAGTCTCCGTGATATCCGTATTTGCCCCAATGAAAGTATTTCGTTAGTGGAATATCAATAGCATGGGGCTTGCGCGCGGTACCCTCCGGGCTGGTGCCTGATAAATGACTGCTGCTTCATTAGACTTATTGATAGCCTGACTGCCGGACCAATTCTTTCTGAGCCGACCTACATGGACCTGAAGCAGATTCAGTATTTCATCGCCCTGTTCGAGGACGGCTCCGTCACGCGGGCAGCCAAGCGGCTGAACATCGTGCAGCCGGCCTTGAGCATGCAGATCGCCAAGCTGGAGGACGAACTGCATCAGCAGCTCTTTGAACGCGGGGCGCACGGCATGGCCCCCACCGCAGCGGGAC
>NZ_JAQGMM010000022.1 GCF_028292365.1 Caballeronia sp.
TGAGGCGTTTCAATAACAGGGCGCGCTGGCCCCCAACGACACAAAAATCGGACCAGACGACATGCAAGAGCAGCCCAACGTATCGCGCCGCAAAGCCCTCAAACTGCTAGTGGGCGCGCCCATGCTCCCTTTGGGCGCTTTCTCTGTTTCAACGCTTCTGGCCGGCTGCGGCGGCGGTAACGATGCAGTAGCCGCGCCGGTGGCATCGACATCATTCAAGTCTGCCGCATTCGCCTCGATGGCCGCGCCATCGCTTGCCGACCCTGCCGCGATGGCGACCACTACGGTCGGCTCGACGCTCACCGTCTCCCACAGCGACGGCACCACGCAAGCCTACAAGCTCGCCTACCAGCCCTTCTTCGTAACGGGCGATAGGGTCCCGAACGGCAGCGGCGGAACGACCCTCAGCGGTGGTTACTACGACATCAACAACCAGCCGATCATCGATAAATCCGTGTCGGGCAAAGAGCGCCAGTTCTTCTCGGATTGCCCGGATGGGACCTCACTGCTGTCACTTGATAAGCCTACGGTTGCCGGCATCAAGGGAAAGGCCGTATTCGCAGTCGTGCAGTTCGAATACGCGACGCGCGACCAGAGCCTGGTGTCGACGTATGGACAGTTGCCTTCGCCTATCGCCGTGCTCACACTCGACCAGGATCAGACGACTGGCAAACTCACGCTCGTGAAATATCACAACGTGGATACGTCGAAGGCGAACGGATTGTGGATCACGTGCGGCGCGAGCTTGTCGCCGTGGAACACGCATCTCGCAAGCGAAGAGTACGAGCCAGACGCAACGACCATTGCAACCAACGCACAGTTCAAGGCGTTCAGCACTAGTCTCTATGGCGACGCGACCCGCGCCAACCCCTACAACTATGGTCATCTTCCGGAAGTCACGGTGAACCCGGACGGCACCGGCACCATCAGGAAACACTACAACCTCGGACGCATCTCGCACGAACTGGTGCAGGTCATGCCGGACAAACGCACCGTCATGATGGGTGACGACGCGACCAACGGCGGCCTCTTCATGTTCATCGCGGATCGTGCGGAGGACCTGTCCTCGGGCACGCTGTATGTGGCGAAGTGGGCGCAGACATCATCGGCGGGCGCGGGCTCGGCCAACCTGACGTGGATCAGGATTGGCAGCGCGACGAGTGCGGAGATTGAAGCGATGGCTTCGAAGCTGCAAGCGTCCGACATCATGGACGTGAGCACCAAGGACCCGCTCGACGCGAGCTTCACGAAGATCAATTTCAACGGCACGTTCAACTGGATCCGCATCAAGCCCGGCATGGAGAAGGCGGCCGCGTATCTGGAGACGCACCGCTATGCGGCGTATATCGGCGGGAGCATGGGCTTTACGAAGCTCGAAGGCACGACGATCAACGCGAAGGACAAGATCGTGTACAGCGCGATGTCACGCATCGAGAAGTCGATGGTGAAGGGCAACGCGGCATCAACCGATGTAGCCGTCGATAAAATCATCAACGCCGGGGCGGTCTACGCGTTGAACCTGAAAGCAGGGCAGAGGGACACGAGCGGCGCCGCGATCAACAGCGAATGGGTGCCGGTCGACATGGCCGCGCCGGCAGCGCTGGTGGGCGAAGATCTTTCACCGGCCGATGCGCTCGGCAATACCGCGAGCGCGAGCAAGATCGCGAACCCGGACAACGTGAAATTCTCGGAAAAGTTGCGCACGCTGTTCATCGGTGAAGATTCGAGCATGCACGTGAACAATTTCTTGTGGGCCTACAACGTGGACACGCAGACCTTGTCGCGTGTGCTGTCGTGTCCGGCCGGCGCGGAATCGACTGGCCTTCATGCGGTTGACGAGATCAACGGCTGGACTTACATCATGAGCAATTTCCAGCACGCGGGCGATTGGGAAAGCCCGGTTCACGACAAGGTGAAGGCCGCGTTGGATCCGCTTGTGCGAGCCAACTACAAGGACCGCTTCGGCGCCACGGTCGGTTACCTGACCGCGGACGCCTCCAGCATCAAGCTCGCCAAAAGCTGATCGAGCGGATTAGCTGCCTTTTTGATAACCGTCGGTCAGGGTATGCAGGAACGCGATGATGTCCTTCATCTCCTGATCCGTCATCGCGGGCTTTTCGCCGAACTTGCGATCGAACGGTGCGTCGGTTACGTCGACGTTCGCGTGGAACTTCGCCGGCAGGTCGTCGTACTTGTTGACCTTGCCGTCGGCACCTTTCGGATAGAACTTCTGCGGCGCGGTATTGCGGTCGTTGTAGAACGACATGACGTCGTCGAGCGAATGATAGACGCCGTTATGGAAGAACACTTGCCGTGTTGCGGAGTTCCGGAGCGTGGGCGTGAGGAACATGCCGCAATACTGCGTCTGGTCCTTTATGTCGTCACGGAACGGGCCGCATACGCCCATGTCGAAGAACTTCGGATCGTGGTTGACAGCAAGCGTGGTGTTACGCGGAACACCGAGCGCTTCGTACTGGTAGTCGGTGAACATCGGCGGGATACCGTCGGCACTGGGCTTGGACAAATGGCAGCCGGCGCAGTTGGCCTTGTCTGGATCGTTGAAGAGGCGCAAGCCATGCAACTCCGCTTGCGAGAGCCGCGCCTTGCCTTCGAGCCAGTAATCGTACTTGCTCGAGTATGGGTGGAACGACTGCTCTTCGACCTGATAGCGCGCGATCGCGAACATGGCCTCGGAGACGGTGAGCTGGGTGCTCTGGAAAATATTTGCGCCGAACAGCTTGGTGAAGTCGTCCTTGTAAGCGGTGCGCTGCAATTTCGCGGCGACATCGGTTTCGCTGGTGTTGGCCATTTCCACAGGGTTGAGCATGGGGCCGGACGCTTGTGCCTGCAGCGTATCGGCGCGGCCGTCCCAGAAGAAACCGCCTTGCGGCACCATGGCCGGCGCAGCGGGCGCGACGCCCGCATTCTTTTGCGCCTTGGCGGCGCCAGCGGCTTGCGAGGCGAGGGCGGCGAAATCCGGCGGCGCTTCGGCTTCGCCGGCATCGGGGCCAATGCTGAAGTTAGGCTGCAAATACAGGTACATCAGCGAAGGCGGCGGACGGTAGCCTTCGAGCGTCATGTGCGGTCCGCCCAACTGCACGGAGAGTTTGTTCGGCGGGCCGTACGCATGGTCCGGGCTGTGGCAGGACGCACACGATTGTTTCCCGGAAGCAGACAGCGACTCGTCGAAGAAAAGCTTCTGGCCGAGTTGTGCCACCGCGCTCAACGGCGCGACCGGCGGACGGGAGAGTACGACAGGATCCGGATTGGCACCCGTCAGGTCTTCCACGATAGCGCCCACGCGGGCCGGTACTTGCGAGGGGAACGCGACGGCCCATGCGCTGAATCCGGCGGCGCCGAGAACCACGGCGGCGATGCATCCGAGCAAGACGTGTTTCGAGCGGGGGAGGCGTGGCTTCTCGCCAGTGGCGGGCGTAACCGGAGGTATGACGGTGTGCGACATGTGAGCCAGGAAGCAGAAGCAGCATTGAAAAAACGCCGCCGGTCAATTGCCCGGCGGCGACGCAGCAAAAACATATTCGTCCGCGCCGGTGACCTGACGCGGGCGTTCAGGCAACAATCAGATCGTGGGAACCGATGCGACCGGTGTACCCAGGTTCGGATCGACGAACAGCGTCGGGTTGTTACCCGGACCGCTGAAGTTGAACATGCCGTTGATGCTGCCCGCAGTGGCGTCAAACGAACCGCCACCAAGACGCGCACCGTTGAGCCAGTTGTCTTCAATGAAGCGAACCACCGAAGCCTGGGTAATCTGCGTGTGATCCACGTAGTTCACCTTCGCCCACGGCGAGATCACGACGAACGGAATACGCGTGCCCG
>NZ_JAQGMM010000023.1 GCF_028292365.1 Caballeronia sp.
CCTTGCGGTGTTTCAGCCCGTCCGGGTTTGAGAATCCTGCCTGCTCACGCAGAAGCGCCGGCGTACTCTTGCCGGGTTTGGCATCGGGCCTTATGTCTTCAAGACCTTGCGCCCACGCGTCGAGCATTACCTTTGGCCACTTCCTGAAAGCCCGGGAAACGCTCGGCACATTCTCTTACAAGAGGCAGGACACTTTGCACTGCTGCGGTAATACGCTTCACGCTATTAGTCATGTCGGCGGTGGTCAGGCCTAGCCACGCGCCGCCATAGCGTACAAATGCTTTGCCCGACGCCCATACGCGCTTACCGTACAGAGGCAGCGCTGGAAGATTCGTCCTGTATCGCGGATAGACGGTCACCGTGACGATGTCATAGACGGGTGCCAGGCGGACATCCTCTGCGGTGGTATACGTCACGGCGAAATTCTTCAGGTGTGCGTCCGCATTTCTCAGCGCGATGTTCAGGAGTTGCAGCGTAAAGAGCTTGCGGGCGTTTTCCTTGACGTTGTCACCAGAGCTGAATTCCTGTGTCAGCTTAGCCAAGTCTTCGAGGGTTCCCTTGCGATATTTCTCGACAGGATCCAATCCCTTCAACGCGCAATAGTCTTGACCCTGAAGGAAAAAAGGTTATTTGCACCCCTTCGGCGAGGCGGCGTTATTTGGACTTCCGCCGCACCGAGACCGCGCACTTCGCTATCAGCTCAACGCGGCAAGGCACACCGTGATCGTGATCAATGAGATGACCGTGGAAAACAGAATGGTGCTGGACGTCACCGCCGCCTCCCGCTTATAAAATTCCGCGAGCATGAACGGCCCCGTCCCCGTGGGTAACGCGCTGAGTATGACCGCCGTCTTCGCCCACAACACCGGCAGTGCGAACACGTGAAACGCCAGCCACCATGTCAGCAACGGTTGCGCAGTGAGCTTGGCCAAGACCAGCATGGTGGTAGTTTTAGCCGCGCCGCCTTCTGACTTCCCGGCAAGAAACAGCCCGAGCGCAACGAGTGCGCACGGGCTTGCCGCTGCGCCCAGCAACTTGAGAAACGTGTCCGCACCACCCGAGATAGTGAGCCCCGCTCCGCTGCACAACCAGCCCGCAAACGGCGCGAACAACAACGGATTGGTGACCAGCGACCTGACCACCTTGCCAAGCGTGGCAACCAATTTCTTCTCGGTCTGCAGACCCAGTTCGATCAGCACAATAGCCACAGCGAATAGCACGCACACCGTCATGATCGTCGCAATCACCGCGGGCGCGAGGCTCGCGTGACCGAAGGCGAGCATGCATAACGGCAAGCCGATGAAACCCGCATTGGGATACGCAGCGTTGAGACCGTCGAGGCTGGCATCGGCGAGGTGACGCGACTGTTTTAATCGGATCAGCACGGTCAACACAAAGACCCCACCCGCACCCAGTCCAAACACTGCTATGAACGCAGGCTGATCTAGCGCATGCCATGGCGTGGTCGCCATGATGTCAAAGAGCAGCGCGGGCAACGCAAGATAGACCACGAACCGATTCAGTTCCGACGACGCATTCGGTCCCAGCCGATTGGTCTTGCGACACGCATAACCCGCAAAGATCAACGCGAACACAGGAAGAATGATCTTCAGGAGCGGAGTGAAAAGCGATAAGACCAGCGACGACATGAGCAGCGGAGCCAAGTGAATGAGGCCAAGAGCATAGCGGCTGAATCCGCTCGGCGCAGAGCGAGCTTTATAAAGGTGAGCGATTTCGGGAGCCGCGCGAGGTGAGTTGCATGACTCGACAAAAACTCACGCTTAAGGCGATTTGCAAGTATCGCTAACTAGATCGAAGGGGTAAGCTGGCTTCAGCAAGTGCTTGAGGTATACCGCTAAAAGCCTTTATCTATAAGGCTTGCACGGCTTCTCTCCGACATCGCTTTGAGATCTTCACCACGTTTCGCAAGGGCTATGCGCAACACAAACTCGACCCTCCGCTCGCGTAAGCGTGAAGCGAGTGACGCTATAGGTGAGGTTATACGGGAGGGTGATCCTGCGATGTTGAGAAAGCACATTAAGAGCTTCGAGCGGCTCTTGCGATGCGCTGCCTGTGCCGCGTTAAAGCGTTCTCTATCAATGAGTTGCGACCCGTTGTTAAAACAGTTGGTACGCGTGCAGGTGAGCTTTGAGTGCTTCCTGACAGTGCTTTTCGATAACTTCATCACGCTATAGGTGAGGCTATGCGGGACTCGAAACAACGGAATGAAGCTTGCTCATACAGCGACATGTATCACGCAAATGCCGCTTAAATGCCGCTCAATCACAACGAGGACCATCATGAAATTCAAACGATCCGTCACCATCGGCACAACGGCTTTGCTGGTGATCGGCGGACTGGGCCTGCTGGCTGCATGCGCAATGGCCGGCAGCAACAAGAGCGGCAACGCGCAGGTGCCCGAGCCTGCGAAGCCGGTCGATCTCGATCGTTACCTGGGTCAATGGTTCGAATTTGCACGCTATGAAAACCGCTTCGAACGTGGCTGCGAAGCGGTCACGGCAAACTATGCAAAACGCGATGACGGGCTGCTTTCCATCGTCAATTCGTGTCGGACTGGTGGAGTGAATGGAGCCTTCAGGTCGTCCGAAGGGAAGGCGAAGATCGTCCCGGATGCGAACAACGCGAAGCTCAAAGTGTCGTTCTTCGGACCGTTCTACGTTGGGGATTACTGGGTGCTCGATCACGCCGATGACTACACGTGGTCCATCGTCGGCGAACCGAGCGGCAAGTATCTCTGGATCCTCACGCGTGAAGCGAAGCCATCGGCCGAGCAACGCACGGCATTGGTCAATCGCGTACGCACGCTCGGCTACGACGTGACGCTGTTGCGAGAGACCTTGCATTGAGCGTCATTGAACAATCAAACACCAATCAGGAAGCGTTCCTTGTTGCGCCCCGCGAGCCAGCCCGGTGGGCGCCCGCGCCCGCTCCATGTCTCGCCTGTCTTCGGATCACGATACTTCGGCGGCAACGGCGCCTTCTTGGCCGGCCTGCCGCGCTTCGCTGAAAAGCCCAGCTCTTCGGCGGTCAGGTCGTAGTCAACAATCTTGCGTTTGATCTCTTCAATCACAGCCGCGATTTCCTTCTGCTGTGCAATCGCAACTTCCTTATGCAGTTTTTCGAGTTGTGCGGTCAGTTGCTTGTAGGTGGCCATAAGCTGCTCTCTGAATTTGGCATGAGCGCCAGCGTCACCGCTTAATCGTCGATGGCGTCATACAGATGGCGCTCGAATACGGCTGCCATCGGAAAGGGTTCCACGCTGCGTCGCTGGATCAGCATGATGCCGATCATGTTTTCAACCGGATCAGCGAACCAGCTCGTGCCGAGCGCGCCGGGCCAGCCGAACGAACCCACGGAACGATAACCGAGCGTGCGTTGTTGCGCTGGATCGTCCACGATGGCCAAGCCCAATCCAAACCCTTGACCTCCCCACACGATCTGACCGAACGCCGGAATGCGGCGCTGATCACGAGACAGGAAATTCGTGCGCATGAGGTCCACTGACCGATGCGTCAGCAGACGCGGACCGCGCGCGCGTTCATCGGCGTGGCCTTGCAGACGGCCGCGGCCGAGCAGCAGGCGCGCGAAACGCAGATAGTCGTCGGCAGTGGAAACAAGACCGCCGCCGCCGTTTTGAAAGCGTCCGGGTTTGGCAAAGCGGCTCGATGCCGGATGATCTTCCACCACACGTTGCCGCGTAGCTGGATCAATGGCATAAGCCACCGACAATCGCCCGAGTTTTTCAGGCGGCACCACGAAGCCAGTGTCTGTCATTGCCAGTGGCTCGAAGATGCGTGTACGAAAGAACGCCTCAAGCGACATGCCACTGATGCGCTGGATCAGCGCACCAAGGACATCGGTGGAGATGCCGTAGTGCCAGCGCGTGCCCGGCTGGAATATCAAGGGTAGTTCGGCCACACGCCGCAGCCACGCGCCAGGGTCCGCCAATCCATCAACATCGTTGAAGATATTGCTGTAGGCGTCGGCTAGCGCGCCGGACGCAGTGAAGTGATAGGCAAATCCGGCGCGGTGCGTAAGCAGATCGAGCAAGGTGATGGGGGCGCGAGCGGGTTCTGTGCGGTCGAGCGGCGCGGCCGGGTCGGCGAGCACCTTGGGGTTGGCCAGTTCAGGCAACCAGCGCGACACCGGGTCATCGAGTGCAATGCGGCCTTCTTCCACCAGCATCAAGGCGGCGACGCTCGTCACGGGTTTCGTCATTGAAGCTATGCGGAACAGCGTGTCGCGCGTCATGGGTGTGAGCGTGTCGATGTCGCTGTGGCCCAGGGTATCGACCCGGGCTATTTCGCCATGGCGCCAGACCAAGCTGACGCAGCCGGCGACGTCGCCGGTCTCGACGAACTGCTGCATCGCGGTACGTGTGCGCTCAAGGCGCGTGGCGCTGAATCCCGCGTCGGACATTCAATATCCCTCTTTGTACGCAATTCTCAGCCCATCATTTAAGCACGCCGGGAATTAGACTCCAAGGAAAGATTTACTTCGGTTGCAACTCCGTGACACAAAAACCGGAAATTAAACCACATTGCCTTACACAAGTTTTAAACCAGTGAGCAATTCAATCCGATGCCGGCTTCAAGTTGTTCGAGCCGGTCGTTGATTCGTTGCATGCGCGATTGCTGGGCGGGCACAAGAGCACGGGATGCCACGAGATCAACCCGGTTACGCCAGTAAGACAAAGGAATGCGATCGTCAGCGGAGATTCTTCCGATTACTTGCTCCAGATGGAGAATATCCGTTTCGATTTGCCGATGATTCATTCACTACTCCATGGTAGATGTTATTTTTACTTTTTATCGAACGAGTTCGACGCAACACGCGGAACAGATAACCGTTTCCGCTGTCACAAGTTGGATGCTCTGAGGTTCGCGCAATGCGCGAACACGCCGCCAGAACGAAGGCAGCGCAGGCCTGGAAGGACTTCCTGCAGAGTATCTAAACAGGCGGGGTGTTGTATATTCCGCAAATGCGGAACAGTAAAAATGCAATAAGCCGACATCTCGGATCGGCAAATTATCCGCATGACAGGAGAAAATGGATGCTTCTTGAAAGCGACCAATATGACCACGCTGTCAACGCTATATATGAAACGCTCACCCAACCGCGCGCCTGGCATGCCGTATGTGCTGCGATCGCCGGCTTGATTGGCGCCCGCGCGGTCTGGATTACCGTGAACAGTATCAACGATAAGCAGTCCGCTAATCCTCATTCCGAAAGTTTCGGAAATTTGGCAAATAAAAATCATTACACCGTCTCTGGAAATCGGGCAGCGGAATCGATGAAAAATCCAATTGAATCGTTTGCGCGGTTTGAATTGGATCAGAAAAGCGCTGATTCCGGGAACATTATTGCGTCGGCACATATTTCAAGCCGGCCTATTCTCGATACCGGCAAATTGCTGGTCACGCTGGTTTGTGAGTTTGACTCGGAGAGGGAGGCTCTAGTCGAACCGGAGCCGCGCTGGCTCGATCGCCTGATGCCGCATCTTTCACGCGCTGCACAACTTCAGGACGTGCGTTACTTCGCGACGCCTGAGCTTTTCGCCCGTGTTCCCGTTCTCGACGAATGGCGTCAGCCGGCCATGCTCGTCGCGCTGAACGGGACACTGCTCCGTTTTAACGATGCAAGCACGCAGATGCTGGGACGAACCAGGTTGGTTCAGGTCGCCGAAGGAAAGCTTGAATTGCAAGGGGCCGCGCAACGGCAGATTTTGGAAGAATGTCATGCGACGGTTGATGTGACGCCGGCGTACAGGATGCTTCGGCTGACGGAAGATCACCACGATGAGTCCACCGGTCAAGACGCGCTATACGTGTTTTATCACCCGGTCACAACGAACCGTGGGCACGCCGCGCTGCTCACGTTCTATCACCCGGATTCACCGCCAATTGTCGATTCGGATCTGCTCGCGAGTGCGTTCGACCTGACACCGGCAGAGTGCCGCGTGGCCTGTCATATAGCGGAAGGGCGCACGCCCAAAGAGATTGCCAACCAAATTGGCGTCCAGCACGACACCGTGCGCAAACAGTTGCAGGCGATCTATCAGAAGACGGCAACGAATCGTCAGGTCGACCTGATTCGCCTGCTGCTCAACCTGCCCGCTCACCCGGCGCCGGATTAGAGCCTGAGTTGAACAAGGCCCGGCGTTACTGCGCTTTGCACGCAATCAACAGGTTGTTCTGGCCGTTGTCGCTGCTTTGATCGAGGACGTCGTAACTGCCTGCGCACAACGCGCGGGCATTTTGC
>NZ_JAQGMM010000033.1 GCF_028292365.1 Caballeronia sp.
GGTAGCCGACGATGCAGTCGAAGCCGAAACGCTCGCCACCGCACGGCGCATCAGCCGGGGCGCACCGCTTGTCGCACGCTGGCACAAGCAGGCCGCCCGCCGCTTAGCCGACCCGGCGCCGCTGTCCGCCGATGAAATCGAAACGAGTTTCGACTGCTTCGACACCGAGGATTTGCGCATCGGCGTGGCGGCATTCGAAGCGAAGTCAAAACCAACTTTCATAGGGAAATGACCATGGGTCCGTTAAGTGGAATGAAGGTGATCGAACTGGCTCACATCATGTCGGGCCCGGTGTGCGGAATGATGCTCGCCGACATGGGCGCCGACGTCATCAAGGTCGAAAAGATTCCCGGCGGTGACGATTGTCGCCGCTTCGCCCCCATCCTGGAAGGGGGAGAGTCAGCGTCGTTCATGATCGTGAACCGCAACAAACGCGGTGTGGCCATCAACCTCAAGACAGAGGGCGGCCGTGAAGTGCTGCGCAAGATGCTCGCCACCGCCGACGTGGTCACCGAGAACTACCGTCGTGGCACGATGGAAAAACTCGGTATGGGTTATGAAGCGCTCAAGGCGGAAAATCCCGGCCTGATCTATTGCGCGATATCGGGTTTTGGCCGTAGCGGACCCATGGCCGACAAAGGCGGTTTCGACCTGATCGCGCAGGGCATGAGCGGTCTCATGAGCATGACCGGCGAACCGGGTCAGGCGCCGATCAAGGCAGGCTCACCGGTCACCGATATCAACGCGGGCATTCTCGCCGCGCTTGGAATTTGCGCGGCGTACTCGGCCAAGCAACAGACCGGGCGGGGCCAGATGGTCGACACCTCGCTATTCGAAGCGGGTTTGCAGCAGATGTACTGGGCTTTCGCCAACTACTTCGCTGATGGCACCGTGTTGCCCAAGGCAGGCTCCGCTAATCCGACCAGCGCGCCGTATCAGGCCTTCCGGACCCGCGACGGCTGGGTGAATATCGGCGCGGCGAATCAGAGCAACTACGAGCGGCTGGTCGGCGCGCTGGATATTCCGGGGCTTGAGGAGGATGAGCGTTTCAGGACCAATGCCGGGCGCTTGAAATATCGGGGAGCGCTGGTCGAAATCCTGACAGCGAGGCTCGTCGAGCGAACGACGAACGAATGGCTTGCCGCATTCGATGCAATCGGCCTGCCGTCGGGGCCAGTGCTCGGCGTGCCCGAAGCGGTGGTGCATGAACAAGCGCTGGCGCGCGGAATGATTGTCGAGACGACGCATCCGGTAGCGGGGCGCATGCGCGGTCTGGGCTTGCCGATTCACTTCTCTGATGGACGTACCGAGTCCCCTATGCCCGCGCCGCTGCTAGGTCAGCACACGGCGGAAGTGCTGCGGGAATATGGTTTCTCCGATGAGCGGATTCACGCGCTAAAAGAGGAAGGCGCCATTATTGCCAGCGATGCAACGGCGTAAGCAAACGCTTCGGCGTCCGGCGTGCCGGACGTCTTAAAGCTAAATCCGAACTTCACCCATCACGCTAAGCACATTCCCGCTAAAGAGGAATGCCTTAAGCCGTCAGCAAGATGATTTAATCCGTCACCGGGCGAAAACACCGCGTCGTTTTTGATCAATAGCGTGAGCAAAAGCATCACCTGATGCCCCGTCATCCGGTGATAAGCTACGCGGTGTCCAGACAAGCCGGTTCTCGTATCGGATTCGCTCGACTTAAGCGGTCATATTTCGCTTGGCAGCTATCGTTCACGGCCACCTGCTTTATCCCGGGACGCTTGCGCGGAGACGCCGCGTTTCCTTCGAGCTGTCATCACTATGTCTTCATCTATCGCCCAAAGCAGAGCGGTGCCGCTGCGCAGCATCATGCAAATTCTCGCCGCCATGTTTTGCTTTGCCGTGGTCGATGCGCTGGCTAAGTCGGTCAGCCTGAAATACCCCGCTAACGAGATCACGTTCTTTCGAATGGTGTTCGGCCTATTGCCCGCGTTCGCAATGTGCCTGCAAGGCAAACCATTGAGCGAGCGGCTAAGGACTTTGGATTTTCGGGCGCAGACACTCCGCGCGATTACCTTGCTGTGCGCACTTGGCTTGTTCTTCGCGGGATTGCCTTACGTGCCTTTGAGCGAAGCGGTTGCTATCGTCTATTCGGAGACGATCTTCGTGATCGTGCTGGCGCCCTTGCTTCTCAAGGAAACGCTAAGGCGACGTGATGCGGGCGCGGCTGCGATCGGGTTTATCGGCGTGCTGCTGGTCGTGCGTCCAAGCAGCGATCAGACGAGTTGGCTTGGCCCGGTGCTTCTTGTAGCAAGCGCGGTGTTCGGAGCGTTATCGATTTTGCAAATCAAGCGTATCCGTGCATCGAATGATTCGAGTGTCACCGTGCTTTACTTCACCGCGATCGGCGCGCTTGTCAGCGGGCTTTCGCTTTTTTTCGCGTGGCAAACGCCGACGCTCGATTTCCTCGGCGTCATGGCCTTGCTCGGTGTCCTGGCAGGCACTGGGCAATTGCTGTTGACCATGGCGTTTCGTCAAGCCGATGCAAGCGCACTCGCGCCGTATAACTACACGAGCATTGTCTGGGCGGCGATCTTTGGTTATGTGGTCTGGGGAGAGATGGTCGGCATGGTGTCGCTGCTGGGTATCTTGCTGATTGTCGGCAGTTCAATACTGGTGGCGATCAGGAGCAAGCAAGTCGACGGCCCGCTGGTTTAAACAAGCGGGCCGAAAGCCATTTCACTCAATCGACAACCTCAACGCAAACGCCAGCAACGCGGCCGAGAACGTCCAGCGCTGCAGGACCTGAGCGCGCGGATGACTGCGCAACCAGCGCGACAACCGCACGGCGGAGAACGCCAGTGTTGTGTCGAACACCGCGCCGATCACGACTAGTACGACGCCCAGTTCAAGAACCTGCGACCAGACCGCGCCTGCCTCGGGGTGCACGAATTGCGGTAGCAAGACCGAACAGAACAGCAGCGCTTTCGGATTGAGCAGGCTGCTCAGCACGCCCTTCGACAGCGAGGCGCGCAACGACTGACGCGTCTTCGACGTCACATTGTTGTCGTCGAGACCGAACGCCGGCGAACGGAAAATCTGGATCGCCACGTAGGCGAGATAAAGCGCTCCGGCAATCCGTACGCCTTCATAGAGCCACGGCGCACTGCGCAGCAACGCTGCAACGCCCAGCGCCGACAACGTCACATGCAGGCTGCGGGCGATTGCCAGACCGGCAGCGGTCGAAAGCCCGTGCTCCAGGCCATGAGAAGAACTGCTCTGCAGGATGAGCGCCATGTCCGGGCCAGGGAGTGCGTAGACGATCGCGAGGGCCCCAATAAAGACGAGCAGCAATTGCAGCGAGACCATGATCCAACCTCCATGTCGAAGGCTTGATATTGCCGCTAATCGATGAGCGTTTTCTGGCGTAGTTGTGTTTGTTTGGAGGCTTGCTTAGGGGAAAACGCCAAGGCGCGGAATCTCCGCCAGCGTCGGTCATTGCGTCGGCGGCTAAGTCGTTAATGGACTGGGTTTTCGCGAAGGGATTGTCATGGCGGCAACGCCGGCGACCACGCACACCAGGCCCGACCATGCCGACGGTGCCAGCGTTTCACCCAGGAACCCCACGCCTATGGCTACCCCGATCGGTACTCGCAAATAGGCTTGCGCGGTGGTCCCGACGGGTCCCAGGGTCTGCACCAGCCGGAAATAAACCAGAAACGCCAATGCGGTTGAAAAGACCGAAAGTGCGATCAGCGCTACGAGCGAATGGTTCGACGGATGCAGGGTCCAGGGCTTGTCAACGAAGACACTGACAGGAACGAGCAGCACGGCCCCAACGAGTAGCGACCCTGCTGCGGGCGCGGCCGCGGGCAATCCTTTGAACGAACGCCCATAGAGCGCCGCGCCTGCGTAGCAGACCGTTGCAGCGACAATAGCCAACTGAGCCAGTAGTTGATTCCCCAGCCCGTGAAACGCGGTCGTACCCACGACGAGGCATATTCCAACCAGCCCTGCCGTGACGCCGAATAACTTCCGGGGCGTGACCGATTCATGGCGCGTGATCAGCCATGCTCCTAGAAAGGCGAGAACGGGGGAAGCTGAATTCAGAATGGTGGCGAGTCCCGCTTCCACCGAGCGTTCAGCCCACGCTATCAGCGTAAAAGGCACGACGCTGTTTAGCATTGCCTGCACGAAAAACCGCCGCCAGATTACGGGGTCGCGAGGCATCGGAATCCCCTTCAAGATCATCCAGCCCAACAGAATTGATCCCGCGATCAAGGTCCTTGCGGCAATCAGCGTGATGGGAGGAATAGTCTCAACGCCAATCCTGATCAACGCGTACGAAGCACCCCATAGCGTCGATAGCAGCAGGAGGAGGATCAGATCAACAAAGGTGTCTGGTTCTCGGGCAAGGGGAGTTTTCATCGGTCGGAGCGGTGAATTCGCGCCGCAGGAAGATGAGCGGCGTGCCCGGATTATGGCTTGCCGCACTAGCCTAAGTTTCAGCGTGAACTGAACGATGGAATGCGCCGACCTGCGCCCTGGAGCGCGGGTCTTGTGTTGATCTCTTTTACGGGATGTGAGGCGCGTTGGTGTTAGTTGGTACCTTCTGAATATCATCAGGACTTCTATAAACTGGCAATCCGAGTTCTTCTGCCAGACGCACATCGGCATCGGCGCCTTGGGATGCGCCGTCAATTCGATACACCGCATCGCATTGCCGTATCAGGCGATTCGCGACCGGGTACAAGAACGTTTCGCTGATCGCGTCGCCTACCGCTTTGGAGCCAGCCGCAACCGCTAGCGGAAGCGCTACCCACTCGCCGATCATCGGCATATGTCCGAGCCGGTAGACCTGCAATGCAGCCTCTTCAAGCCGATGAAGATTGCCGGCAATCAACGCGGCGTCCCCATTCGTGCCGCTGCGGTACGGTCCCGCGATGAGTATCAGTTGAGGTCTCACGGCGCACTCCTTTCAAGCACACGGTTCAATGCGGCGAACTGCAGCAGCATGATGGTTTTCGCATCGACGATCTCGCCGCGACGCACCGCACTCAGCGCATCATCAAGCGTCAGCTCAAGCACTTCAAGATCCTCGCCCTCTGCCTCCACGCCGCCGCCGTGTCCCACGCGCGTCGAAGCGTCGTACTCGGCGATGAAGAAATGCAGCTTCTCCGTCACGGAACCGGGGCTCATGTACGCTTCAAAAACCTTCTGCACGTTCTCCACCCGATACCCCGTTTCCTCTTCCGCTTCGGCGCGGATTCGCTGCTCCGGCGAGGCATTGTCGAGCAGTCCGGCGGCCGCCTCGATCATCATGCCGTCGTGGCCGTTGACGAACGCAGGCAACCTGAATTGCCGGGTCAGCACGACGGTCCGCCGGTCGCGATTGAACAGCAGAATCGCCGCTCCGTTGCCCCGATCGTAGGTCTCGCGGCTTTGACGTTGCCACGCCCCGTCACGGCGCTGGAAGTCGAATGTCGTCTTCTTCAGCACGTACCAGTCGTTGGACAGAACCGTCGAGTCGATAATGCGAACCCTGTCTTTTGTAGCCACCATGTCATCAACTCCACGTCGCGCAAAAGGAGCAGTCATGGTATCGTGCAAGTTCGTGCAATATCAAGATATTTCGTGCAAATGCCATGCTGACCTCCCAACGCAAGAAAGCGATTCTCAAAACCCTGGCGCGTGATGGACAGGTGCTCGCCAAACAACTCAGCGAGACGTTCGGGGTATCCGAAGACACGGTGCGGCGCGATCTCCGTGAGTTGGCCGGCGAGGGTTTGCTGCAGCGCGTTCACGGCGGCGCGCTGCCCGCTTCTACGGCCGTGGCGCCGTTCGCTGAGCGAAGAGGCCTGGAGTCGACGGCCAAGCGCGCGATTGCCACCGCGGCGGCGGCCATGATCGAGACCGGACAGGTGGTGATCATCGACGGCGGTACGACCTCCGCTGAACTTATCCGCCAGATCCCGCACGATTTACAGGCAACGGTGGTGACGCATAGTCCGAGCGTCGCCGTCGGGCTGGTCGATCATCCGTTGATTGAAGTGATTGTCATCGGCGGCCGGCTTTACAAGCATTCAATCGTGACAGTCGGCGCCGCCGCCGTTGAAGCGATGTCGCATATCCAGGCCGACATCTATTTCATGGGCGTGACTGGGGTGCATCCGACTGCAGGCCTGAGTACCGGTAATTTCGAGGAGGCGTTCGTCAAGCGCGCCCTTGCCGCTCGTGCGGCGGAAACGGTGGTGCTGGCGTCATCCGATAAGATCAACGCCGCGTCGCAGTACGTGATCGGCGACATCACGCTGGCTCAGACGATCATCGTCGAGCAAGCGGCGGAGCTTGCATTGACCAAGCCGCTAGAGGACGCGGGTATTACGATAGTGCGGGCTTAGTTAAGGAGCAGGCAGGGAGCCATGCGGCTTACGCGTTGTTCAATCCGAAAGAAGATACGCGGTGATCGTGCGGTCGGATATCGCAGGTGCGCCCAAAGGCTCGACGGCAAGCCCGCTATTTCGCTAGGCGGTTTTCGCTAGGCGGTCTTCACTAGGCGGTCTTCACTGAGCCAATGGCCGCTAACGATTAAAAACGATTAGAACTGCCCGCTTGCGAGCATCGCGTCCAGGCAAGCTTGCGGGCCGCCCACAACAACACGGGCGGTGCACGCAAGCATGAGATTCATGTTCAAGCCGAAGTCCTCGACTACGAAACCGTTTGCACAATACGCAGCGGATTCGTCTGTCTTCACCGATACACGCTCGAGCAGCGAGCGGTCGTCATCGGTATACGCCCATATCGGCTTGCCGAGCGCGGCGGCAAAACCGACTTCGAACGCGGTGCCGCTGTCCGGCTCGCCGACTCCGCGAAAGTCATTCAGGTTGGCGAGGACGACATCGGCGGAACGAATGGCATCCATGTTCGCGCGGCAAATCCACTGCGCTTTTGCACGGGGCTCAAGCTCATCGGGAACCTGTCCGTCCAGCGGATAGAGACCGATCATTCCGCGCGCCTGGCAGAGCGCTTTCAGGTGCTGGCCGTGATTGAGCGCGTCACTGCGGAAGACGTCAAAGCCCGCGAGATAGACGCGCGGGGTCGCCGCGGCGCGCTCGATGGGCAGAGGGGAAGGTGCGAAATGCCCTTCGCGCACTTTGCGTCGAACCCGGTTCAATTGCTTATGAACCGATGCCACCAGTTTCCCGGTGCGCGTCGCGATTTCCTCGACGCTTAAGCCCTGGTCGACCAGTTCGATCAAAGTCAGTTGCTTCTTGGTTGGGCCGCGCATTGCTCTCCTCATGTAACGCCTTCGGCAGACATTCCCCGACAGGGTCCCCGTAGGGGCGTAAGTAGAATGGCGAACGCGGGTCAAGTCAAGAACCCTCTTGCGTGCGCTCAAACTTTACGCCGCGTCCATGTCAGGAAGTCGGCGTGTTAACCCCGTGCACTTTCGGCGCTTCAGGCCCCGAGCCGCGACCTCTACGCATTTGCCAAGTATAAAGATTATCGAATTCGCAGCGTTCGGCACCCGTCGTGGCGGACAAGCGGCCGACTGAACATCCGATTTGAGTTACGTGCTTTAACGAAGCGTGCGAAATCCGCATCGGCGATATTGCCCCTAGGCGGAGATGATCCTGTAATCGACTCTACAAAATGGCTGCTATCCATACCGCTGACATTGCAGTGCGCGCAATCGCGTAACTTAAGCCAAGTATAGAATAGCCGCTTATTCGGCTAAGGCGCTCGGATGAGCGCCTTAGCCGTGACGAGCAAATATGACACGGCAGTCGCGCATAAAATGAATCGATCCATGGATACGAAAATAGCGCCATTTAGCTTGCCTCGCTGGAGATTCACAACCTGGTTATGTTATTCCGGCCCCGATGTACCCGATGACATCCGGGTCGCGCTGATCGGAAGTTTGTTTGGCACGCTGCCTATTTTCGCCGGCGGTGTTCTTAACACCATCGCAGTCTCGGTCATGATTGCCCTGCGCGAACCCAGCCCTGCGTTTATCGCGTGGGTGGTGATCGAAGTCGTCCTGTGCAGCGCGCGCCTGATCCTGCTGGTAGCCGCGCATCGTGCGGCGAGGCGCGGACAGCCGACTTTCACCGATGTCTATCTGCTCCTCGGCGTTCTTTGGGGAGCGAGCGTGGGTTACGGTGCATTTATCAGTATCCTGAGCGCCGACTGGATTGCCGCCACGCTCTCCTGCTTGTCCGCTGCCGCGATGGTGGGGGGCATCTGCTTCCGGAATTTCGGCGCGCCCCGGCTGGTCGGGATCATGATTTTTTTGTCCCTCGGCCCGTGCTGTATTGCAGCGGCGATGTCCAAAGAGCTCATCCTGAGCCTGACGCTGATTCAAATTCCGTTCTACCTCGTCGCAATGAGCATTGCCGCATTTCGGCTGAATGGACTGCTCGTTTCGACCATGAAAGCAGAACGGGAGAACGATCACCGTGCGCGCCATGATGCGCTGACCAGCTTGCCGAATCGCGCCGGATTGATCCATGCGTCGCAGACCCGATACAAAACCGCGTCGGACGGCCCCGTAAAAACCGCTGTTCTTTATATCGACCTGGATGGCTTCAAACCGGTTAATGACCAGTACGGCCACGAGGCGGGGGACCTGTTGCTGGTGATGATCGGTGGCCGTCTCAACGCATTGAAGGGACCGGAGGACATGGTGTTTCGAATTGGCGGTGACGAATTTGTCGTCACGGTCAGCGCGCGCAACCATGAGGAAGCGGCGGCATTCGCGGATCGCCTGATCAGCGAAATGTCTGCATCGTTTGCGCTGACCGCGCAGGTCACGGTCAATGTTGGCGCGAGTATTGGCGTGGCGCTGATTCCCGATCACGGCAGCGACGTGCTGACGGCACTCAATGCCGCCGACAAGGCGCTCAACGTCGCGAAGGCAATGGGCAAATCGCGCTGGAGCTTTGCTTCGTAGACGAGCGCTGAACCACTTCGCTCACGCATTGGCTTCCCCGCAGACAAATCGAATTGGCTCACCCGGACTGTCGTATTGCCGCCAGCAGGGAACGTTCGAAGTAAGCTGATTAATACTTAGGCATCCTTGTTTAAGAAGGTCCGGGTGTTGCTGCAGTCGATCCGCACTCGACACCCTGGATTTATATCCGGGTACGACCTATAACACCGTTCATCGCGCCGGTTATGGCATTGCACTTAAGGTCGGGCATAGCTGGAAGACGCCGAACCATACCCGTTCTTATGATGATTCTCCCTGCTTCATGACCTGCGAATCCTGACGCAGGGGAAACCCCCGGTCATTCGAACTGAACCGTTTTAATGGACCGGCATGCGTGGTTATCGACGCTGCCGCTGCGTTAAGGCATTGCGAGGCTGACCGTCTCACGTGGGACGGCGTGTCGAGCGTAGGTGAGGTCCCGCTTGGCGACGGCGCAGCCTTGATGAAAGTGCTCCGCCGACCAGCATCGACCTTCGATAACTCGATTCGTCCGGTAGACCGTCTCGCGCCATCCTTTCACCCCAAGGAGGAATTCATGGACACGCCCATGGCTGTTGTGAAGCGGGCTTATCAGGCGTTCGGACGCCGCGACATCGAGGCAGTCCTCGAGTGCATCGCGCCGACGGTCGACTGGCGGATTGTAGGCCCCGCCTCATTGCCCTTTCCAACGCAGTGCCGTACCCGGCAGGAGGTCGGCCAATTTTTCAAGGAGCTGGTCGCGGACGGGGAGATCACGGTGTTCGAACCCCGGGAGTTTATCGACGCGAACGAGCATATTGTCGTTCTCGGGTTTGTCCGGGTGATACTCAGAGAAACCGGCAAGCCATTCGAGTCGGAGTGGGTTCACATCTGCACGGTCAAGGACGGCTTGGTGACGCGCTGGATTGAGTTCTTCGATACGGCAGCGCGTCTGACCGCGTAGCGACAGCGAATGCCGCAGCTTCGAGAGCGGCAAACCTTGCCGCGACGGCGCATCGCGCATGATCCGATCCGGGTCATGCGCGCTACTTCTTCGTGGCGGATTCTGCCGGGCAATTGTCCGGCGCATGGCGAAGGCAACAAGTCCTTGATGACTCGCATCGCCGCTATGCGATAGCGTTCACCCTGTCGGACCTGCGCTCGCTTTCCCCAACTGGCTTCGGCCCACCGTTCAGCCACGCCATCTCCACGTGCAGGAGTTCCGACAAGCGACGGCAGTCGGCTGCTCGCGGCAGCGTGATGCCCGCGCGCCATAGCGCCACATCTCCTTCAGTGACACCCAGTGATTTCGCCACGCGTCCAGACGAAAGTCCGGAACGTTTGATGGTCATGTCGAGCCTGGCCGCGAACGCGCGGCCTACCCGTTGGCTATCGGGGGCATCGCTGACGTGGTGGTCGGAAAGGGAAGGTGCGTTCATGAATGTCGCAGGACCTGATAAGCGGTTACGGTGGTCGAACGGTGCACTGTACGCGACGAAAGAGTCGCGATGGTGACATTACATACCGCTCACAAAAATCGATGTGTCTGCGACCGTACATAAGGCGAAAGGCGCCGCAAATGATCGCTGCCGGTACGCCTTTTTAATGACTTTTTGATGGCAACCGGACATTGAACGGATGTTTTTCGACGCTCGCCGTTTCGATGGCACTTCTCAGCGGACAGCTTGTCGAACCGGCCGGCGATGAGCGCAATGAACGTACTGCGCACCTCGCCTCGCACACATCGATCGATTGCTGCCAGGAGGATGAATGCCGACGAAAGCAAAGTCGAACACGAAGGGTGGTCGCGAGAAAGCAAGCCGCAAATTGTCGGCCACACGCCGCGTAACCGCGCAAGGAAAGCACGGCGGCAAAGCGCAATCGCCGGGCGTGGCCAGCAAGAAAAACCCGCTCGGGTTCCGCGTGCTCGCGCAGCCAGTTTTTGCCCAGCCACAGGCAACCGCCGACCCGACCGTATTCCGAGTTTCCCATCCTTCCGATAACGCGGCCTACAAGGAGATCGACAAACTCAATGCTGAACACAAGCTGTTCCCGTTGCCGTTCCCTGCGCCGCGAGGCGGAGTGGAGCCAACGCTGACGCTGGCCGATGTGATGGGAGGCAATGTGAGCGCCGCCGACCGGATTAATGCGGGCGGCCAGCTCGTTTTTCATGCAACGGGCGATTGCGGCAACACGAGCGGTCCGGCCTCGCAGAACCAGGTGGCGGACAAGATGACCGCCGACTTCGTGGAGACGGCCGCGAACGAAGTGCCGCAGTTCGCTTTGCTGCTCGGCGACGTGGTCTACAACTTCGGCGAGGGTAAGTACTACTACGACCAGTTCTACGAACCATACCGGGACTATCCGGCGCCTATCCTCGCTTGCGCGGGCAATCACGACGGCATGGTTTCACCGGAAGCTCACGCCAGGAGCCTGGCCGCTTTCCTGCGAAATTTCTGCTCCGAAAAGATCGTCGTGACGCCAGAGGCGGGTGGTTTGTCGCGTACCGCGCAGATCCAGCCGGGCGTCTTTTTTACCTTCGAAGCGCCGTTCGTTCGCGTGCTGGTGCTGTACAGCAATACGCTGGAAGATCCGGGCGTGATCGCGGATTCGCATGTAGGTAAAAGCCAGCTTCAGTTTCTCGATGCCGCGCTCAAGCGGGTCAGGTCGGAGAACTATCAGGGCGCGTTGATCATTGCCGATCACCATCCGCCCTATACCGTCGCAGCGCACGGATGGAGCGTCGAGTTGCTGGCCCAGATCGATAAGGTCTGCGCTGCGAACGGGATCTGGCCGCATGCATTCTTGTCGGGGCACGCGCATAACTATCAGCGCTTCACTCGCACGCGCAGTGCCGACGGTACGCATATTCCTTATCTCGTGTGCGGAAACGGCGGCCACGGTCTCGCGAAGCTTGCGAAACACGGCGACGCCACGTTGCGTGCGCCGCAGGTCATCCAGGCGCCCAGCAGTTCAACGGACCAGGTCGTCCTGGAAAGTTACGACGACACCCACTACGGTTATTTGCGTATTGTCGTGACGCAGGCGCAGCTTCGCATTGAGTATCACGCGACATCGGACGGAAGTTCTACGAAGTCGCCCAGCGACTACGTGACGGTCGATCTCGCCACCCGTCAGGTTGCACATTTTGAAGCGCCCGATCTCGGTCGCCCGGCGGCCGCGGCAACGGCGCGCGCAAGGTTCGAGCAAGGGCGAGCGCAGGAGTAAGGTGCAAGAAGCAGGAGGCAGCGGTTGCTGCCTGTCTTAACACGAGGAGGGTGCATGGCAGTGAACTACGGGGTGCTTAAGGGCACCGTGACCGGTCATCTTCGCAATGCCGATGACGACCACTATCAAATCCTGGTCCACGCGGGAACGACGGTTTTCCGGATCGCGTCGAACGTCAAGTCGTCGGCGCCGCACGCGCCGTCAACGGTATTGTTCGAAGAGCGGGATACGTTGCCCGAATCATTGACGAACGGTCTGGGCCCGTTGACGCCCGGTTTCACCAAGCTGCCGTCTACGCCCGGCGGTCTCGCCATCGACTATGTGCGCAGCGGCCTGGTCGATATCAAGGCAATGACGCCGGTTCCCGCAGACGCTCCCGGCTCGACCAATGACCTGAAAGACAAACTGGAAAGCGCGGTCGTTGCAGCGATGGCCAAGGAAGGGTCGATCATTTACGCATTTGGATCGCGATGGGGTCCTGAAGAAAACAAACCGGACCAGTATTTCAAATTCGTCCCGGGCAATGGCGTCCACGACATCCATATGAACCAGGGGAACGGCGCGCCGTACGAAAAGGATAACGGCGTGTACCAGGACGGGGCGCTGATGATCGCGTATGCGGACAAAACGTGGCGCGCGTTTTTCTTTGCGTTCCAGTCGCAGACCTTCGATACCGACAACCACGGCAATCCAATAACGGGAAGGTAAGCGCGTTCTGTGCGCGTGCCGTGAGCTCTTCGAAAAGTCATCCTTGGCCGATGGCTTTTCGAACTCCGGCTGCACGTTAAACCTTCTTCAAATAGCAGGCTTTCAGCATAAAACTGCCGGCGTCCATCTTGCAGTCGACTTCGTGATCGCCGCCGACCAGCCGGATGCTCTTCACCTTCGAGCCGACCTTCAGCGTGATTGACGAGCCCTTCACTTTCAGGTCCTTGATCAGCACCACGGAGTCGCCGTTGGCCAGCACGTTGCCATTGGCATCTTTCACGACGGCATTCGTGTCGTCGTCGGCTGAAGCGGCTTCTGATGCTGACCATTCATGACCGCAGTCTGCGCAAATGATGCGATCGGCGTCCGCGTAGGTGTTTTCCATCGCGCATAGTGGGCAGGCTGGGAGTGGTGGCATAGATCCTTCAAATAATCGTAACAGTCGAGGAGGCGTGAACGCGCTCCGGCGGCCGGGATTATAAGGCTGCCTAATCGTGTTGTCTAAACCATGCGTGTTGCATAAACCAGGTCTGCGGCACGCGAACCATCGCGCTCGACAAACGCCGGACCGAGATCGCCGATTCCCTGGCACCCCAGCAAGCGCAGCGAAATCAGCATCTCGTCCATCATCAGCGCGAGCACTTCGCTCGCCCCGGCTTCCCCGCGTGAAGCGAGGCCATACAACGGCGCTCGTCCGAGCAAGACCCCGCGCGCGCCCAACGCGACCGCCTTCAATGCATCGCTGCCGCGCCGCACTCCGCCATCGATAAAAATTTCCGCCTTTCCGCGCACTGCTTCCACTATGTCCGGCAGCAGTTCCAACGGCGCGAACGTGCTCCCCAACTGCCGCCCGCCATGATTCGATACGACCACGCCATCCGCGCCATGCGCAGTGGCCAGGAGTGCGTCGTCGCTACCCATGATGCCCTTGACGATCACTTTGCCGTTCCAGTGCCGTCGTACCCACGCCAGATCGGTCCAGCCCAGCGTCAAGTCCATCTTCCGGCTCAGCATCGCGGCGTGACGCGATAGATCCGCATGCTCGCCCACGCTCTTCGCAATGTTCTTCAATTGCGGGGAACCGGTGCGCGCCATCTGCCAGCACCAATGCGGATGCGTCACGCAATCGGCAAGAAGTTTGGGCGAGAGGCGCAACGGCAGGCGGAATCCATTGCGCGTGTCGTGATCGCGCTTGCCGTGCACGGGGACATCGACGGTGAGAACCAGCGTTGAATAACCCGCGGCGCTTGCGCGTCGCATCAAGTCCTCGGCAATGCCGCGATCTTGTTGCACATAAAGTTGCATCCACAGGTCGCCTTGCGGTGCGGCGGCGCGCACATCTTCCAGTAGCGACGTTGATGCAGTCGACAACACGAACGGCAACCGGGCACGACTCGCAGTTTGCGCGAGCAGTTCGTCGGCGCGTGGCCAGAAGAGTCCGTTCAGACCCGTCGGCCCCACGATCAGCGGCGCGGCCGCTTCACGTCCGAAAAATTCCGTCGTGCTTGAACAGTGCGACACGTCCTTGAGCACGCGCGGCTTGAACAGCCACTGCCGGTACGCGTCGCTATTACGCCGCAATGCATCACCGTCCTCGGCGCCTCCATCCAGGTAGTCAAACGCAAGGCGCGGCAGGCGCCGCCGTGCAGCGATCCGATATTCAGCGACAGAGGCAAGCATCAATGCTCCACGAATTAGCAATCGGCCATGAATCGGCTACAAACGCGTGATTCGATTGCACTACAATTGAGATAATCACAATCCGATACTTTCAAACCCTACACAAGCATGGTCAAAAGCGCCGTTGGCACGCCGGAAAAGCCTGATGAAAAAGCGGCTCAGCGCTCATCGCTCTTCGTCGGGTCGACTGAAAAAGCCTTCCAGGTGCTGCACGCCTTCGACGGCCCCAGCCGTCACATGACCCTCGTCGATATCGCCCGCGCATCCGGTCTCGATCGCAGTGCGACGCAACGCCTTGTTCATACGCTCGAAGTGCTCGGCTACCTTTATCGCGTGCCTGAAACACGCAACTACGGCCTGACAACGAAGGTGCTGCAGTTCTCGTACAACTACGTGCGCGCCAATGAACTTATCGACAAAGCCTCGCCGTATCTGCTCGATATCAGCCGTCGTCTCGGCGAAACCACCAATCTGCTGGAACTCGATGGCCACGAGATCGTATTCGTCGCGCGCTTTCCGGGACAGCACCTGGTGAACATTGACATTGTGGTGGGTGCTCGTTTGCCGGCCATGTTTACCGCTGCGGGCATAGCCATCCTCTCGCGTCTGTCGGACGAGCGCGTGCGCGAGATCCTGGCACAAACGCCGCTCGACCCGCTCACGCACTACACCGAAACCCACCCCGACAAACTGCTTGAACGCGTCCGCAAGGTCACACGGCGCGGTTACGCGGTGATCGAGAACGAAACTGTGCTCGGCGATATTTCCGTCGCCGCGCCAGTCACGGATCACGGCGGCATGGCCGTGGCGGCGATCAACATTTCGGTGCCCACATCGCGGTGGTCAATCGAACGCGTGGAAGCCGAACTCGCGCAGCACGTGCAAGTTGCCGCGACTTCGATTTCGAAAGCGCGGCTCCCGACTTACAAGCGTTGAGCCTTCTTGAACAATGGGTCAAAGCCCGCGTTCAAACAGGTCGAGCTGCTTCTCCAGTTCCACGCGCAAGCGCGCCGACAAGCCCGGCTCCGCCTGAACCAGCGGCGCGAGCATCGCGGGCGCGTGGACATCGATCAGGTCCATCACGGACTTCATCGGACCGGGGTTGGTCTCGGCGAACGCCATGTTCATCAGCGGAATCAGCGAGCGATGCAACGTCAGCGCTTCTTGCGTCTTCCCATCCGCAGCCAATTGATAAATCTTTCGCCAGGCAGTCGGCAGCAACGTTGCTGTCACTACAATCCCGCCGCGCGCACCAGCCGCCACGTGCAACGGAAACAACGTGTCCTCGCCGCTCAGCACGGCGAACGATTCATCCACGCCCGCAACGGTACGCAGGAAATGCCACATGTCCGTGTTGCACGCCTTCATGCCGATGATCCGCTCATGCTTCGACAACTCATGCAGTACCTCGGGGGCAATCGCGATCCGCGTGCGGTACGGGATTTCATAGATAAGGATCGGCAGCGGCGATTCATCGGCGTAACGCATGAAGTAATCGCGAATGCCGCCTTGCGTCGGGTTCGTGTAGTAGGGCGTCAGCACGAGCAGGCCATCGGCGCCGGCGGCCGCGAAGTCCTTGCCCGCTTGCATGGCATCGTGATAACCAGGGTCGAGCAC
>NZ_JAQGMM010000061.1 GCF_028292365.1 Caballeronia sp.
TGTCGCGGCACGGGCACGCGAGCTGGGCGTGACGCACCTGCATCAGGGCGTCGCCGACAAAACCATCGCGCTCGCCGAATTGCTGCAAACCACGGGTATCCCGGCGACCGAATGCGGTTACATGGGCGACGACTGGCCCGATCTCGCCGTAATGCGGTTGTGCGGCTTTGCCGCAGCACCCGCGAATGCCCATCCGGAAGTACTGAACCGCGTGCATTTCGCGACCACCCGGCGCGGCGGCGAAGGCGCCGTGCGCGAAGTATGCGACGCCATCCTGCGCGCCCAGAATCGCTACGACGGCCTGCTTGCCGCGGCTATCGGAACCTGAACCCCATGCAACGACCCACCAAACTGACGTCAGGGCTGCCCGTGGTCGCGCTGGCCGTGCTCGCGGGCATCACCTACTGGCTGCTGCAGGCTACGCTGCCCAAGCCTCAGGAACCCGAGCGCCCGAAGGAACACGCGCCCGACTACTTCGCCACGAACTTCTCGGTCTCGGAACTCGACACCACTGGCACGACGCAATATCGGCTGACCGCGACTTCAATGGTCCATTACGAGGACGACGAAGTCAGCGACCTCACGAAACCCGCGATGCGCATGTTCCAGCCGCTGCGTCCGACCGTGACGGCAACGTCCGAGCGCGGGACGGTGAACGGCGACGTCTCGATCGTCAACCTGTACGAGAATGCTCACATTTTGCGCGTGGCAGGCTACGGCGACCCGCAGATGACGGCTGATTCCGAGCACTTTCGCATCCTTGTGAACGACGATGTCATCGAAACGGAAAAGCCGGTTAAACTTCAGCGCGGTCCGTCCGTGATGACGGGCGACGGCATGAACTACAACAACGCGACCCGGGTAATGAAGCTGTTTGGGACGGTACGCGGCCAGATCGCTGCTTCCGATACTCTCGGCACTTCATCCAAATAACCCCGGCAGTTCCGACGAATTGCGCTTAAATCCATTCAAGTGTGACTGCATGAACAAACCGTTTCTCCGACCTGAATCCGGCCGTCTGCGCGCAGCGCGCGCTGCATTTTCGCGCCGCGCCGCACGTATCGTGCAATTCGGGATCACGGCACTCTGCGTGGCGTTGCCGCTGGCGGCATTTGCCCCGGCCGCGCACGCCGAACGTGCCGACAACGACAAGCCGCTGAATATCGAAGCGGACAACATGACCTATGACGACCTGAAGCAGGTCAACATTTTCACGGGCCACGTTGTCGCAACCAAAGGCACGATCATCATCAAGGCCGACCGTGTCGACGTGACTCAGGATCCGCAGGGGTATCAGTACGCAACCGGCACGTCTACCGGCGGCAACCTCTCGTATTTCCGCCAGAAACGCGACGGCCTCGACGAATACATTGAAGGCAATGCGGTGCGGATTGACTATGACGGCAAGCAGGATCTGACCACGCTGACCACGCGTGCGGTTGTGCGCCGCCTCGCGGGTCTCACCAAGATCCAGGACGAAGTGCACGGCAGCGTGATTACCTACGACGGTCAGAAAGACTTCTATACGGCGAAAGCCGGGCCTGACGTCGCCGGTCCAGGCAACCCGTCTGGCCGCGTGCGCGCCATGCTCGCCCCGCGTAACGGCGGCGCCGCACCGCTGACCGGCGCACCGGCCACCCTGACGCCATCCACCAAGATGCAAGGAACGCAGCAGCCGTGAATTCGCCCGCCATGCCTCATCGTAAGCCGGCCGGCACGAGCAGTTCGCTCACCGTCCGCAACCTGAAGAAACGCTACGGCTCGCGCACGGTCGTGAAGGACGTCTCGCTCGACGTGAAAAGCGGTGAAGTGGTCGGGCTGCTCGGGCCGAACGGCGCGGGCAAAACTACGTCGTTCTATATGATCGTTGGTCTGGTGCCGCTGGATGCAGGCGAAATTCTGCTCGATGGCACCTCCATCAGCCTGCTGCCCATTCATAAGCGCGCACGCCTCGGGCTCTCGTATCTGCCGCAGGAAGCGTCCGTGTTCCGCAAGCTGACGGTGGAGCAGAACATTCGCGCAGTGCTTGAACTGCAGACGGACGAAAGCGAAAAGCCACTCTCCAAGCAAGCAATTACGGATCGCGCGGAAGCGTTGCTGGACGAACTCCAGATCGCGCATCTGCGTGAAAACCCGGCTTTGTCGCTCTCGGGCGGCGAACGGCGGCGGGTGGAAATCGCCCGTGCGCTCGCGACCAACCCGGCGTTTATCCTGCTGGACGAACCGTTCGCGGGCGTCGACCCCATCGCTGTGCTGGAAATCCAGAAAATCGTGAAATTCCTGAAGCAGCGCAACATTGGCGTGCTGATCACGGACCATAACGTGCGCGAGACGCTCGGCATCTGCGATCATGCTTACATCATCAGCGACGGTAGCGTGCTCGCGGCAGGCGCGCCAAGCGAGATCATCGAAAATGAGAACGTGCGGCGCGTTTATCTCGGCGAACATTTCCGCATGTGATTCTGCATGTGATTGCGGTGGAGCAGCGTCCTGCGCCCCTTGCAACACCGCTGTAGACGGCGTCCCGCGCCGCCCGCGAATCTTACGTGCCGCCCGCGAGGCGGCACTTGTTTTTGGTCGATCCCCGCGAGGTGTCGCGCCCGTGGCAAACTCTCTACAATGATTAAAATCTTGCCATGAAAGCCAGCCTCCAACTCCGCCTGTCGCAGCATCTTGCGCTGACACCTCAACTGCAACAGTCCATCCGGCTGTTGCAGCTGTCCACGCTCGAACTGCAGCAGGAAGTGGCGATGGCGATCTCCCAGAATCCGCTACTCGAAAACGAGGACGACTGGATCGCGAGCCCGCTGCGAGTCGCCTCAGACGGTTCGCTGATCGCTCAGGCGCCGAACAACGCCGCGCCCGACCAGATGGGCAGCAACAACTCGTCGTCCACCAGCACCAGCGAGCGCGCCGAAAACGGCGAGCCACAGGGCGTCGACGAGTATAACGGCCTCTCATCCGACAACAACGGCGACTCCAC
>NZ_JAQGMM010000095.1 GCF_028292365.1 Caballeronia sp.
TTGCCGAACAAGGTCTGCGATAAAGCCGATAAACCCACGATTTCACCGCGAAACGGCACGAGATTGAGATACGCCTCGAGAATCTGGTCCTTGCGCCAGGCGTGATCGAGCCATAACGCGTCGACCGTCTGCGTCGCTTTCTGGCCTATGGAGCGGCGTCCCGGCCGGCGATCTTCATCGATCAAACCGGTCAGTTGCATGGTCACCGTCGACGCCCCGCGCGTACGCGTGTTCCAGAGGTTGGCCCAGGCCGCGGCCGCCGCGCCTCGCCAATCCACGCCGCTGTGCTCGTAGAACCGCTTGTCCTCCGACACGACAATCGCCTCGCGCAACGCCGGCGAAACATCCTGCAACGCGACCCAGTCGCCGCGCCGCTCGGTTGTATCGATACGCGTACGCTGCAGCGGTTCGCCATTGCGGGCGAGCAGCACCCAGTCGGAACTGCGCCAGCCCGAGCGCACTTCGTCGAAGCTTGGCAGCGCATGCGCCGAGTTCGCAAGGAGGCAACCGATAAGGGCGAGGGCGGCGCGTTTCATCGCGTTATTTGGCCGGGGCCAGTGGAGCGACGACCATCGTCGCGTTCGGAATCGCGCCGAACACGGAGGGCGCATAGAGCGCTTCCACGCGCGTGGGCGGCAGCCCGAACGTGCCCGCGTTGTTCAGCCGAACCGTGTATTCCACCTGCAATTTCCCCTTCGGCAGATAGTCGTAATACGCGCGATATCCATCGAAACCCCGTTCGACAAACGCCGGCCAAGCGCCTTGCGGGCTCTTTTCGCCTTCGGTCGCCGCTTCCGAGTCGCGGCCGAGGCCCGAGCCGAGGATCGTTGCGCCGGCCGGAATCGGATCGTTAACGACGACCCACGTCATGTCGCTTTGCGCATCGATGTCGAGATGCACACGCACAATGTCACCTCGTGAAAGCGTGCCTTTGACAGCCGGATCGATCGGCGTGATGGTCTTCGTGATCCGATACCCCGCCGCGAACGGCGCTTTCAACGCAACGGCCGCGAGGCTCTCGATGGTCGCCCATGGTTTGCCCGTGCCGTCTTGCGTCAGGTTCAACGTGCCGGATGTCCAAGGCAAGGTTACGTTGCGCGGATTGGCAGGCGAGGCGGGCGTATTCCACGCTACAGCCTTCTCCGTCGTGCCGAGCGCAATGTGCGTTTGACCGGTCACCGGCGTGTTTTCGAACACCTTGGAAAAGCGTTGCACGGCGAGTTTGCCCCACAGGTTCGACGTCGTGGTTTGCCACGCGCCGTTCGTCTGCAACGCGAGCAAGCCGCCGACCAGGCGCGGCATTTCATCCTTCCACGCGGGGTTATCGGCGAAGAGCAATGCCGTGCGTGCCGCGTTTGATTCGGGGCCGGTCATCAGCCAGTAGAGGTCGTCATCGGCGGCGGTCGAGAAGGTGAGGCGCGTGCCCGAATAGGTCAGGCGTGCCCGCAGGATCTGCTCGACCTGAGCGCGCTGATCGTCGCGTTGTGCGATGCCATCGACACGTGAAAGGATCGAGTAATAGTCGAGCAGCGCGGACGTCGGCCATTGATTCGGCGCGATCGTGATCGAACCGAGCATGCGCGGTGCGGCCAGTCCGTATCGCGACAATGCTTCAATTGCCGACAGTTTCACGAAGTCCAGGTCCTGACGCGGCGACCAGAATTTCCGCTCGATCTTGCCTTCCACGAAGTTGGTCAGCGCGACGGCCAGTTTGTCGCGAAGGTCATCGGGCAACGCGAAGCGGGGATCGGCTTTCGATGCTTCATCGCTGACCGCGAGCAGATAGGCCGACAACGCCGGACTGCCGTAAGGCCGCGAATCGTCCGAGGGCGGGAAGTAGTTAGCAAGCCCATCGCTATCCAGATAGGAAGGCATCCTTGCCATCACCGTCTGCCATTGCGTGAGGTCATCAAGACCCAACGCGCGCGACGTTTGCTGCTCGAGGCAGCTATACGGATAACGTTCGAACCAGCGCCGCACACCCGGCAGGCCATCGGCGAGTTTTGGCTGCAGCGTCACGGCAATGCCACCGCGAAGCTGTCCATCAGCCGATGCCACCGCGGGCTCCGGCGGCGCCACGGGCAATGCGAACGTGCCGTCGACCTGCGTGATCGTTGCTTGCTGCACGGTCACCGTAATCGCGGCCACAACACGTTGCGTGAGCTTGACGGCATCGGTGGCTTTTGGCCCGCCTTGTTCTGCCGCGTTCACTTCCCAACTCAACGCGCCTGTTGCAGCCATGCCGATAGCATCCGGCGTGTTCACGTCCCATGAGATCTCCTGCGATGAATCCGGCGCCAGCGTCACGTTCTGCGCGGGAAGATCGAGCGCGGGAACACGCGGCGTCACGACCACCTGCATCGTTCGTGCGGTCGTATTGCGCAGCGTGAACAACGCGCGGAACTGGTCGCCCACGCGCACGAGCGGCGGCAGGCCCGAGATCAACTGCAGATCCTGCGTGCTGCGTATCGATGCACTGCCGGTACCGAATTGACCCGCGCCTACCGCTCCGATAGCGACTATGCGAAAGCTCGTCAACGCGTCGTTGAGCGGCACATCCACCGTTGCTTCGCCGTTCGCATCGAGCGTCACGCGCGGGTTCCAGAGCAGGAGCGTATCGAACAGTTCGCGCGTCGCGCTGTGTCCGCCGCCACCGCCCGCGGGCACGGCTTTACGCCCGAAATGACGGCGTCCGATAATCTCCATTTGCGCCGTCGATGTCTCCACGCCATACGCGCGCCGCTGCAGCATGGCGTCAAGCACGTTCCAGCTTTGATTCGGCATCAGTTCGAGCAGGGCTTCGTCGACGGCGGCGAGCGCGATTTGCGTGCCGGCCGGCGCGGGCTTGCCGCCCGGCAGCGTCACGCGCACTTTCACATGCGCCTTTGTACGTACAGCGTACGATTTCGCATCCGGCGTGACGGTCACGCCGAGCTTGTGCGAGGCCGTCCCCACCTTGATCTCGCCGAGCCCGTAGCGGAACGCAGGCTTCGACAAATCGACAAGCGGGGTAGGCGCTTCATATTGCCGCCCTTCGTACCAGAACGCGTGGACCCAATCGAGCGGCGCTTTCCAGCCCCAGGTGAAGAACGAATACCACGGCACTTCGTGAATCCGCCCGCGGATCGCGAGCACGGAAACATACACATTCGGCCCCCACGACTCTTGTACCTTCAGCTCGACGGTCGGGTTCTTGCCATCGAGTTCCACGACCTTCGTTTCCACGATACCCTCGCGCTCCACCGCCACCAGCGCGGTCGCGAAGCGGAACGGCATGCGCACCTGGAAGCGGGCGGTTTCGCCGGGTTCGTAGCTGGTCTTTTCAGGCAGCACATCGATCCGGTCCGTGTTTTCGCCGCCGAACCAGAGTTGATCCTCGCGCGTGACCCAGACCGACGTGGTCGCGTTCGCCACGCGCCCATCGCCGTCCTTGGCAGTGACAATCAGGTCGACGTTGCCTGCTTCCTTCAGTTTTGCCTCGCAGGAAAGCAAGCCGTGGTCATCGCTCTTGCCGCTGCAGAGCGTGCCCAGGTCCTTGGTTTCCGTATGGTTGTCATACGCGTAGAAACCGCCGACCATGCGCTTGCGCGAGCTCGTCATGGTCCGCGCAACGCCGCGGATTTCGAGCGCAACACCCGCTCGCGGCTTGCCTTGCAAGTCGACGGCGAGCGCCTGCACCGGCACCGCGTTGCCGACGGACACCCAGTCGCCCGCCTTGATGCCGGCAGCAACAGCCGCAGGCCAGAGCGTGGCGCTGCCGCGCAGCGTCTGGATCTCGCCGTTAGGGTCCGCGAAAGTCGCTTCCAGCGCGAGCTGCTTCGGCGCTTCCACCACCGGCAGCGACTTGAGCGTGAGCGATCCCGTGCCGTTGCGGTCGAGCGTCAGCGCGGTTTTATCGGCGATGAGCTTGGCCGTGGATGTGTCTTCCTGCGCGTTGCTGTTGTCGTCGTCGCCCTCGGTTGCGGGCGCGCTGGCGCCGTCGTCGGTGGGCTTCTTGTACGGCGCGAAGCTGAACGATTCGAACTGCGAAGCGAATGACGGCGACGTATCTTTCATCAGCGCCGACACTTGCACCGGCAGGTTCGATGCCGGTCCGCCCGACACATATTCAATCTGTACCGCCAGCGGCGCCGTAGTCGCAGCCACCAGTGCACCGGTCTTTTGATCGCGAATGCCAATGGATCCCTTGAACACCGGCAGACGGAATTCCTCTACGCGGAAGTTGCCGGTTTCGATGCTCATGCGCCCCGATCCGGAATTGTCGCTGTCGTTGTCGTTGTTATCGTCCGAGTTTGTCGAACCGTCATCCAGCGTCACGCTGTATTCGCCGAGCTTCGCGGCGGCTGGAATCGGGAAGCTTGAGTCCGCGCTCCGGTCGACCGCCCATTTGAGCGGAAGATGATAGGTCTGGCCGCTGCCCTCATGACGAATCGTCACGCGCGTCGGCAAACGGGAGGGAAACGCAAAACCGCTCAGCGTTTCTTCGCGCATCAAATGTTTCATCGATACCGTTTCGCCCGCGCGCAGCAGCGTCCGGTCGAACACGGTCGTGGCGCGCGTGGTTTGATCGCGGCTCATATCGGTGGGCACGTTGAAGCGCCACGATTCGATCCCGCGATTCCAGTCCGATCGCACGAAAGCCATGTCCGGGCCGGTCTTCGGATCGTCGACGCGCGCCGAGACGAAAAAGCCCGAGTAGTCGATGCTGTTTTCATCGCAAGGGTGTACCGATGCCAGCGGCTTGCCGATCGTTGCAATGCCATGCAGGTCGGTCTTGGCGACGGCGAGTTGATCGCCATTGCAATCCGTGACGCGCACTTGTGCGTTCGGAACGGGTTTGCCGCTATCGAGCGCGGTCACCCAGACAATGCTGTTTTCGCGGCCTTGCTTGAAATGCACGCCAAGGTTGGTGACGAGCACGGAGGTGCGCACGTACATGTCTTGCGGTTTGCCGAGCAACGATGCACCCAGCGCCGGCGATGCGAGTTCAACCACATAGAAACCGGGTTTCGGGAGCGGAATGCCGACCACTTCAAAAGGCCGCAACGACTTGGGATCGGCTTGCGGCACGCTCAAGGTTTCAACGCCCGGTTGTTTTGCAAGCAAAGACAGCGAGCGGATATCGATTTGCGGATCTTTCGCTGTGCTGCCCTGCGCGTAGACCGGCTTGACGCCATTGCTCAGCGCCTGCGGCATATCCTCTTTGATCTGCGAGACGGACATTGAAAAGCCGTCGAAACGATCGACGGTTTTCATCCATCGACGGATCTCCGTGTCGGCATCCACACGCAGTTTCGTCACGCTGGATGACCCCGCGTTGAGCCCGTTCACTTTCAGGTCGGCTTCCACGTGGCGCAGTGTGACGGGCAACATGGCGGACATGTTGGGCTCGGCGAAACGCTCGATGATCCCGAATGTCGACGATGAAAACTTCGCGAGCGGCGGCATGGGCGCCGTCGACGTCTTCAGCGGGAAGAGGTCCGCATTCGAGAGCGAGCGGCCACTGGAATCCTTGAGTCCGGGCGGCAGTTCTATCGATAAATCTGCGTGTTCGGGCAACGGCGCCGCGAACCGGACGGTGGTGATGTCGCTGTCCTTTTCGTCGGGATCGAACTGGGGCGAGGTCTTGCCGCCCGGGCCGTGCAGGGTGATTTTCTCGGCGTCCGCGCGCGGCACCGGCGAGCTGAATCGAATGCTCAGCGGGCGTAACGGCGTGCAGGGCGCCTTGGCGTTTTCACGTTCGCAGGAAAAACTCGCGGTGAAGGGTTCGCGGACATCGAAGTCGAAGCGCTTCTCCACGTCATTCGCGAGGCCGCTCGGGCCGGCTACGCCCGCGCCGTACACGAGTTGCATCTTCGTGGCTGACGGCAGGGTTTGCTGGCAGGCGAGCGTGAGGACGCGTGCGCTGTCTTTTTCGAGGCGGAAATGTTTGAGGAGGGCGGCGCGTGTGTTGGTGTCGACGTTTTTGACGGGAATCCGGTTACCCAATCCACTCGATTCGCACCAGATGTTTTGCAACGCCGACGCTTCCGTCGCGGGGCCGTTCAGGTGCAACACGAAGATCTGGTCTTCTTCTATCTCGCCGCCGCCGGGCATGACTTGCGTGACGAACGGGCCACCGGTTTCGAAGCGGAACTGACGTGGACCGGTGAGCGCGTTGCCCGCGGCGGATTTGAGCCCGTCGTCCAGCGCGACTGAGCAGCGCATGCCGGGCGTGAGGTCTTGTGTAAAGTCGAAGGCCCAGGTTTTATCGTCGATCCAATGCGCGGAACCTGCCGATGGTCCCCCGCTGCAATGGATCTGAGCCGGGGCTTTGGCTGCGGGATCTCCGAACGCGATCATCGCTTCGTCGAACTTGACGACCACCTGGCGCACCTGCGTGACCTTGCCCTGTGGCGATACGCTCAGCGTGCGGGCGGCGTCGGCGCGATGCGTTGCGCCCAGCAAACCCACGGCGAGCATGGAAAGGGCGGCAAGGGCCACCAGTGGCCAGCGTTGTTTTTTTATGACGCGGATCATCGCACTCGTTCCGAGGTGGCCAAAACGCTGGCGATTTTACCGGAGTGTTACGTCATCCTTGCCAATTGTTTTCATTTTATGACAACGCGCGTGAGCTGATTGCATCGAGTGCGCGGTTGGTGCGGTTGAATCTAAACTGGTTTGGCCCCTGCGCGGACGCGATCGTCCGGAATGTGCCGCGTGCTGATCCGCCGCCAGTAGAGAAACAGCCCTACGCCCGCCACGCCCAGGCTCAACGAGTTCGCCACCCAGAACCCGCGCGCCCCTTGAAGCCAGGCGGGCGCAAAACCGCCCACGTCGAACCCGAGCAAGTACCCGCCGCCCAGCCCGATGCCCCACAACGCGACCGCGTAGATTACCGTGGGTACGACCGCCACCTTGTAGGCGCGCAGCACGAACGCAGTGGTGATCTGGAGGGCATCGAAGAAATGGTAGAACACGACAATCGCCAGCAACGGCATGGCCGCCGCGATCACCTGGCTGTCGGGCGTGTAGGCCGCGAGCAAGTGAGACCGCAGCGCAAACAGCGCGGCGCCGTACACGCACGCAATACCGCACGACAACGCAATGCCGTGACGGGCGAGCGAACGGGCGGCATCGAAACGTTCTGCGCCGAGCGCTTGCGAGACCAGCGTGGCGGACGCCACGCCAATGGACAGCGGCGTCATGTAGAGCACCGCGCCAATGTTGCCGGCGATCTGATGTCCAGCCAGCGTAGTCGTGCCGAAATGCGAGATGAACAGCGCCATGAACGTGTACGACGTCACTTCGATCAGGTAGGACAGCCCCATCGGAATGCCGAGTTTCAGCAGCGCCTTCTGACGCTGCCAGACGGGCCAGCAAAAGCGCGAAAACACACCGAACGGCCGGAAGAACTCGACACGCACAAGCACCGTTATTCCAACAATGGCTATCAGCCAGTTGATCATCGTGCTCGCGATGGCGCAGCCCGGACCACCCAGCGCGGGCACGCCGAAACCGCCGAAGATGAACCACAGGTTGAGCGGGACCTTCAGCATCAGCGCACCGACTTGCAGAAACATCACGAGGCGTGGTTTGCCCACCGCGTTCGCGAGCGAGCCATAGACGCGAAACGCGAGACTTGCGGGCAGTCCAAGCGACAGGATGCGCAAATAGGCGAGGGTGCGGTCGTGCAGGGCGGGTGGCGTATCGGCGATGCTCAGGAGCGGCTGCGGGAAATACAGGCAAACGAAGCCAATCACCGACAACACCGCCGCCAGCCAAAGCGCCTGCCGGACTTCCTCGCCAATCTCGGCTTCACGCCGCGCACCGAACAATTGACCGGCGATGGGTTGCAAAGCCGTCAGGATGCCCGTCAAACCAATATAGACAGAGATGTAGATCGACGAACCCAGACCGAGCGCTGCAAGATCTGTCGCGGAATATCGGCCGACCATGGCGGTGTCGATCACGCTGAACGCGATGATCGCCAGTTGGCCGATCAGCACCGGCCACGCCAGGGCCACGATCTTGCGGACATCAGGCCACATGGTCAGTCGGTTCCGCGATGCAGCGACTTTGGTCGCGGCCGCTTGACCGGAGGCACTGGCCGCTCGATGCGCACATAGAGCCGGAACCGCTCGTCCCGGTCGGCCACGCGCCGGCCTTCCCACACGAGCTTCCATTCGAACGACGAGATTGACGACGGTTCGCCGTAATCCTGCGTGTCCTGGCGCAGGATTACGTCGCAGTCTTCATCGAAGGCGAAATGCATGCCGCCGAAATACGCGAAGGTCGCAATCTGCGCATTGCCCAGACGCACCGGGGAAATGCAGGTGTAATCAGGCGGCAGATGATCGGCGATCTGCTCGGCCACGTCGCGATACGTCCGGCTGTAGTTCACCACCGGCAACCACAGCGTCATCAGCAGCACCCACATCAGCGTGGTGCCGGCACTCGACAGCACGACGCTGCGCCACAACACCTTCGGATGACGCGCGAGGCGCCAGCGCGCGAGCGAAAACCAGCAGACCGTCACGGCGACCGCGCACACGAACGACAAGATCTTGAATTCGGGCTGAAAACCAGGTGCAAGACGGGCGAGATTGCGGGCGAGCGGCGCGGGGAAGCCAAACAGGCCCGCGCTCCAGACAAGCCAGACAAACGTGGCGAGCAGCGTGAAACTCAACATCGCGAACCAGTCGATGGCGTTGATCGCCCCGCGCTTGAGCGTCGGCAGCGCGAACGTGGCCAGCACGGACAACGGCGGCAGCAACAGCATGAACAGGCGGTTCGACTGGTGACTTTGCAGGACCACCAAAACCAGCAGCGGCCCGATCACGGATAACGGCACGGCCACATGCGGCGAGCGCCGCAGTCCGCTCCAGCTAACAAAGGTCCATATGGCAAGCGGCCACGCCGGCCACGTGAAGAGCGGCAGGTTCTTGAGGGCGTAGGAGAGCGCCTGGATCGGCGAACCGGAAAACGAGTCGAAACTATTACGCCACCATTGGCGCAGCCACCATTCGCCGTCGTCCGGGTAGAAGTGCAGCACCGGCCACACCCACGCGCCGATCAGGATGACAGCAACGGGCACGCCAAGCACGAGCAGATAAAACGGCCGCACTTCGCGCACGATCACGGTCATCGCCAGCGTGCATATCAGCAGTGCCAGCACCAGCACCGGGCTACTCGACAAACCCACGAAACCGATGGCCGCGCCCCAGATCAGCGCGCCCTGGATCGGTTTGTCGCAGCTACGCACGAGGCCGTAGAGCAGCATGGCGGTGCCGGCAAACTGAGCAAGCTGAGGCGTGGTTTCGTGGCCGCGTTCGGCCAGGCCGAAGCAGGCGAGCAGGATCAGCAGCGCGCCATCGGCGAGTGTGCGGCCGTAGTCGCGCGGTTCTGGCTCGCCGCCGAATGCGTATTTGAACGGTTGTGCCTCGTCGCGCCGGCCAAGCAGATACGCCGTGTACCAGACAAACGCGCAGGCGATACAAAACAGCAAACCGGTCACCACGCGGGATGCATTGCTTGCATCGACCCACGGGCTCAGCAGGCGGATAAAACCCGCGCCGAACCAGTACATGAACGGGCCGTCGCCGGTAAGCGCCTTACCTACCAGATTCGGCAGCAGCCAGTCTTTCACGCTGCCGTTGGCCATGGTCCACATCACGCCGAAGCCCGCTGCATCCTCGTTTTTCCACGGATCGCGGCCGAACAATCCAAACGACGCGTAGATGATACAAATGGCGAGCAGCAGCCAGCGCGGCAGGGCGCTGGTGGCGGAGGCGGTCAGACGGACGACATTTCGCATGCGTTTGGGCGAGGGAACAAAACTGATGGAGCGCCGATGGAGCAAAGCGGCGGCGCTTGGGTCTTACATGACACGCGAATCTCGTGCCTCAGCGGGCCGTGCGTTTTTTACCGAATCCGGCATTGTAGACGGGCGGCGTCGCGCGCGTCATTGCGGTGCTTGTAAGCGACTGGGTTCTGTGGAATTTGGCGAGGCGGGTCCGCCGGATTGTCTCCAAATTGCACCAATGCGCGGGGCATGGACGAAAAAAAGGCAGCTTTCGCTGCCTTTCTTCGAATCCAGCCTTGGCTGTTTTCTCGACAAATTACTTCTTTGCCGAAAATGCTGCGAACTTCTTGTTGAATTTCTCGACGCGGCCAGCCGTGTCCATGATCTTTTGATTACCGGTGTAGAACGGATGCGATTCCGACGACACTTCGATCTTTGCCAGCGGGTACGTCTTGCCTTCGAACTCGCCGGTTTCGCGCGTGTTGATCGTCGAACGGGTGATGAACTTGAAGTCGTTCGAGATGTCGACAAACAGCACTTCGCGGTAATTCGGGTGAATGCCTTCTTTCATGGTCTTTCCTTGGTATCTGTTGGTAGCCAGCCCACCCGGGTTACGGGTTTTGCGCGGATTTTCGGGGTTTTTCTTAACCGATCCTGCGAGCGCGAGCCACTTGCCTGAGGTCGAAAAGCGGAGATTATGCCAGAAAATCAGCTGTTTGGCATGTTTTCAGGCGGTTCTGGACTGAGACACCGGCGTCATTCCTGCCCCGGCGCGGCCAGCGCGCCTACGCTTGCCGGATCTTGCCGGTAATACCGCGCGAGCAACCGGTACAACTCCGGATATTCCCGCTCAAACGCCACCGGCTGTACAAACAGCGCTTCACTGCAGACTGCAAAAAACTCCGACGGATGGTCGGCGGCGTAGGGATCAATCAGCGATTCGCGCTCAAACCGGCCCCAGCGGCGCGGTGGAACGGCATCGACCTGAGCGCAGAAATGGTCATAGGCGTGATCGAAGACGTCGTTCCAGGCGTTGGAATCGAGCGGCGCGTGCCAGCCTCGAAAGAGCGGTGGATGGCCGTCCGCCTCGCCATTGAGCATGTCGATCTTGTGCGCGAATTCGTGGATCACCACGTTGTAGGCGTCCTCGCCGTCGGTCATCTGCGCATCTTCCCACGACAGCACGACGGGCCCGCCTTCCCACGCCTCGCCGCTCGCATCATGTTCGATCTCGTGCACCACGCCGGCCTCGTCCTCGACCGTCTTACGGATCACGAACTCGCCCGGATAAACAATCACGCCGACCCAGCCACGATACAACTCCAGGCTCAGATTCAGCACGGGCAGGCAGGCCTGCGCTGCGATGGCGACGATCATTGCGTCGGTGAGCGGCAGATCGTGGGCGGTCGAAAACTCCTTTTCCGCGATAAAAAGCGTTGTGCATTCGCGCAACCGGGCGCGTTCGGCGTCGTCGAGATGGCCGAAAAATGGCAGGCGATCGAGCGTGTTTTGCCAGAGTGCGGCGTCGATAGCGTGTTTGCGCAGCGCTCTTTCACGACGATTTCCGCTAATCAGCCGGGTCAGGAAATTAGCCATGAGACGTATATTTGTCCTCGTTTTCTCAAGCTCAATCGATCTGTTTCTGCCAGAGCGCGAACACGCCGCCGCAAATCGCCACGCCCGTCAGGAAATAAAAGCCGTCGAGCGAAGCCAGGAAACTCGCTTGTTGCGCGACCGTGCGGGCGATGGTTGCAATCGCGAGCGCGTGGGCATCGACGGCTGAATGGCCAGCCGTTGCGAAGCCATTCGCGAGCGCATTCGCGGCGTTCTGAAACTCCGGATTGTACGGATTCACGGCTTCGGCGAGGCGCGACTGATGCAGCGCTTGCCGATGCTGCTCGACAATAATCACTGCCGCCGTGGCAAACGAGAGCGTCAACTGCCGCACAATATTCTTCAGCCGGTAGCCGTGCGTAAACTCCTCGATCTCAAAAATCCTGAACGTCAGGTTTGCCACTGGCAGCACGATGAACAGCAGCAGTAATCCACGCAGCAGCATGGGCAGGATCAGGTCGCTTTGGGCCACGCCCGGCGACATGCGCGTCATCAGCCATCCGACCAGCGCGGCAATCGCAAAACCCGGCACGATGATCCACTTCTTTCGCGGCACATACTTCGTGAATTTGAAATACAGGAACAGCGCGGAACCTGAGATCAGCGATGTGATCCCGACCAGTTGACCCGTATTTTCGACGGGATAACCGAGTCCCTGTTCGAGGAATCGCGAGATCAGGTAGCTGAACCCCGTGGACTCGAAGTAATAGAACATGTAAAGCAGGAGGCCGACCTGAAACGAGCGTTCGCGCAGCGCATGAAGGCGCACGAGCGGCGCAGGGTGATGCCATTGATGCCACGCGAACCAGGCGAGGGCGCTAATTCCCGCCACCGTCAGCAGCACGAGCGCGGGCGATGTGCTGAAGTGCACGAAGCGCACTTGTTGCATCACGATCTGCAGTGCGCCTTGTGCAAATGCAAACAAAAGATACGGCCAGAAACTGGTCGCGCCGCGTTCTTCCCGCACCACATTGCCGGTATCAGGCAATGCGAGCATGGCCAGGACGGCGAATGCGAGCCCTGCGGGCGCGGTGCAGGCGAACAACGCGCGCCAGTCGAAATGCGACACCAGCCAGCCGCCAAGCAAGGGCGCAACCGCGCTGCTGCCCACAATCAGGATCAGGAACGCCCGCGTCGCGCCGGCGCGTTTTTGCGGGGTGAAGCTCACCTGGATCAGGATGCGGCACGCGCCCATCATCGGACCGATGAAGTAACCTTGCAAACCGCGCGTGAACATCAGCTGCAGCGAGGTTTCAGTGAGCGCAGACATCATTGCGCCGCACGCGTACAGCAGCATGCAGCCGGCCACGTAACGCCGGTGCCCGAGACGGTCCACCCACCATTGCTGCTGCAGGATCCCGAGCACTGCGGCGACTGCGTAAGCACTCGACGACCACACGAGCTCATCCGGCGATGCATTGATGCCGCCCGCAATGTAGCTGGCGAAAAACGAGAAGATGGCGTTGTCGAAGTAATCCAGCCCGGTCACGAGTGCGAGCACCCACGGGAAAAAATCGCCGCGCAATCGCTCGACCGTGAACACGGGCGCCCGTGCGCTCATTACTTCTTGCCCCTGGCCTTCGCGCTCGCGTTCGATCTTTGTTCGAGCAGTGCGTCAGCAGGCTGGCCCGCAAGCCGTGCTTCCACGTAATCCAGGTCGAGACGCAGTTCTGCGCGCACCGCTTGCGCTTCTTTCAGCTCGCGGCGTACGGACTCGATGCGGGTATCGATAGCATCAAGTTGCTGCTGCAGACCCTGGCGGATGTCCGCCAGCGAATCTGGCGAATAGCGGTTCTGCCCAGCTTCCGTTTTTTCGAGCGGCCGCTTGAGCATTTCCACGATGCCGTGCAGCGAAAATCCCAGCGACCTCAGCCGCAAGATTCGCCCGAAGCGCTCCAGGTCATTTTCGTCGTATAGCCGATAACGCCCCTCGCTGCGGTTGGGCGTAACGAGACCACGTTCTTCGTAGTATTTCAGCGTGCGCGGAGTGACGCCGAGGCGTTCGGCGGCGTCGCGCACGGTAAGCAGTTCGCTGGACATGGCGCTGGCCGATGGTTCTATCGGCGGATGAGGATATCCCGAAATTATAGATCAACATGAACGTGAACGTACACGTTACCAATCGCGTCACTCGTTTCGGCAGACGAAAAAAAGCCGCCCGCGAACGCGGGCGGCTTTCATGTTTCGAACCAGGGCCTTGGATTAACTCGGTCTGACTCAATGAGTTGAATTAACTACCGCCGCGGCGCATCAGATCGAAGAATTCAGCGTTGTTCTTGGTCTGACGGATCTTGTCGAGCAGGAACTCCATGGATTCGACTTCGTCCATGTCGTGAATGAACTTGCGCAGCACCCAGACTTTTTGCAGCAGGTCCGGCTTGATCAGCAGTTCTTCGCGGCGTGTGCCCGACTTGTTCAGGTTGATCGACGGATAGACGCGCTTTTCTGCGAGACGGCGTTCCAGGTGCACTTCCATGTTGCCGGTGCCCTTGAACTCTTCGTAGATCACGTCGTCCATCCGGCTGCCGGTTTCAATCAGCGCCGTGCCGATGATGGTCAGCGATCCGCCTTCCTCAATATTGCGCGCCGCGCCGAAGAAGCGCTTCGGGCGTTGCAGTGCGTTGGCATCAACACCGCCGGTGAGCACCTTGCCCGACGCCGGCACAACCGTGTTGTAGGCACGTGCGAGACGGGTGATGGAGTCGAGAAGAATCACGACGTCGTGCTTCATTTCGACCAGGCGCTTGGCTTTTTCGATCACCATTTCCGCGACTTGCACGTGGCGCGCGGCGGGTTCGTCGAAGGTGGAGGCGATCACTTCGCCGACCACCGAGCGCTGCATTTCCGTCACTTCTTCCGGCCGGTCGTCGATCAGCAGCACGAACAGCACGATATCCGGGTGGTTCGATTTGATCGCATGCGCAATGTGCTGCAGCATCACGGTCTTGCCCGATTTCGGCGATGCCACCAGCAAGCCGCGCTGACCCTTGCCGATAGGCGAGATCATGTCGATGATCCGGCCCGTCACGTTCTCTTCACCGCGCATTTCGCGTTCGAGCGGCATCGGCTTGTTCGGATGCAGCGGCGTCAGGTTTTCGAACATGATCTTGTGCTTCGAGGCTTCCGGCGCCTGGCCGTTGACCTTGTCCACCTTGACCAGTGCAAAGTAGCGCTCGCCGTCTTTCGGCGTACGCACTTCACCTTCGATGGTGTCGCCTGTGTGCAGATTGAAGCGGCGGATCTGCGAGGGGCTAATGTAGATGTCGTCTGTGCTGGCGAGATATGAAGTCTCGGGCGACCGGAGGAAGCCGAAGCCGTCAGGTAATACTTCGAGCGTGCCGTCGCCGAAGATCGTGTCGCCAGTCTTGGCGCGCTTTTTAAGAATCGCGAACATCAATTCCTGCTTGCGCAGTCGATTGGCGTTTTCGATCTCCAGGCCATTGGCCATTTCGATCAATGCGGAGACGTGCTGAGACTTGAGCTCGGATAAATGCATACGGATTTCCCGCCAGGGAGAAGAGGTACAACAGAGAATTTGGGAGGAGAAGTGAGCTGAACGCTCAAGGACCTAAACGTCTTGCCGTCTTAAGAAACGTCTTGCAGTCTTAGGATTCTAGCATAGCACATGCCGACAGGCCCTCGGGTGGCCTTGGTAACAGTGTGATTCGTGCATGTTGTGACCTCACAACAATTTGCTGGAATCACCACGTGCAGCTAGCTGCTTTTTCCGCTTTTACTTGTTTTGGTCGATGCTGCCCGGACCATGGATAACCCCCGGCGCAGGCACCACATCTTGTCGCTGAAAGGAAGCTGATCCACGAGAGCCGGAAATGCCATTGCGGGCTTTCCGGCTTCGAGTCACAACGTCGGCCCTGCAGCTTCAAATCACAGATTGCTGTCCAGAAACGCGGTCAGTTGCGACTTGGACAATGCGCCAACCTTCTGCGCGGCTACTGCACCATTCTTGAACAGGATCAGCGTGGGAATGCCGCGCACTCCAAACTTCACCGGTGTTGATTGATGCTCGTCCACATTGATCTTTGCGATCTGCAGGCGGTCGCCGTAGTCCTTGGCCACTTCGTCGAGAATCGGAGCAATCATCTTGCAAGGACCGCACCATTCCGCCCAGAAGTCGAGCAAGACAGGTTTATCCGATTTCGTGACGTCCTGGTCAAAGGATGCGTCGCTGATATGTTTGATCGATTCGCTCATTATGTGAATACCTCTATGAATTCGAGGCCCGCGTTTGAATGCTCGCCACGATACACCAAAACAGGAAATAGTTCGCCGCGCTGCGGGGTGTAGAGCCGCTCGCTTGGATGGGCGCATACCGTTGCCGGAAAAGCCGCGTTCTGCCCGTCACACGGTGATTAACCGGTGCTTCAAATTGTCATCTTAGCTTACTTTGCTATCTGTTGCCGGGTACCGATAGGCCCCGTCTGGACGACCCTCCGGCGCGCGATATTGCACCATAATTAACCGCGTATTTCCGCGTATTTATATACAGCGAGCCGATCCGGCAAGGCGGCTGGCCCGATGTCACGCATATTGCGATTGCGCGCCCGAATTGCAATAGCACTCGCCTTGGTGGTGGGCGCGGCGATCCTTCTCTGATATGATTCTCCGTGACGGGCCTCCTCGCATGGTGGCGCGGTCAATCTGGTCAGGTCGGGAACGAAGCAGCCACAGCCGTTTTCTACCAGTGCCGAGGGTCGGGCTCGTCACCTTCGCTTTTCTTGTTTGGGTCGTTCTTGTTTGCTTCGCCATAAGCTAGTCATTCTCACTAGCTCACAACACCCCCGTAGTTTCCCCAAGCGTCGCATCGTTTTGTCCCTCGTTTCAAACCTCCTGTCCTCCGGTTTCCGGATGCCTTGTCAGATTTGCGTCTGTCGCGCGCCAGATTGCTCGCTCGTTTCCACGTTTTCATTCGCATTTCCCATCGAAGTCTTTTGCCGCCCAAGAAGCCGTTCTGCCCGTATGCAGTGCAGGTTCCTGCGCGCTGCTTCACCAGGTGCGCGCCCCTCCGCGAAACGCTTTTGCCTCTTGACGTTGCTGATACAATTTCGGCATGACCTATCAAGTTCTCGCACGCAAGTGGCGGCCCAAATCTTTCGCTTCGCTCGTTGGCCAGGAGCACGTGGTACGCGCGCTTACGCACGCGCTCGACGGCGGACGACTGCACCACGCCTATCTGTTCACCGGCACGCGCGGTGTTGGCAAGACGACGCTGTCGCGCATCTTCGCCAAGGCGCTCAATTGCGAGACCGGCGTGACATCCACACCGTGCGGCGTATGCCGGGCGTGCAAGGAGATCGATGAGGGACGGTTTGTCGACTATGTAGAGATGGACGCGGCCAGCAATCGCGGCGTGGACGAAATGGCTGCGCTGCTCGAGCGCGCGGTGTATGCCCCGGTCGACGCGCGTTTCAAGGTCTACATGATCGACGAAGTGCACATGCTCACGAACCACGCGTTCAACGCCATGTTGAAGACGCTGGAAGAACCGCCTGCGCACGTCAAGTTCATCCTCGCCACCACCGATCCCCAGAAGATCCCGGTCACCGTGCTGTCACGCTGTCTGCAGTTCAATCTGAAGCAGATGCCGGCAGGGCAGATTGTCGGGCATCTGGAGCATGTGCTCGGTGAAGAGCAGATCCCGTTCGAGCTGCAGGCATTGCGGCTCCTGTCGCGTGCCGCCGACGGCAGCATGCGTGACGCGCTTTCGCTCACTGACCAGGCCATTGCGTATTCGGCGAACCAGGTCACGGAGGAGGCCGTGCGGGGCATGCTCGGCGCGCTTGACCAGAGTTATCTGATCCGCTTGCTCGATACCCTCGCGGCCGGCGACGGGCAGGGCGTGCTTGGCATCGCGGACGAGATGGCATTGCGCAGTTTGTCTTTTTCCACGGCGCTGCAGGATTTGGCCGGCTTGTTGCACCGGATCGCATGGGCGCAATTTGCGCCGGCTTCGGTGCTGGACGAATGGCCAGAGGCAACGGATATCCGCCGTTTCGCCGACTTGCTCAGCGCGGAGCACGTGCAGCTGTTCTATCAGATTGCAACGATCGGGCGCGGCGAGATGGGCCTGGCTCCCGATGAATATGCCGGTTTCACCATGACGCTGCTGCGCATGCTCGCGTTCGAACCCGCGGGCGGTCCGGGTGGAGGGGGTGGAGGCGGCGCGCGGGTGAGGCAGGCGGTTGTGGGTTCGTCCAGTGCAGGGACACGTGCATCGGCGCCGAGTGGTGTTGTAGCCGGTGGGGCGGGATTGTCGGTCGCGGGGGCTGCAAAGCCAGTCGAGAATCGTGTCTCCGATATTGCTTCGGCTGGCGTGACCACGACGAGTTTGGATCGCGAAGAAGCGCCGCTATTGCCGGATGCGGGTCAAACGGTTGTGACCGGGCACAGTGCTGCTGACGACGGAGGCAATTCGGCTCCGAAGGCGGTTGCGGGTGCGGGATCCGTTTCGAGCGAAAGTCTTGCAGCGACTCGTACTGGTGACGATGTAGCACAAAGCCTCGCGGCTGAGTCTAAGCCGGTTCCGAAGGCGCAAGTGATCGCGGCCCCTGATCGAACGGCAGAGGTCATCGATACCTCCGCCGTCGCCCAGGCTGGTGTCATCGATCCAGAAGGTGCAGAGGAAGGGGCACCTGAAGGGAAGGTTGAAGCGCTGACGAACAAGGCTGTCGATTTGCATAACGATGGCGTTAAGGCGGACGCAGCGGATGCGCAAAGCGCTCCGGCGAACATTCCTGCTGGATCGGCATCGTCTGACGTAGCGACAGTATCTGTAAATCCGCAGCCCTCCGCCGATACGCCTTCGTCTTCTGTGAGTTCCCATGCCTCGCCGGATGAAGTCTCGGCTGTTCCTGAATCAGAGCTCGATTCCAGTTCCGCGACGTTGGCCGCAGCCGCCCAGGAACTCGTCGATCGCGACGCTGCCGGTCGGCCGGAAAATCGGCCGGGCAAGGCCGTGCCGCCGGCTGAAAAAATCGCATCTCCACGTGCGACGGGCGGTGCTAGCGCCGCGCTCGATGTATTGCGCAGTGCAGGCAATCGGGTATCCTCGGATCGCGCGGCCCGTACTCCCGAACCCGTGCGCAAACCCGCCGCCCCGAAGGCAACGCCCACCGTGCAGGTTCCGATGCCTCGCCGGCTTGCGGCTTCGGCAGATAGAAGCGCAGCGCCCGCAGCGGGCGACTCCAGGTTCAGCGGTGCGCAGCCGAACGCGAACCGCAATGATACAAATGCCGGCGGCGCCAACGGCGCTGGCGCCATCGCCAGCAAGAACAGCGGCGGCGCAACCCCTCCGTGGGAAGAAATGCCGTTGGACGACTATCAACCGGTGTCGTCGGAAGAGGGCTATTTCATACCGCCGGACGACGGTTTTATGCCTGCGTTCGACAGCGGTCCCGATGACTTGCGCTTTAACGATGCGCCTGCCGCCAAGCCAGCGCCCCGAGTCGATGCACGTCCGCTGCCGCCCGCTGTCCCGCTCGATGCAATTGGCGTGAGCGGTGACTGGCCAACGCTCGCCGTGGATTTGCCGCTGAAAGGTATCGCTTATCAACTCGCCTTCAATAGTGAACTGACCGCGTGCGACGGCACGTCCATCACGCTTGCCGTGCCGGTCCCGCAATACGCCGAAAGCGCACAGGTGGCGAAGCTGAAGGCTGCATTAACCGACAAGCTGGGCCGGCCGATCGACGTGAACGTGAGTGTCGGCCCCGCGCGTCGCACGGCTGCCGCGATCGACGCCGCTGCTCGCGCGCAGCGCCAGCAGGAGGCAGAGAAGGAGATTACGCAGAACCCGTTCGTGCAGTCGCTGATCCGCGATTTTGGCGCGAGTATTGTGCAGGGTTCGATCAAGCCACTGGCATCGGGCAGCGCGCAGGATGGCGGCCAGAACGCGGCATCGGCGAACTGACGTTTTCTCTGTGGGCGAAGAAAGGCTGACGCGGAAGGGGGCTGCAGGTGGGGGGACATTGTGAGCCACGCAGTGTTCAGACGCCGAAAGCCGTTAAGCTACGCAGCCTTCGAACACTGAGACGCGATAAAGCCAGAACCCCCGCGGAGCGAACGAGTCAGAGAGAGCATCCAGGCTTCGGATCGAGAAAGCCGGGCAAGCACGAAGGTGAGAGCCCCTTCATGCCGGACAGCTCGAATGTAAATCGAAAGACCCGCTGTAAAGCATATAAAGCACGCAAGGCTACAACCATCACCCATTCACAGCCGGCGCGGACCCGAGCCGATCCCGAACCGCGCGGCACGCATTCATTCTCTTTACCCCGTTTCGAGCAAGGAGCCCGACCATGATGAAGAACCAACTCGCCGGCTTGATGAAGCAAGCTCAGCAGATGCAGGACAACATGAAGAAGATGCAGGACGAACTCGCCCTGGTCGAAGTGGAAGGACAGTCCGGCGCCGGTCTCGTTAAGGTGGTCATGACGTGCAAGAACGACGTCCGCCGTGTAACGATCGACCCGAGCCTGCTCGCCGACGACAAGGACATGCTGGAGGATCTCGTTGCCGCTGCGTTCAACGACGCCGTGCGTAAAGCCGAAGCCACCACGCAGGAAAAGATGAGCGGCATGACGGCCGGCATGCCAATGCCGCCGGGTTTCAAGCTGCCGTTCTAAACACCTCAATCCTCAGAGCATAGGGCCACCAGCGCATGAAACAACCTTCCGCCTTGTCGGCGCTAGTCGAAGCGCTGCGTGCGCTGCCGGGCGTGGGTCCCAAGTCGGCGCAGCGCATGGCCTATCATCTGATGCAGCACGACCGGCCGGGCGCTGAAAAGCTCGGCCGGTCGCTGATGTTCGCCACCGAGCATCTGCAACATTGCGAAAAGTGCAATACGTTCACCGAGGCGGCGATTTGCGAAGTCTGCATCGATCCCGAACGCGATCCTGAACTGCTCTGCGTGGTCGAAACACCCGCCGATCAGATCATGCTCGAACAGACCCTGACGTATCGCGGACTGTATTTCGTGCTGATGGGACGGCTGAGTCCGCTAGATGGTATCGGGCCGAAAGAGATCCATTTCGATCGCCTGATCCAGCGCGCCACAGACGGCCTCGTGAAGGAAATCGTGCTTGCCACGAACTTCACGAACGAAGGCGAGGCGACCGCGCATTACCTTGCACAGACGCTCAAGTCGAAGGGCCTGAAGGTGACGCGCCTAGCGCGCGGCGTGCCGGTAGGCGGCGAACTCGAATATGTTGACGCGGGCACGATCGCGCGTGCAATGCTCGACAGGCGCTCAGTTTAGACCGTAGTCGCAGTTATCTCGCAACAAGGCAACTATATGACCGAAGCAGAAGCATTGGCGCTTGCCACGCACCGGCATTACAAGGGCGGTTTATATCGCGTGATCGGCGTGGCGCGGCATTCGGAGACGGAAGAGCCGATGATCGTCTATGAGCATCTCTGGCCGCACGATCATGGCCTGTGGGTGCGTCCTGCGGAACTGTTTAACGGCACACTCGCCGACGGTTCTCCGCGCTTCAAGGCGCTCGACATTCCGCTATAGATCTTGTGTGGCGCCTCACGCCATCAAGCTATTTCAAGCCGCTGTCCAATCGCTGTGAAACCGTTTTGAAACCGACAACAAAGGAGACACCATGAGCGCTTCTACGGGACCGCTCGCCGGCGTCAAGGTGCTCGAACTCGGTACGCTGATCGCCGGGCCGTTCGCCGCGCGCTTCATGGGCGAGTTCGGCGCCGACGTGATCAAGATCGAAGATCCGAACGGCGGCGATCCGCTGCGCAAATGGCGCAAGCTGTATCCGGAAGTAGGCGGGACATCGCTATGGTGGGCCGTCCAGGCACGCAATAAAAAGTCGGTGACGGTCAATCTCAAGTCTCCTGACGGCAAGGAAATCGTCCGACGACTGGCGAAAGAAGCCGATATCGTCGTCGAGAATTTCCGGCCGGGCTTGCTCGAGAAACTCGGGCTGGGCTACGAGGTGTTAGCCGCCGAAAACCCCGGCCTCGTGATGGTGCGGCTGTCGGGCTACGGGCAGACCGGGCCGTATCGCGACCGGCCGGGCTTTGGCGCCATCGCCGAATCGATGGGCGGATTGCGCCACATCACGGGTTACCCGGACCTGCCGCCGCCGCGCATCGGCATTTCCATTGGTGACTCCATTGCCGCGCTGCATGGCGTGATTGGCGCGTTGATGGCGCTGCATCATCGGCAAGCGAATGGCGGCAAGGGACAGGTGGTCGATGTCGCGCTGTACGAAGCCGTCTTCAATATGATGGAAAGCGTTGTACCCGAATACGGTGTGTACGGCATGATCCGCGAGCGTACCGGCGCGTCGTTGCCGGGCATCGTGCCGTCGAACACGTATCCGTGCCGCGACGGCAGTGTTGTGATTGGCGGCAACAGCGATCCAATCTTCAAACGGCTAATGCTCGCGATTGGCCGCGAGGACCTGGGCAACGATCCCACGCTGGCATCGAATGACGGGCGTGTGCCGCGCACACGGGAAATTGACGACGCTATCCGCGTATGGCTTTGCACCCGTTCCATTGATGAAGCGCTCGCCGTACTGAATGCCGCGGATGTGCCCGCCGGCCGAATCTACAGCGTGGCCGATATGTTCACCGATCCGCAATACATCGCGCGCCAGATGATCCAGCATTTTCCCTGGCAGGACGGTCGGGAGATCGCGCTGCCGAACGTCACGCCAAAATTGTCGGAGACGCCGGGCGAGACGCGCTGGCTTGGCCCGCAACTCGGCGAACACACCGATGACGTCCTGCAATCGCTCGGGTATGAGCCCGAAGAGATTGCGCGACTGCGGGCAAGCAAGGCGATTTAAGCTTCCACGGCCTTGGTTTATGCCATCCGCCGCATTGCAAGCCGTCAAGGTTCGATCACGATCTTCCCCGACACGCGCCGGCTGGCCATGTCGTTCAATGCCGCGGCGGTCTGTTCAAGGGCATAGCGCCTCGTGACGTGCGGCCGTACCCGGCCGTCCTTGATCCAGCCGAAAATCTGCTGCAACGCGGCACTCGCCAGGTCGGGCTCGCGCTGGATATGCTGGCCCCAGAACACGCCAACGATACTCGCGCCCTTGAGCAGCGCGAGGTTGAGCGGCAACTTCGGAATCTCGCCGTTCGCAAACCCGACCACGAGATACCGGCCGCGCCACCCAATGCTGCGAAAAGCCGGCTCCGCATACTCGCCGCCGACCGGGTCGTAGATGACGTCGGGCCCGTTCCCGTCTGTCAGCGCCTTGATCCGTTCGCGCAGGTTTTCACTTGCGTAGTCGATGGTGGCGTCCGCACCATGTTCCACGCACAAGGCGAGCTTTTCCGGACTCGACGCCGCTGCAATCACGCGCGCACCGAGCGCCTTGCCAATTTCCACCGCTGCCAGCCCCACGCCGCCCGCCGCGCCCAGCACAAGCATGGTCTCACCGGCCTTCAGTGCGCCCCGGTCGACCACGGCGTGGTGCGACGTGCCGTATGCGAGCGTGATGGCCGCAGCGCTGGCGAAGTCGATGTCGTCGGGCAACGGCATACATGCCGCCTCGCTTGCCAGCGCCTGCTCGGCGAATGCGCCTTGTGCCGTGTAGGCGGCGACTCGCATGCCGGCCTTCAATCGCTTGACGTCCGGGCCTACGGCTCGTACCACACCCGCGAACTCGGAACCCGGCGTGAACGGCAGTTCGGGCTTCATCTGGTACTTGTTCTGGATCACGAGGACGTCAGGGAAATTCACGCTGGCGGCGCGTACGTCGATCACTACCTGGCCCGCCCCGGGCTGGAGATCGGAAAGTGTTTCCAGGACGAGGGACTCCGGTGGTCCGTACTGGTTGCATCGAATGGCGCGCATGGTGTCTCCGGGTGAAATTATCGTGATCTGGCAGTGTAGATCAGGCCTGTATGAGCGTGCTCTTACCTCTGTCTCGTTGGCCGAAAGGCCTACAAACCGCGACCAGCTTGCCCGCTGTAAAGCGCTGTACCAGACCGTTTGGCCGAGTGTCCCGACGTCGATCCGTGGGCCTTCCTTCCTCGGTTACAATCGCCGGATGCGAATCCTACTCAGCAACGACGACGGTTATCAGGCCCGCGGCCTCAACGTGCTGCACGCGGCCATGCAGCCGCTTGGCGAAGTCACCGTGATGGCGCCCGAGCAAAACTGCAGCGGCGCTTCGAACTCGCTGACGCTGTCGCGGCCGCTCAGCATTCACACTGCGGCGAATGGTTTCAACTACGTGAACGGCACGCCAACGGACTCGGTGCACATCGCGCTGACGGGCATGCTGGCCGAGCAGCCGGATCTGGTCGTGTCCGGCATCAACAACGGCCAGAACATGGGCGAGGACACGCTGTATTCCGGCACGGTCGCCGCGGCCACCGAAGGGTTCATGTTCGGCGTGCCGGCCATTGCTTTCTCGCTGGTCGGGCGGGACTGGCTGCATCTGGAGGACGCGGCGCGCGTGGCGGCGGAGATCGTCGCGCACTATCTCGCGCACCCCATGCCCGGTCATCCGCTGCTCAATGTGAACATTCCAAGTCTGCCTTATGACCAGATGGGCGAGTGGCGCATTACGCGGTTGGGCAAGCGCCATCCATCGCAGCCCGTCGTTCGGCAAATCGATCCGCGCGGTAATCCAATTTGGTGGATCGGGCCGTCCGGCGACGCGCTCGATGCCAGTGAAGGAACGGACTTCCACGCCGTGGCGAACGGCCATATCTCGATCACGCCGCTGCAACTCGACCTGACCCATACCAAGCTGCTGCCCGCTACGCGCGAGTGGGCCGAGGCACGGAGCCGCCGTTCATGACAGACGAACGCGCGAAGCGCTTTCCGCTGGCGCTCGCCGACCTGGTGCGCGAGCCACGCAAGGCGAATGCGCGCCCCGATGCGCGCAGCAAGCCGGCATTGAAGGCGATTTCGGGCGGTAGCGGCGTTTTGAAATCCGCGGCGGCCGCGCACAAGGCCTCCGCCGCCGCCCCGAAACTGGCAGCCGGAAGGGCAGTAAAACCGTCGGCCGGGATGCATCCTGGCATGAAGGCAAGTGCGGTGGCGAAAGCCGAACCGAAGGCGCTCGCGGGCAACACGGCGGCGCGAGGTGTGGCGGGGAATTCAGCCGCATCGGCGGGAGATGTGCATCGGTCGGCCGCACGATCGCATACTGCGTCGAAACCTTCCACGGTTGTCGCGCATCATCAGCCCGGCGCGCTGCGTGCGGGTGCGCGTTCGAACGAAATACGCGATGCTCAGCCAAGGTCCAGGACGCACTTGAAGCCGGACGCAAAACCGAATTTACAGCCGGCAAATTTACAACCTGCGAAGTTGCCACCGGCGCCGCAGCCCGAAGTTAAATCGAACGTCCGAAAGGCTGCGTCCCAGGCCGGGCAGCAAAGCACTCATGCGCTGACATCGGAACGAGTGCGTGAGCGCATGGTCGAACGGCTGCGCGCCAACGGCATAACGGACGCACGCGTGCTGGCCGCCATGGCTGCGGTACCGCGCCATATGTTCGTCGATCCCGGACTTGCCACGCAGGCTTATGAGGATGCGGCGCTGCCGATCGGGCATCATCAGACTATCTCCAAGCCGTCGGTGGTCGCGCGGATGATCGAGCTGGTCGCAGCCGGACGCACGCTCAAAAATGTGCTGGAAATTGGCACGGGTTGCGGATATCAGGCGGCTGTGTTGTCGCAAATGGCAACCGACGTGTATTCCATTGAGCGGATCCGGCCGTTATCTGAGCGAGCGAAGCTCAACCTGCGGCCGTTGCGCGTGCCGAACATCCGTCTGCATTACGGCGATGGGCGCCTCGGATTGCCGGCGGTCGCGCCGTTTGACGCCATTGTGATTGCTTGTGCCGGGCTCGACGTTCCGCAGGCGTTGCTCGACCAACTTGCTGTAGGCGGCAGACTTGTTGCGCCCGTCGGATCGCAGACGGCGCAAGCGCAGATACTGACGCTCGTCGAGCGCGTTTCGCCCACTCAATGGCGCGAGTCGCAGCTCGATCGGGTTTTCTTTGTACCCTTAAAATCCGGAGTGATTTGACACCGATGAGTATGTTGCGTGCTAAACGAAATGTGAGCGCGAACCCCGGTCTGTCGGCGGTTCAGCGCGGTGTATGCGTCGTGGCGCTGTCCGCACTGGCCGCCTGCGCGACCCGGATGGATCAGGCGCCCGTCGTCGACCGGACTGGATCCGCGATCGGCACGCAGGCTGCCCAGGATGGCGCCATGTTGCCGCCGGGTCCGCCGCCGCCGGGTTACTACCGGGTGAAGCCGGGTGACACCCTATACCGGATCGCACTGGAAAACGGCCAGAATTATCGGGACATTGCGTCGTGGAACAACATGACGAACCCGAACCAGATTGAAGTCGACCAATTGCTGCGCGTGGCGCCTCCGGGTGCCAATCTCGCTGCGGCAACACCGGGCGTTTCTACCGCTCCCATTGTTGGCGGCGGAGTGCAGGCCCAGCCGCTCAACAATACGTACGGAGCGAATACGTCGGCGGCGCCTGGTACGAATGGCTACGCAAATGGCAGCGCGCCGCCGGCACCGAATTACGGTACGTCGTCCGGCATGGGGGCATTGCCGGGTACGGCAGCGCCCGGACTGGCCATGACCCAGCCGCCGGGAACGGGTGTCGACAACGGTGCGGCTGCGGTTCCGGCAGCCCAGCCGGCGTTCATCTGGCCGGCGCGCGGACCGATTCTCGGCACGTTCGACGACGCGAAGAACAAAGGCTTGAACATTGGCGGCGCAACTGGAGATCCGGTCAATGCGGCGGCTGATGGACGGGTTGTCTACTCCGGCAACGGTCTGCGCGGATACGGCAATCTCGTCATCATCAAGCACGACGCAACTTTTCTTACCGCGTACGCACATAACAGTGCTTTGATGGTAAAAGAGGGAGACGCGGTGACAAAAGGGCAGAAAATCGCCGAGATGGGCAACAGCGATTCGGACCGCGTGATGTTGCATTTCGAAGTTCGCCGGCAGGGCAAACCTGTCGACCCTCTGAAGTATTTGCCGCCGCAATAAGCGAAATCACCATGCCTAAATCGAAGCGCCAGCCGCCGCAAGCCGAGACTGAGACAATCAGCCGACCCACGCAGACAACGGTGGAAGACGGCGCTTCGAATCAGGCAGACGAGTCTGAAGGCGAAACGGCGGACGCCGAGCTCGATTCAGACGAAGACGGTGGCGCGAACGGCAAGGATGCCGTCGAAGGTGCGGCTGATTCCACCCCCGACGTCGACGACTTCAAGTCTATTTTGCAGGCCGAACTCACGGCCGACACAATCCAGCATTACCTGAACCGCATTAGCGTGAAGCCGTTGCTGACCGTCGAGGAAGAGCAGCGTTATTCGCGGCTGGCGAAAGCCGGCGAATTCGAAGCGCGCCAGGTCATGATCGAGCGCAATCTGCGGCTGGTGGTCAGTATCGCGAAGGGATATTTGAATCGTGGCGTGCCGCTGCTCGATTTGATCGAGGAGGGCAATCTCGGCTTGATGCACGCTATCGAAAAATTCGATCCCACGCGTGGTTTCCGGTTTTCGACGTATGCCACGTGGTGGATCCGCCAGAGCATCGAGCGCGCGATCATGAATCAGGCGCGCACAGTGCGTTTGCCCGTGCACGTGATTCGCGAACTCAATCAGGTGCTGCGCGCGAAACGTCATCTCGAAAAAAGCTCGGCGAATTCGACGGCGGCCATTGCGCCAGACCGGCGCGACGCGAGCATTGACGACATTGCGCATCTCACCGGCAAAACGCCCGAGGAAGTCACGGACATCCTCGCACTCAACGAACACACGGCGTCGCTCGACGCGCCGCTCGATCTCGACCCGGCGAGCAGTTTGCTCGATCTGCTGTCCGACGACGCAAGCCAGTCGCCGGATTCGGAAGTTCAGCATCGCGAACTGGAAACGCTTACGAAGCTGTGGCTTTCCCGTCTTTCCGACAAACACCGGCACGTTATCGAGCGCCGTTTCGGCCTGAATCATATTGAGCCCGCCACGCTCGAAGAACTTGCCGACGAAATGGGCCTGACGCGCGAACGCGTGCGCCAGATTCAGCAGGAAGCGCTGGTCCGGCTCAAGCGGTTCTTTGCATCGAACGGTGTGCGAAAAGACGCCGTGCTTTAGGCGCCGCGTCGTCTTGGCAAGGCATCCTTAAAAAAGTAATGACTCCAATTCTCGTATTCGACATCGAGACGATTCCCGATGTCGACGGTATTCGCCGTCTCGATGCTCTTCCCGCCACGCTCACCGATATCGAGGTGGCGGAGCATGCATTCGCCGCGCGCCGCGAAAAGGTGGGCAACGACTTCCTGCCGCATCATCTACAGCGCATTGCCGCCATTTCGTGCGTGTTTCGCGATAACACGGGTTTTCGCGTGCGTTCGCTCGGCACTACGACCGATTCCGAGGCTTCGCTGATTCAGTCGTTTTTTCGTGTGATCGAAAAATATACGCCGCAGCTCGTTTCATGGAATGGCGGCGGTTTTGATCTGCCCGTGCTGCACTACCGCGCGCTGGTGCACGGCGTGACAGCGTCCCGCTATTGGGACCTGGGCAACGATGATCGCGAGTTTCGCTACAACAACTACATCAGCCGTTACCACGCGCGCCACACTGACCTGATGGACGTGCTGGCGATGTACCAGGCGCGTGCGAACGCGCCGCTGGATGCGCTTGCCAAGCTCTGCGGTTTCCCGGGCAAACTGGGCATGGACGGCGGCATGGTCTGGCAGGCGTACTCGGAAGGGCGCATAGAAGAAATCCGCAATTATTGCGAGACGGACGTGGTCAACACGTACCTGATGTATTGCCGTTTCCAACTGATGCGTGGTGGTTTTTCCGCTGAAGAGTATGCCGACGAGATCAGCTTCGTAAAAAATGCGCTCGCACTGGAACCAGCGTCCCATTGGGCTGAATATCTGGCTGCGTTCGACGACTGAGTCCCGCGCCGAGGCTCTCCCGGCTTCGTCTACAATCTCGCCCTTGTTGCTCTTTTGCGGGGTCTTCACCCTGCTTTTCGTTTCGCTTTCCGCTTCCCGATTGTTCACTTTATTTTCATTAGCCAGGAAGTCCGCAGGTGTCTCACGCTCGAAAAAAATCGCGTAATCGCTGGAATCCGCCGACTCGAATTGTTCCTCTGGACCCTTCGGCCGCGCCACTCGAGATCGAGATCAAATCGCTCGATATGGATGCTCAAGGTGTCGGCCGTGCGGCGACCGAGGACGGCTCGGAAGGCAAGGTTATTTTCGTGGAAGGCGCGCTGCCGGGCGAACGCGTGTTGTACGCGAGCTTTCGGAGGAAGGCCGCGTTCGAGCAGGCGCTGTTGATCAAAATCCTGCGTGAAAGCGTCATGCGTACGCGGCCGAAATGCCCCTATTTCAGTAAATGCGGCGGCTGCTCCATGCAGCACCTGGATGTGCGGGCGCAGATTGCTGTCAAGCAACGCGTCCTCGAGGACAGCCTGCAGCACATCGGCAAGCTTCACGCGGAAACGATCTACCGGCCTATTCACGGGCCGTCGTGGGGATACCGGTATCGGGCGCGGCTCGCTGTGCGGCTGATCGCGGGAAAGGGCGGCGCGCTGGTGGGATTCCACGAGAAAAAGAGCAGTTTTGTCGCCGATATGGAAACGTGCGACGTCCTGCATCCGAATGTGTCGGCACTGTTGATGCCGCTGCGTTCGCTCGTCCGCGATTTGTCCATTCGCGACCGCCTGCCTCAGATTGAAGTGGCCGTTGGAGCCGAGACAACCGCGCTGGTGCTGCGGATTCTTGAGCCGTTGACGCAGGCGGACGAAGCGCTGCTGCGTACTTTCGCCGATGCCCACGGCGTCCAGTTCTGGTTGCAGCCGAAAGGGCCTGAGACCGCTTTTGCGTTTTATCCCGTTGAGCGGGAGTTGGCATACACGCTGCCGGAATTCGGTATCCGCATGCCGTTCAAACCAACCGATTTCACCCAGGTCAATCATCAGATCAACCGGGTACTCGTTAGCCGCGCGTTGCGGTTGCTGGCCGCGCAGTGCACGGATAGGGTGCTCGATTTGTTTTGCGGCATCGGCAATTTCACGTTGCCGCTCGCGCGGATGGCACGTGAGGTGGTGGGAATCGAGGGGAGCCAGGGCCTGACTGAACGTGCGCTGGAAAACGCCAGGGTAAATGGCGTCCATGAGCATACGTCGTTCGCATGCCGAAACCTCTTCGAGATCACAGCGGACGATTTTCGCGCGCTAGGTCCCTTCGACAAGATTCTCATTGATCCACCGCGTGAGGGTGCGCTGGCGGTATCGAAGGCGCTGGGAGAGATTGCGCACAGCGGCGAGGGCGTGTTGCCCAAGCGGATTGTGTACGTCTCCTGCAATCCGGCAACGCTCGCCCGGGACGCGGGCGTGCTCGTGCGCGATGCCGGTTACCGCATGAAGGGCGCGGGGGTGGTGAATATGTTTCCGCATACATCGCACGTTGAATCGATTGCGCTGTTCGAACGTGACTGAATCCCCGGGCTTTGAATTCCCAAGCTTTGCGCGCATAAAAAAAACCGGCCTTCGAAAAGGCCGGTTCTTACGCGTGAAGCGAGACCTGCGAAGCAAAACTAACGCGCGATCAGTTCCGGTTGCCACCGAAGATACCGAGCAGCATCAACAGGTTCGTGAATACGTTGTACAAATCCAGGTAGATCGCGAGCGCGGCGCTGATGTAATTTGTTTCACCGCCATTCACGACCCGCTGGACGTCGAACAGCATGTACGCCGAGAAGATCACGATGGCCAGCACCGAAACCGTCAGCATCAAGGCCGGCAGGTGCAGGAACACGTTCGCAAACGCGGCCAGCAGCAACACTAGTACGCCCATGAAGAGCCACTTGCCGAGACCGGAAAAGTCGCGCTTGCTGACGGTGGCGATAGTCGCCATGGCGGCGAAGATCACACCAGTGCCACCAAACGCCATCATGATGAGCTGCGGCCCGTTTGTGTAGCCGAGAATGAAGCTCAGCAAACGCGACAGCATCAGACCCATAAAGAAGGTGAAGCCGAGCAACACGAATACACCGATGCTGCTGTTCTTGGTGCGCTCAATGGCGAACATGAACCCGAACGCGATTGCCATGAAGGCGATGAAGCTCATGGCGGGGCTGGTAGCGGCAAACAGGGAGAAGCCTGTTGCCACGCCGACCCACGCGCCCAACACGGTTGGGACCATGGATAGCGCGAGGAGCCAGTATGTGTTCCGTAGTACGCGGTTGCGGGTTTCGGACGACGTGACACTACCGCTGCGACCAAAACCGTAAGGGGATTCGTTCATGGTTTCTCCTTGCCTAAACTTGTGTAAAGCCATCTGGTTCAAAAAACCGGCTTGATTTGCCGTAAAACGCTGACGCTGCCACGTGAAAGCTGCCACGTGAAAGCTGCCGTACGAAAACACGGCTTTTGTCAGTCAAGCGGCTTCGTTAGACGATTTGCCGCGAACCCCTTCTGGCTGCATTGTACGCTCCCGGCCTGAAGGCCCTTCCGACACGGAATATGGGTCTATCTTGCGCCGAAATCAACGTTGCTGCTGTGCAGTACCAGGACCGCTAAAATTACGGCGCGTTTCATACCCACGCTGTGACCCGCACTGCAATTCGTCTCTTGCTTTGATGCTTACGGAGTCGTAAGGTTTCCATCGCAATCATACAACGCTTCGTGCTACAATTGTCGATTCATTTATATTCGTAACCCGTTCATTTTTTGGAGTTTTTCATGGCGATCGAGCGCACCCTGTCGATTATTAAACCGGATGCAGTGGCAAAGAATGTGATCGGCCAGATCTACAGCCGTTTTGAGCAAGCTGGCCTCAAGATCATCGCAGCTCGCATGGTCCATCTGTCGCGCGCTGACGCGGAAAAGTTCTACGCGGTTCACGCTGCACGCCCGTTCTTCAAAGACTTGGTCGAATTCATGATCTCCGGCCCCGTGATGATCCAGGCGCTGGAAGGCGAGAACGCCATTCTGACGAATCGCGACCTGATGGGCGCAACCGACCCGAAGAAGGCTGACAAGGGTACGATCCGCGCGGATTTCGCCGACAGCATCGACGCTAACGCGGTGCACGGCTCGGACGCTGCCGAAACAGCACGTCAGGAAATCGCTTTCTTCTTCCCCGAAGTGAACGTCTATTCGCGTTGATTCGGGAGTAGATTTATCGCAGGAATTGGCGCGAAATAGCTGGAGCGCGGCTTAGAACGCGTTCCATTTTTCGCTCAGCAAGGAAATGGCAGAATCGAAATGACAGCTGCAACAGTCAATCTTCTGGACCTCGATGCCGCCGGGCTCGTTGCTTATTGCGACAGCCTGGGCGAAAAGCCGTTTCGCGCCAAGCAATTGCAACGCTGGATTCACCAGTTCGGTGTCGACGACTTCGACGGCATGACGGACCTGGCGAAATCGCTGCGTGAGAAATTGAAGGGGCGGGCAAGTCTGGACATGCCTGCCATCGTCCGCGATCACGTTTCCACTGACGGCACCCGCAAGTGGCTGATCGACGTGGGCAACAGCAACGCGGTCGAAACTGTATATATCCCGGAAGCAAATCGCGGCACCCTTTGCGTTTCGTCGCAAGCCGGCTGCGCCGTGAATTGCCGATTCTGCTCCACCGGCAAGCAAGGTTTTTCGCGCAACCTGAGCACGGGCGAGATTATCGGCCAGTTGCGCATGGCAGAGTTTGCGCTGCGAGCGTCCAAAAGCGGTAGTTATGGTGCGCCGAATAACGGCAAGGCCGATCGCGTGGTGACCAACGTCGTGATGATGGGCATGGGCGAACCTCTGCTCAACTACGACGCCGTTGTGCCAGCCATGCGGCTGATGCTCGACGACAACGCGTACGGACTGTCACGCCGTCGCGTGACGTTGTCCACCTCGGGCGTCGTGCCCATGATGGACCGTCTTGGCGCAGATCTGCCGGTCGCACTTGCCGTGTCGCTGCATGCGCCGATCGATTCGCTTCGCGACATGCTGGTGCCGTTGAACAAGAAATATCCCCTGCGGGAATTGATGGCCGCGTGCCAGCGTTACCTGTTGGTTGCGCCGCGCGATTTCATCACATTCGAATATTGCATGCTCGACGGCGTGAACGACAGCGAAGCGCACGCCCGCGAACTGATTGCGCTTACGCGTGATGTGCCGTGCAAATTCAACCTGATTCCGTTCAATCCGTTCCCCGAGTCCGGTTTGACGCGATCGAGCAACGAACAGATCAAGCGGTTTGCGCAGGTGCTGATGGACGCTGGCGTCGTGACAACCGTGCGCAAGACGCGGGGCGATGACATCGACGCGGCATGCGGGCAGTTGGCCGGCGAGGTTCAGGACCGTACGCGTCTGGCCCAGCGTATGGGCAAGACGGCGAAGGTCATCGAGGTTCGCGCTGTCTAAGTGCCAAGCAGTCAAGCGGGATAGTCGCGCTGCCGACCTGCGGCGCCTTGTTCGGCGGAAAAACCGAAAAATTCGGCAATAAATGCTAGAAGGCGGCGCACAATGCCGTGCATTTTGTTATAAAGCCGTCTGCAACGCCGACTCGGCTGTGTCTGCGGTGGCGCTAAGGTCAGCAACGAAGCTGAACAGCGACAAAAAAGAATCGATGCGAGGAAATTGGGATGAGTGAGCCGCAGCACCCGACGCCTTTCGGCGCTCATAAAGCTGGCCAATCAGGCAGTCAGTCCGGCGCGTTGCCCGGAAATCAGCCCGAAAACGCCGCGAGCGCCGCCAATACCGAGGGAGGCATTCAGCAGGCAGCGAGTCTTGATTCGGTCGCCGCAGTCGGCGCGCGACTTACACAGCTTCGCGAAGCGAAGAACTGGTCTCTGGATGACGTATCCGCGCGGTTGAAGGTGTCGCCGCAGAAACTACGAGCGCTCGAGAGCGGCGATCTCAGCCTTTTCCCCGACCGGAATTTCGCGACGGGCATTGTGCGTAGTTACGCGAAAATCATGGGCGCCGACCCGGCTCCCTTCACGGCTGCGCTGCGTCACGCAAATGGTCCGGTCGAGCAGAATTTATCGTTGCCGGCATCGTCAGGTGCGGGTTTGCCGCGCGGCCGCGTGTCGGTCCCGCTAGGCAGTTCGCCGCGGCGCCGGTCCTGGTTGTGGGGCGTAGCGGCTGTGATCGTTGCGGTGATTGCGCTCGCAATGTGGCACACGGGCGGGGATTCCGCCGCATGGTTTGCCCGGCTGAAGGCCAGCGCTAATGGCGCAACCCAGGCAACGAACAGCGAAACCAGTGCAGGTTCGTCGGTGGCAGCTACTGACGAAGCAACGGCCAACACGGGGTCGGTCGCCTCGGGTGACGCCGCGAGTGAAGCCTCAGCTAATGGAGCCGAAGTTCAGGCTGGAACGCAGGCCGGTGCTCAGCCTATGCCGAGCCCGCTGGGTACGAACGCGCTTCCCGCGTCTTCATCGACGATTACGGCGGTCCAGGGCGCCGCCGCGCGTGCACAAAGCGCGAGCGCGCCGTTGGCGAATGCGCCGAAACCGGCTTCGTCGGCGGCTGCAACAACTTCGGCGTCAGCGGCTGCTTCTGTCGGCACCGGCGGCAACGAGCTCGAACTTAAGGTGGCGAGCGATAGCTGGTTCAGCGTGCGCCAAAAGGACGGTAAGGAAGTGTTCTCAGGCCTGGTCAAGGCTGGCAGCGTGCAAAAAGTCGCAGGCGACGCGCCGTTCAAGATCACGGTTGGAAATCGGGCGGGCCTCGATTCGCTGACGTTCGACGGACAACCCGTCGACCCAGCCAAATTCGGCCCCGCGAAGGGCAACGTCGCTCGCTTTTCGCTGCCCTGATCTCGCTGCGCAAGTGGCACCGAGTGTGCATTCGTGTGTGGTTGAGCCCGCGCCGTTACATAACGCGGGCCTGAAGGAATTACGCCACATGGCCTGAGGGGCTTTGAGGTCGGTTCTCAGCCTTGACACGGAGTTGTGCGAAGATTTCATCAAGGCGTCGCAAAGGTGGCGGCGCCGTTTTTATGTCCTCGAGTCTCATTCATGTCCAGATACGCGTCACCGTGTGATAGCCGGCGGCGCAAAGGGTCTTTCGATGCAATCCGAAGCTCAACACCCCCTTATTGAAAGCAAGATTTGTTCGTCGGAGCCAGTCTTCGGCGGATCGTGGAAACGGCGGGCGTCGCACGCCGTCGACGTTCGCTGGGGCGGCCAGCTCGTGACAATCGGCGGCGATGCGCCCGTGCGCATTCAGTCGATGACGAATACCGATACCGCCGACGCCATTGGCACGGCGATCCAGGTCAAGGAACTGGCGCAAGCCGGATCGGAACTGGTGCGGATCACGGTGAATACGCCGGAAGCCGCAGCAGCGGTGCCCGCAGTACGCGAGCAGCTTGACCGAATGGGCGTGACGGTGCCGCTCGTCGGGGACTTTCATTACAACGGTCATACGCTGTTGCGCGACTATCCGGCCTGCGCCGAAGCGTTGTCGAAATACCGGATCAATCCGGGCAACGTGGGCGCAGGAGCCAAACGCGACACGCAGTTCGCCCAGATGATCGAAGCGGCTGCGCGCTATGACAAGCCGGTCCGAATCGGCGTGAACTGGGGCAGTCTCGACCAGGATCTGCTCGCGCGGATGATGGACGAGAACGCGGCCCGTCCCACGCCGTGGGAAGCGCAAAGCGTGATGTATGAAGCGCTGATTCAATCGGCGATCGGATCGGCTGAACGCGCGGTCGAACTCGGTCTCGGGCGCGACAAGATCATCCTGTCGTGCAAGGTCAGCGGCGTGCAGGACCTGATCGCGGTGTATCGCGAACTGGCCAAGCGCTGCAGCTTCGCGTTGCACCTCGGCCTGACTGAAGCGGGGATGGGATCGAAGGGCATCGTGGCGTCCACTGCGGCGTTGTCTGTGCTGCTGCAGGAAGGAATCGGCGACACCATCCGCATCTCGCTTACGCCGGAACCCGGCGGCGCGCGGACCGGCGAAGTGATCGTTGGTCAGGAAATACTGCAGACCATGGGCCTGCGCTCGTTCACCCCCATGGTGATCGCATGCCCGGGGTGCGGACGCACTACCAGCACGTTGTTCCAGGAACTGGCGTCGCAGATCCAGGCGTATTTGCGCAACGCAATGCCCGTATGGCGCGATCAATTCCCCGGCGTGGAGAAAATGCACGTCGCGGTGATGGGTTGCATCGTGAATGGGCCGGGTGAGTCGAAGCAGGCGAATATCGGCATCAGTTTGCCGGGGTCGGGCGAAAATCCGGCGGCGCCGGTGTTTATCGATGGCGTGAAGGTCAAGACGCTGCGCGGCGAGCATATCGCCCAGGATTTCCAGCAAATCGTCAGCGAGTACGTGACGCGGACTTACGGCAAGCGCGAAACCGCGCAGGCAGAAACACTTTAAAGACAGATGACTGAACAGAAGAAAAAGCTTGAGAAGCTGAGCGGCGTGAAGGGCATGAACGACATCCTCCCGCAGGATGCCGCGTTGTGGGAATTCTTCGAAAGCACCGTCAAGTCGATGCTGCGCGCATACGGCTATCAGCAGATCCGCACGCCGATCCTTGAGCCCACGCAGTTGTTCACGCGCGGCATTGGCGAAGTGACGGATATTGTCGAGAAGGAAATGTACAGTTTTACCGACGCGCTCAACGGCGAGCATCTCACGCTGCGCCCGGAAAATACGGCGGCCGTGGTGCGTGCGTCGATCGAACATAATCTGCTCTACGACGGCCCGAAGCGGCTGTGGTATATCGGTCCCATGTTCCGTCATGAGCGTCCGCAGCGCGGGCGATACCGGCAGTTTTATCAAGTCGGCGTGGAAGCGCTCGGCTTTGCCGGACCGGACACCGACGCTGAAATCATCATGATGTGCCAGCGCTTGTGGGACGATCTCGGCCTTTCCGGCATCCGGCTCGAACTGAACTCGCTCGGTCAGCCGGAAGAGCGCGCGGCGCATCGGAAGGAATTGATCGCGTATCTCGAGCAACATGTCGACGCACTCGACGAAGAGTCGAAGCGCCGTCTCTACACCAATCCGCTGCGCGTGCTCGATACCAAGAATCCAGCCATGCAGGAGATTGCGCAGAACGCGCCGAAGCTCGTCGATTTCCTCGGGCCGGAATCACTCGCGCACTTCGACGGTGTTCAGCGTTTGCTGAAGGCGAACAACATTCCGTTCAAAATCAATCCGCGTCTCGTTCGCGGCCTCGATTACTACAATCTCACCGTGTTCGAATGGGTGACCGACAAGCTCGGCGCGCAAGGAACGGTGGCGGGCGGCGGCCGCTACGATCCGCTGATCGAGCAACTGGGCGGCAAGGCAACGGCGGCGTGCGGCTGGGCGATGGGTGTCGAGCGCATTCTTGAATTGCTGAAAGAAGAAGATCTGGTGCCGGCGCCGGAAGGAACCGACATCTACGTGGTTCACCAGGGTGAAGCGGCGGCGGAGCAGGCGTTTATCATCGCCGAGCGGTTGCGCGATACCGGCCTGGACGTGATTCTGCATTGCAGCCCGGACGGCACGCCGGCGAGCTTCAAGTCGCAGATGAAAAAAGCCGATGCCAGCGGCGCGGCATTTGCCGTGGTGCTGGGCGAGAACGAGCTGGCGCAGGGCATGGTTGGCGTGAAGCCGCTGCGTAGTGCATCGGTCGAGTCGACGGGTCAAAAGAACGAGCAAGCCACGGTACCGGTGGAAGACTTGACCGAATTTCTAATCAATGCGATGGTGGCAACCGCCGACGACGGCGCCGACTGATTTGTCGGGCGGCGCCGCGCGGGCAAAGCCGTGCGGCGGGCCGAAACAATGGCGTGCAGCGTTGCGCGCGAATACAAAAGCAGTCAAGGAATACGCAGGGCATGAGCTATCACGAAGAACAAGAGTCACTTGAAAACCTGAAAGCCTGGTGGGCGAAATGGGGCAATTCCACGACCTGGATTGTTCTTGTGGTGCTCGTCGCCGCGGCGGGCTGGAACGGCTGGAATTTCTGGCAGCGCCGGCAGGCTGCGGAAGCCGCCGTGCTTTACGACCAGGTGCAGCAAGCGGTGGCATCGAGTGACAAAGCAATGGTCACGCGAGCGGCAACGGACATGGAAGACAAGTTCGGCGGCACCGCTTACGCGCAGATGACGGCGCTGGCCGCCGCCAAATCGCTGTATACCGCAGGGGACAGTGCAGGGGCTAAAACGCAACTGCAATGGGCCGCCGATCACGCGAAAGACGCTGAATACAAACAGATCGCGAAATTGCGGCTGTCTTTGTTGCTGCTCGACGAAAAGGCTTATGACGCGGGCCTGAAGGTGCTCGCCGACGCGCCGCTCGACGCGTTCAAGGGCGTGGTGTCGGACCGTCGCGGCGACCTGCTGGTAGCCGAAGGCAAGCGCGATGACGCGCGCGCGGCCTACAAGGTCGCACTCGACACGTTGCCGAAATCCGATACGTCCGCCCGTCAACTGGTCCAGTTCAAGCTGGACGCACTCGGGGGCTAGCGCCGACGGCGGGCCTCAAGGCTTGTCAGCCGACCTCGTCCTTATGCGGACGCGCTGCTCACTAGGTTAAAGTCACCGGTTTGCAACGGTGCATTTAACCTGGGGCGAGCACCACGCCGCACACCGATCAACCGATTTCACTTATTCATGTTGCGTCCACCGATGACCTTTCTGAAACGCTACGCTCTCCCGCTCGCTTGCGCGATGACGGTTATGCTCACCGCCTGCGCCACCAAGGACGAGCGCCGCGTACCGACTCCGCTTGTAGACATCAAGCCGGTTCTCACCGTGGAGCAGGCCTGGAAGGCGAGCGTCGGCAAAGCCGGGCGTTACCTGTTCTCGCCGGTGGCAGTCGGTGACTTCGTCTACGCTGCGGGCGCCAATGGCACGGTTGCGAAGATCGATGCCAAGACCGGGCAGGACGTATGGCGCATCAAGCTTAAAGACGATCTGTCGGCGGGCGTAGGCAGCGACGGCAACCTGACTGCGGTCGGTGGTCTGAAAGGCAGCGTGTATGTGCTCGGACCTGATGGCAAGCAACTCTGGACGGCAACCGCGCCGGGTGAAATTATCTCGCCGCCGCTGGTCGGCAATGACGTGGTTATCGTTCGGACGATCGACGGCAAGGTCATCGCGTTCAACGCGCAGACCGGCGAACAAAAGTGGATCTTCCAGGCGCGCGCTGTACCACTCAACCTGCGTGTGGCTGCCGGCATGACGTTCGCGGCGTCCCAGGCGGTCCTGGCGGGCTTCCCGGGCGGCACGTTCGCGGCAATCAATCTGCAGACTGGCGATGCCTATTGGCAGACGCCGGTATCGTTCCCGAAGGGCGTGACTGAAGTAGAGCGTATCAACGACGTAACCGGTGCGCCAACGCTGGTGGGATCGGAGACGTGTGCAGTGACGTTCCAGGGTCGCATTGGGTGTTTCGATGCGAATTCTGGCCGTGCGCAATGGGAAAAGGCGTTTTCGAGCGACAGCGGCCTGGCGCAAGACAACGAAATGGTTGCAGCCGGCGACGACTGGTCGATCGTTAACGCGTTTAGCGGGATCGACGGCGCACCGCTCTGGAAGAACGACAAGCTGAAAAATCGCATGGTCAGCGTGCCGTTCATTTTGGGCCGCGCGGTCGTGCTTGGCGACTATCAGGGTTACGTGCATTTCCTTTCGACGGCAAATGGCGAATTCGTCGGCCGGGCCAAGACCGACGGCAGCGCAATTACAGCTGCGCCGGTGCTGGCGGGCGATACCTTGGTTATCCTGACGCACGACGGCGGCCTGTACGGTTTCCGTCCGCGCTGATTAGGCGGTTTGAGTTGATCTGACGTTCTGACGAACGTGCTGGCTTTGCCGGCCGTTCGCGTTTTTCCGGACTTTTTGTTTTTTGAGTCCGCGCCGTGCGAATAGAATCGATTCATCAAGGCCGCGCGGGACGGATCATCGTGCGGCAAATAAGCGCACAAGCAGCATATAGGCAGTAAAAGGCAGTAAAGGCAACGGTACAAGTAAGCTTAGGCAACACCAGGCATCGGGATTCCGGCAGCAGTTTTGTGCAAGCCGGGCCACACCTTCGGGTGACGTTGCTCGATCGATCATGTCGTTTGGCGGAGCGCTCAGCGCGTTCCACATGCGCTTCAAACGCCATGAACGTGGAACATCGCTGCACGCCGCGGTCGCTCCGCTGGAACCGTGCTAATTTTCGACACATCGCCGGGCCACGCACACTCGCGGCTCGCCGTTTCCGGACTTTTATCCGGCGCGCGCCGGGCCGGAATCATCCGCCTTGCGTTCAACTGTGAACACCATCTGATGAAACCCGTAATTGCCCTCGTGGGGCGCCCCAATGTGGGGAAATCGACGCTTTTCAACCGCCTGACCCGTTCGCGCGACGCACTCGTCGCCGACTTGCCTGGCCTTACCCGGGACCGGCACTACGGTGAAGGGCGGGTTGGCGACCGGCCTTATCTGGTAGTCGATACCGGTGGTTTCGAACCGGTCGCGAAAGACGGCATCCTGCACCAAATGGCTCGCCAGACGCGTCAGGCGGTGGAAGAGGCCGACGTGGTCGTCTTCATTACCGACGGCCGCAACGGACTCGCGCCGCAGGACAAGGCGATTGCGGACTACCTGCGCAAGAGCGGCCGGCCGCTGTTCCTCGTGGTCAACAAGGCCGAGGGCATGAAGTACAGCGCGGTCGCCGCCGACTTCTACGAACTGGGTCTCGGCGACCCGCGTGCAATTTCTGCCGCACACGGCGACGGCGTCTCCGAAATGATCGGTGACGCACTCGAAATTGCCTATGCCGGACAGCCGGAAGAAGACCCCGAGGAAAAGGCGGCGCGCGGCGTGAAAATTGCGATCGTGGGACGCCCGAACGTCGGCAAGTCGACGCTGATCAATGCGTTGGTCGGTGAGGAGCGCGTGATCGCGTTCGACATGCCCGGCACCACGCGCGATTCCATTTATATTGATTTCGAGCGAAGTGGCCGCAAATACACGCTGATCGATACGGCTGGGTTGCGCCGTCGCGGCAAGGTGTTCGAGGCGGTGGAAAAGTTTTCGGTGGTTAAGACGTTACAGTCCATTTCCGACGCTAACGTGGTGATCCTGCTGCTGGATGCGCAGCAGGACATCTCCGACCAGGACGCGCATATTGCGGGCTTCGTGGTCGAACAGGGACGTGCGCTCGTGGTAGGAGTCAATAAGTGGGACGGACTGGACTCGCATGTGCGCGAGCGCACCAAGGCCGACCTTACGCGCAAGCTCAAGTTTTTGGACTTTGCTAAATTCCATTACGTGTCGGCGCTGGAAAAGACGGGCATCAGTCAGCTCATGAAGTCGGTGGATGACGCCTACGCCGCCGCCATGGCCAAGTTGCCTACACCGAAGCTCACGCGCGCGCTGATCGACGCGGTTGAGTTCCAACAGCCGCGCCGCCGCGGACCGATTCGTCCGAAGCTGCGTTATGCGCACCAGGGTGGACAGAATCCGCCGATCATCGTTGTCCACGGAAACGCCCTCGACGCGATCACCGACACCTATAAACGTTACCTCGAAGGCCGCTTCAGAGAAACTTTCGGGCTCGTGGGGACTCCATTGCGCATAGAGTTCCGTTCAAGCGCGAACCCTTACGCGGACAAAGGCTGAATCCCGCGTGCACCAAGCGTTTCGCCGGGTTTCAGACGGCTGGGGCGCGCTGGTGCGAAAATGAAAATCGGCTATAGTGTAGCGATTGACGGCGGATCTCTTTTTCTTCGTCGCAATCACGTCAACCTGCAAAAATAATACGGAGTTTGCTATGAGCAACAAAGGGCAATTGTTACAAGACCCGTTTTTGAACGCACTGCGAAAAGAGCATGTGCCTGTATCGATCTACCTGGTCAACGGCATCAAGCTGCAAGGCAATATTGAATCGTTCGACCAGTACGTTGTGTTGCTCCGGAATACGGTTACCCAGATGGTCTATAAGCACGCCATTTCCACGGTCGTGCCGGCGCGTCCGGTGAATTTCCACCCGGATGCAGAGACGCCCTAAACCTCGTTGCGCCCGGTGTCATGGCATGAATGAACGTGCTAATTCACCGGTCGCTTCAAAATGAAAATATTGATTTGATCAACGCAGCGCTTGTCGGTGTCGACTTCGGAAAAATCGATTTCGATGCCAGTCTCGAAGAACTCAGTCTGCTCGCACAAAGTGCGGGTGCTCATCCCGCCGTCACCCTGACCGGTCGCCGTTCCAGCCCCGATGCCAAGATGTTTGTCGGCAGCGGCAAAGTCGAAGAGCTGCGCCTCGCATGCGAAGCCAACGACGTGGAACTCGTCATTTTTAATCACGCCCTCGCGCCCGCGCAGCAGCGCAATCTGGAAACGGCGCTGGACCGGCGCGTGATCGACCGCACCAGTCTCATCCTCGATATTTTCGCGCAGCGTGCCCGCAGCCATGAAGGCAAGCTGCAGGTCGAACTCGCGCAGCTCACCTACTTGTCCACTCGACTGATTCGCGCGTGGACTCACCTTGAGCGGCAAAAGGGCGGTATCGGTTTGCGCGGTCCGGGTGAAACGCAGCTCGAAACCGACCGCCGTTTGATTGGCGAGCGGATCAAGGCGCTGAAGGCGAAGCTGAAGAAGCTGCAGCGCCAGCATGGCACGCAGCGGCGTCAGCGCGAGCGCAACCGGACTACATCTGTGTCGCTCGTCGGTTATACAAACGCGGGCAAGTCGACGCTGTTCAACGCGTTGACGAAAGCGCAGGCATACGCAGCGGACCAGTTGTTCGCCACGCTCGACACCACCTCCCGCCGGGTTTATCTCAGCGAGGAAGCGGGTCAGGCAGTGGTGTCGGATACGGTCGGGTTCATTCGCGACCTGCCTCACCAACTGGTCGCGGCATTTCGTGCGACGCTTGAAGAGACCGTTCAGGCTGACTTGCTGCTGCACGTGGTCGATGCATCAAGCATGGTGCGGCTCGACCAGATCGAAGAAGTCAACAAGGTGCTGACGAGTATCGGTGCCGACGGCATTCCGCAGATCCTCGTTTTCAACAAGATCGACGCGGTGCCTGAGCTCGCGGCCCGTAACGATCCGGTTGAAAGGGATGAGTATGGTAATATTTTGCGCGTCTTTTTGAGCGCGCGAACGGGTCAGGGACTCGACGCACTGCGCGCGGCAATCGCCGAATTTGCGGCTTCCGAACCCAAAGATAACAACGAGTACACGGAACTTCCGGACGGCACAATCGTGCCGGAGTCCATGGATAGCACATCCGACGACGGAACCGCGCTACCGGAAGATCACCGGTCAGCCGACGAAAGTGAAAGTGATGACCGCAAGGTCCCCGAGCACGGGCACTGATCTGTTCCGATTTGCATTGACCCGGCTGTCTAATGGTGAATCACCGAGTGAACGACTACAACGAGCGGAGTAACCGGCAGCTTTCGCATGCCGTCTTTTCGATCAACGACCCGCGCTGGGGGCGGGGCGACGGCAATGGCGACGGCAAAAGCCAGGACCAGAAGCGTCCGCAGGAACCAAAGCGCCCATCGAAGGACAAGGACGGGGAAGGCCCGCCGGATCTCGACGAAATGTGGCGCGACTTCAACAAGAAACTCGCGGGCTTGTTCGGCAAGAAGCCGGCAGGCGGTGGGCCGCGTGCTGACAACGGCCGTGGTGCCAAGATCGGCTTGGGCATTGTTGTCGGCGTCTTGATCGCGATCTATCTGGGCAGCGGCGTATTCGTCGTACAGGATGGCAATGTGGGTGTTGTGTCGCGCTTCGGAAAGTATGAGGAGTCGGCTGACGCGGGCATCCATTGGCGTCTTCCGTATCCGTTCGAGTCGCACGAGATCGTCAATACGTCGCAGATCCGTTCGGTCGAAGTCGGGCGCAACAACACCGTGACCCAGGCCAACGTGCGTGATGCATCGCTGCTGACGCGCGACGCGGATATCGTCGACGTGCGGTTTGCCGTGCAGTATCAGATCAAGTCGGCCACCGACTATCTGTTCCGCAATGTCGATCCTGATCAGAACGTGACGGAATCGGCGCAGGCGGCGATTCGCGAGATCGCGGGTACGCACAGCACCGACGACCTGCTTTTCAAGGATCGCGAAGCATTGCGCGCGAAACTTCTCGACACCATCCAGGCATCGCTCGACTTGTACAAGACGGGCTTGCAGGTGACGGGCGTGACCATCGAGAGCGTGCAGGTGCCGGCGCAGGTTCAGCCGGCGTTTGAAGATGCCGCGAAGGTGCGCCAGGACAACGAGCGCGCGGTCGACACCGCGAAAGCCTACGCAGATCAACTGTTGCCGCGAGCGAAGACCGACGCGGCGCGCATGATCGACGACGCGAAGGGCTATAGCAACCGGGTCGTTTCGCAGGCGCAAGGCAATGCCGAGCGCTTCAAGCAAGTCTACGCAGAATATTCGAAGGCGCCGGCAGTGATTCGTCAACGCATGTATCTGGACACAATGCAGCAGATTTATTCGCGTGCGACGAAGGTGTTCGTCGACAGCAAGAGCTCGAACAACGTGGTGTACCTGCCGCTCGACAAGCTTGTCGATGCAAACCGCCAGAACGCGAACGCAGCGGCCGCTGGGACGGTGCCTCCGGGTGCGTCAGGTGTTGCCGCTGGGACGGCGCCTTCGGGCGCCAATCAACCGGTCGGCGCCGCGCCTGCCGGCGTGATTGGAGGATCCATCACGCAGGATGCGCGCGCCGAAAGCGCATCGGCGGCTTCGGCCGTGACTGCCCAGTCCGCCACTCCAGCCAGCACTGCAGCGTCTGCCGCTGCCTCGGGCGCCGCCGCGCAGTCGTCGGGTGACCCATTGCGCTCGCGCGATGCGTTCCGTTCGCGTTCGCGCGAAGACGACACGCAATGAGGAGCGCGATCATGAATCGAATTATTGCGCTCGTCGTAGCCGTGGTAGTCGTGTTGTTCATCGGTTCGTCCATGATGTTCGTGGTCGACGAACGCCATGCGGGTGTGGTCACCGCACACGGCGGCGGCACGCCCACGCTTGTCACGCCCGGCCTCCATTTCAAGCTGCCGCCGCCGTTCCAGACGCTGACGCTGATCGACACCCGTACGCTCACGCTCGACGAAGCGGGCTCGGATCGCTTCAATACGTCGGACAAGAACGAGGTGATCGTGAATACGGTCATCAAGTATCGCGTGGCCGATCCGCTCAAGCTGTTCGAAAGCAACGAGAAGAACACGCAGACGGCGCAGGACCGGCTGGCCGCGCTCACGCGCACGGCGATGACATCGTCCTTCACCAAACGTTCGCTGACGGACGTGCTCGGTGAACAGCAGGTTATTGCGGCCGAAGCGCAGAAGGCGATCGAGCAGCCGGCAGCGGCGTTCGGCGTGGAGCTTGTGGACTTGCAACTGACACGCATCGACTTTCCGCCGGCGGTGGCCGATTCGGTCTACAAACGCATGATCGCGGCGCGCCAGCAAGCGGCAGCCGAGGAGCGCGCGAAGGGGACGGCAGACGCTGATGCACTGAAAGCGGCCGCGGAGCGTCAGCAGGAATCCATTCTTGCCGATGCCTACAAGGAAGCGCAGACCATCAAGGGTGAGGGTGATGGCAAGGCTGCGTCCATTGCCGCCGATGCATACGGCGTCGATCCGCAGTTCTACCAGTTCTATCAAAGCCTCGAAGCGTATAAAAAGACCTTCAATGCCGGCGACGTCATGGTTGTCGATCCGAGCAGCGATTTCTTCCGCTTCATGCGTAGCCCGAATGGTGCTGCGCCGAGCGGCAGCGATGCCACCCCCCCGGCGCTCGCGCGCAAGCGCTGAGATGTCGCAAGCGTCGCGGCGAGAGCCGCGGCGCCTTCAATCGAATGGATATGGCTGCATCGTTACTGCTCGCGATCGCGTTGATGCTGATTATTGAGGGGATGTTTCCGTTCGTCTTCCCAAACTCCTGGCGCGACACGTTTCGCCGGATCGCACAACGGCCGCCGCACCAGATTCGGATCGGTGGACTGATCGCGATGGTGCTTGGCGTTATCCTGCTGATTATCGCGACTTGACCCTAGCGACTTGACCTTAGCGACGTGACGCTAGCAACCTGATGGTTGCGAAGTAAAAATTCAAAGCGGGTCGACGTGTAGTCTCCAGTCACCCATAGACTCAAAGCTTGCGCTGACCCGTGGCAATCATCCCCGCCGCGCTCAAACGCTCCGTAGGAAACGCATCGATGTCCACCTGGTTACTCCCCGAGAATATAGCCGACGTCCTGCCGTCCGAGGCTCGCAAGATTGAAGAATTGCGCCGTCGGCTGCTCGACCGTTTTCGTTCGTACGGCTACGAACTTGTCATGCCGCCCATGCTCGAGTATCTCGAGTCGTTGCTCACCAGCGGCGGCAGCGACCTGAACCTGCGCACCTTCAAGCTCGTCGATCAACTGTCCGGCCGCACGCTCGGCCTGCGTGCTGACATTACGCCGCAGGTATCACGTATCGACGCGCATTTGCTGAATCGGCAGGGTGTGACGCGTCTTTGCTACGCGGGCAATGTACTGCATACGCGCCCGCGCGGTCTGCACGCTACGCGTGAGCAAATTCAGATCGGCGCGGAAATCTACGGCCATGCGGGACTGGAAGCGGATCTCGAGATCCAGCAATTGATGCTCGATTCACTGCGTCTGAGCGGCCTCGATAAAGTGCGCCTCGACCTGTGCCACGCGGGCGTTTTGTCGGCGTTGCTGGATCTGGAGCCGGCTGCGGCGGCGCTCGGTGAAGCGCTGTTCGACGCGCTCGGTGCGAAGGATGTGCCGCGCCTGAACGAACTCACGGCCAAGCTCGGCGATGTAACCCGGGACGCGTTGCGCGCGTTGCCCTCTCTGTATGGTGACGCTGCAGTGCTCGAGGAAGCGCGGGCCCGGCTGCCGAATCTTCCGGTGATCGGCCGGGCACTGGACGACCTCGCGTTCCTCGCGGCTCAAGCGAACGGAGCCGAGCTGATGATCGATCTCGCCGATTTGCGTGGTTACGCGTACCACAGCGGCGTGATGTTCTCGGCGTATGTCGACGGCGTGCCGAACGCGGTGGCGCGGGGCGGCCGTTACGACGATGTCGGCCTGGCCTACGGCCGTGCGCGCCCGGCGACGGGTTTTTCGCTCGACCTGCGCGAAGTCGCCCGTATTTCTCCCGTCGATGCGCGCGGCAGCGCGGTCCTCGCCCCGTGGAAGCACGACGAACCGCTGCTCAAGGCAGTCGCACAATTGCGCGATGCGGGCGAAGTGGTGATTCAGGCGTTGCCCGGTCACAACCATGATCTCGATGAATTCGCGTTCGATCGCGTACTGGTGGAGCGCGATGGAAAGTGGGTCGTAGAGCCCCGTTCCTAGTGGTTTTGCGGTTTGCCGGTGCGCTTTTTATCGACACATAGCGGCAAACCACGGACAAAGCTTCTGCCAGATCCGGTCGATGAAAAATCGATACGCGTTCGCAAATACCGGGAAAAACTCGGAACCTTCCGCGAACATAGGTAAAATGCTTTTTTAACCAGCTATCAAATTGACATGTCTGCCAGCGCAGTGAATGTGAACCCGGGGCG
>NZ_JAQGMM010000096.1 GCF_028292365.1 Caballeronia sp.
CTAACAGGAATCGAATCATGACTTCCACCATCACCACCGCCGATACCCTCACCCTCTACGGCACGTCGTTTCCGAGCCGGGTGCTGCTGGGGACATCGCGCTATCCGTCGCTGCAATCGCTGTCGGAATCCATCGATGCCGCCCGTCCCGGCATGGTCACCATCGCGTTGCGGCGCCAGTCGAACACGGGCGAAGCCGGTTTCTTCGATGTCCTCAAGCGTCACGGCGTCGCGTTGTTGCCCAACACGGCCGGCTGCCAGACCGTGGACGAAGTGCTGACCACGGCGCGCATGGCCCGCGAACTCTTCGATACCCCTTGGCTAAAGCTCGAACTGATTGGCGACGACTACACGCTGCAGCCCGATCCGATCGGCCTCGTGGAAGCCGCTGGAATACTGATCCGCGAAGGTTTCAAGGTGCTGCCGTATTGCACGGAGGATCTGGTGATCGGCCGGCGCCTGCTTGATGTCGGCTGCGAGGCGTTGATGCCATGGGGTGCGCCTATCGGAACGGGGAAAGGTGTGACGAATCCCTATGGATTGCGCACCTTGCGCGAACGGTTGCCGCACGTGCCGCTGATCGTTGATGCCGGTCTTGGCGTGCCGTCGCACGCGTGCCAGGTGATGGAGTGGGGTTTTGACGGCGTGTTGCTGAACACGGCTGTTTCACAGGCGACGTTTCCGCCGCAGATGGCGCGCGCATTTGCGCTGGGCGTCGAAGCGGGGCGGATGGCTTATCTCGCCGGGCCAATGGCCGAGCGTGATAGCGCACAAGCGAGCACGCCGGTGGTCGGCATGCCGTTCTGGCATCAAGACGGGAGTGCCGCATGAGTATGGTGTTGCTGGATAAGGAAGGTTTTTGGCCGCCCGCCGATGAACTGCTGGAAGCCGCGGAGCGAATCCGGCGGCGGCTGGGCGAGTGGCCGGCGGCATCGAAGTCATGGCGAATCTGCTTAAGCAAGCCGGATCATCCGCGCTCGGGCGATTTGATCGTGGGCGCAGCGGTCGAGCCGCTACCCTCGGGAGTCGGACGTCTGGAGGTAGAAGCGGGCCGGGCGACGCTGTATCTGGATAACGTCGACTATGCGCTGGAAGGCGAATGGTCGGACGATTGGCCGGCCGCGCTGGCCGCATTCCTCGATTGCGGTTTCGAACCGCACGATGCCCTTGTGCTGGCGTTCGCGTGGCGTCCGGCCAATCTGGATGAACTCGACGCGTGGCCCATCGATTTTTCTACGTTTCCGAAGGTCGCGAACTTGCCGGCAGCGCCTTCGAAACCGTTTCCCCCTTGTCCGGACAGGCTGGGCCTGTATCCCGTCCTGCCGAGCGCTGAGTGGGTCGAACGGGTTCTCGACCATGGCGTCCAAACGGCGCAATTGCGCCGCAAGACCACCGATTCCGGCGATTTGAACCAGGAAATCGAACGGTCGGTGGCAGCGGGGAAGAAGCACGAGGCGCAGCTTTTTATCAACGATCATTGGCAGGAAGCCATCAAGGCTGGCGCGTACGGCGTGCATCTCGGACAGGAGGACGTGGAGACGGCCGACCTGAACGCGATCGCCGAAGCGGGCCTGCGCCTTGGCCTGTCGACGCATGGCTACTATGAAATGCTGAAGGCGCTGCATTTCAAGCCCAGCTACCTCGCGCTCGGCGCGGTGTTCCCGACCACGACGAAAGTCATGCCAACGGCGCCGCAAGGTCTTTCTCGTTTGGCTCGTTATGTGCGCTTACTGGACGGCATCGTGCCGCTCGTTGCAATCGGCGGCATTAACGGCTCGGTTTTGCGACAAATTATGTCAACCGGTGTCGGAAGCGCCGCAGTCGTGCGGGCCGTTACAGAGGCGCCCGATCTGGCAGCGGCCATTTCTGCGCTGCAACACGAATTCGGGCGATAATGCCCCGGATTCGGAAAAAAGTTCAGCCCGTTAAACCAGTCGAAAGGGACCGCCACGACACCTGTCATGCAGAGGCCCTATAATTCGGCCTCTTGTGTAAAAGGATTGTCAGCCTCCGTGTCAGCTTCTCCCGAGACCTTGCTAGAGCTTCGCGACGTCGATTTCGGCTACGGCGACCGGCTCGTATTATCGAACCTGAACATGCGCTTCAAGCGTGGTCAGGTCGTGGCTGTCATGGGCGGTTCCGGCTGTGGCAAGACCACGGTGTTGCGCCTGATTGGCGGGTTGGTGAAGGCTAAGCGCGGCCAGGTGTTGTTTGGCGACAAAGACGTCGGCACCCAGAATCGCGATGGTCTTTATGAACTTCGCCGCAAGATGGGCATGCTGTTCCAGTTCGGCGCGCTGTTCACCGACCAGTCAGTATTCGATAACGTCGCGTTTCCGCTGCGAGAACACACCGATCTCCCCGAGGAACTCCTGCGCGACCTCGTGCTGATGAAGCTCAACGCGGTCGGTTTGCGTGGTGCGCGCGATCTCGCGCCATCGGAGATATCAGGCGGCATGGCTCGTCGCGTGGCGCTTGCCCGCGCCATCGCGCTGGATCCCGAACTGATGATGTACGACGAGCCGTTCGCCGGCCTCGATCCCATTTCGCTCGGCATCACGGCGAACCTGATCCGCACGTTGAACAGCGCGCTCGGGGCCACGTCCATCCTGGTGACGCATGACGTGCCGGAATCGTTCGCCATTGCTGATTACGTGTATTTCATTGCGAACGGCGGCGTTCTGGCTGAAGGCACGCCGGCGCAATTGCGGGCGTCCCAGGAACCGTCGATCAGGCAGTTTATCGACGGTACACCGGACGGGCCGTTCAAATTTCACTATCCAAGTACGACGCCACTGGCGGCGGATTTTGGGCTCGGAGCAAAGCCATGATCAGCGCCATCGGACGCACGGTGCTCGGCAGCTTCGGCACCATTGGCTACGCCACGCGCATGTTCCTGCGCCTGGTCGTCGAATTTTTCCCGTTGATGCGCCGGCCGCGCCTCGTCACGAAACAGATCCTGTTTGTCGGTAACTATTCGCTGCTGATCATCGCAGTTTCGGGCTTGTTTGTCGGTTTTGTGCTCGGTTTGCAGGGTTATCTCACCCTTAACCGATACGGCTCCGAGCAAGCGCTCGGCCTCCTGGTCGCGCTCTCGCTGGTACGCGAACTCGGGCCGGTGGTGACCGCGTTGCTGTTCGCGGGCCGCGCGGGGACGTCGCTGACGGCCGAGATCGGCCTGATGAAAGCCGGCGAGCAGCTCACCGCCATGGAAATGATGGCGGTCGATCCGCTCAAGGTGGTAGTGGCCCCGCGTTTCTGGGCGGGCATCATCGCCATGCCTGTTCTGGCTGCCATCTTCAGCGCGGTCGGTATTTTCGGCGGGTATGTGGTCGGCGTGCTGATGATCGGCGTGGATTCGGGCGCGTTCTGGTCCCAGATGCAAGGCGGCATCGACGTCTGGAGCGACGTGGGCAACGGCGTGGTCAAGAGCCTGGTGTTTGGCTTTGCCGTCACGTTCATCGCGCTGTTCCAGGGGTATGAGGCCCAGCCGACGCCGGAAGGCGTGTCACGCGCGACCACGAAAACAGTGGTGTACGGCTCGCTGGCCGTGCTCGGGCTGGATTTCCTGCTGACCGCGCTGATGTTCAACTGATTACTCCGGGCCGGCCCGCGACGCTCTTTGCGTGGCGTTTCGGTTCACCGGTTCGTGGACGTTGTGAAGGGCACAGTCCTTCACGCAAAAAACTGCGACAAGATTCTTTGGGAAGACGATGAAAAAGACTGCTGCTCTCGACTTTTGGGTCGGCCTCTTCGTGGTGCTGGGTTTCGTGGCGCTGTTATTCCTTGCGTTGAAGGCGGGCAACATGAGTTCGCTGTCGTTTCAGCCGACCTACGCGGTCAAGCTGAAATTCGACAATATTGGCGGGCTGAAGCCGCGTGCTCCGGTGAAGAGCGCGGGCGTGACGGTGGGCCGTGTGAATTCGATCGGTTTTGACCAGAATACGTATCAGGCGTTGGTCACGATCGACCTCGACAAGCAGTATCAGTTTCCGAAGGATTCGTCGGCGAAGATCCTGACGTCGGGCTTGCTCGGCGAGCAGTACATCGGCCTGGAGCCGGGCGGCGACGACCAGATGCTCAAAGCGGGCGACACCATTTCGATGACGCAATCGGCGGTTGTTCTTGAAAATCTGATCGGGCAGTTCTTGTACAACAAGGCGGCGGATTCGGGCGCCTCCAAGAACCCGGCAAGCTCTGCCGCACCTGCTGCAACCCCCGCTGCACCGGCATTTCCGGGTGCCGCGAGTGCGATGGGCGCGAGCGCGGCCGGTCAATAATCGTGAGCCGGGCAATTTCAGGCAGTCGAAGGCTGGCCGATCCCGCAGTGCGGGGCCGCCTTCGGGTCAGCATCAATAAGGAGAAAAAGAAATGCAGGCAATGCGCGTAAGCAGCGCGGCTGTGATGGTGGCGGTGCTTGCCGGGTGTGCAACCGTCACAACACCGACCAAGGGCGATCCGTTCGAGAGTTACAACCGGACGATGTTCACGATCAACGACAAGATCGATGAAGTCGCGCTCAAGCCGATTGCGAAGGGTTACGTGTACGTTACGCCGCAGCCGGTGCGCGACAGCGTCACGAACTTCTTTGGCAATATCGGCGATATTTATACGGCTGCAAACAACCTGGTGCAGTTGAAGATTGCAGACGGCGTCTCGGACATCATGCGCGTCGTGATGAACTCGATCTTCGGCGTGGCCGGCTTGTTCGACGTAGCGAGTGTTGCCGGACTGCCGAAGCACACCCAGGACTTCGGCTTGACGCTCGGCCATTACGGCGTGCCGGCGGGTCCGTATGTCGTGTTGCCGTTGCTGGGACCCAGCACGGTGCGTGATACGGCAGGTACGGTTGTCGATTATTTCGGCAGCGTGACGAGCTACGTAGAGCCGGGCTGGTTCCGCACTACGCTGTTCGGCGTGCAACTGGTCAACACGCGCGCCAACCTGCTTGGCGCCGGCGATGTGCTGTCAGGCGCAGCGCTCGACAAGTATTCGTTCGTGCGTAACGCCTATCTGCAGCGTCGTCAGTACTTGATTGGCGGCGACACCAGCGCGAGCGATAGCAATGAATCCCTGCCGAAGTACGAAGATGTAGGCAGCGGCGCGGCAGCAGGCGCGGCGCCTGCTTCAGCAACCACAGCGGCGCCTGTGGCTGCGTCGGGATCGGAAGCGGCTTCCGGTGCGGCTGCCGCGAGCGAGCCCGGCGCGACCTCAGTGCGGCCGGACCAAATGGTTCCGCCACGGATTCCGTCATTCCCGTCGTTCAGGCTGCGTTAAAGCGCGCAGGATGACGACCCGGTAATATAACGAAAGCCTTTTGATGGCCGAAAAGAGTGTGGAGGATGAACTCATGGTGAACACCACGCTCAAACCCAGGCCACTTTTTTTGCAGAGTCCGTAATGAAAAAACTATTTCTACTTCCCCTGTTTGCTGTGCTGATGGCGTTTTGTAGCGGCGCCTTCGCGCAGGCTGCCGACATGTCCACCCCGGACGGGCTGGTCAAGACGGTCACGTCGCAAGTGCTTGATCAGATCAAGGCCGACAAGCAGATCCAGTCCGGCAACATCACGCGCATCACGCAACTGGTCAACGAGAAGATCCTGCCTTACACGGACTTCACGCGGACCACGCGTCTCGTCATGGGACGCAACTGGAACACGGCTACGCCGCAGCAGCAGAAAGACATCGTCGAGCAGTTCAAGATGCTGCTGATCCGTACGTATTCGGGTGCACTCGCGCAAGTTCGCGATCAACAGGTCCAGTACAAGCCGTTCCGCGCAGATCCCACCGACACAGACGTGGTGGTGCGCTCGGTGGTGCTGAACAACGGTTCGCCGATCGAGCTCGACTATCGTCTGTACAAGACGCCTCAGGGCTGGAAGGTCTACGACATCAACGTGCTCGGCGCGTGGCTGATCCAGGCTTACCAGCAGCAGTTCAACGAGCAGATCCAGCAACACGGCGTTGACGGGCTGGTGCAATTCCTCACGCAGCGTAACCAGCAACTGGCGAACGGCAAGGCATCGTGAGTCGCTTCGAAACCGCCGCGACGCTCACGCACGAGAGCGCAAGAAGTGCGCTCGACGCGGGTTTGTCGCGGATCGCCGCGGGCGCGACCGAAGTCGATTGCGCGTCGCTCAAGCAATTCGATTCGTCGGCGCTCGCGGTCCTGCTCGCATGGCAACGCGCGGCAGCGGCGCGTGGCGCGGCGCTCGCTGTCGTCAACCTTCCCTCCGGGCTTGCCAGTCTCGCGCAAGCCTATGGCGTAGACACGCTCCTCACCTTCCGACATTGACCCTTTCCTGCTGAATTACCGGCGCGTTTCGATATCGATCGAACGCGCCCGCAGGGTTGTTCTGGACTAGCTAGCGGCGAACCTCTGCCGCGTTTGGCCTATAATCAACCGTTTTTTCGGCCTGCTATCCGCCTTTCAGCTTTGTAAAGACCGGTTCTGGTTCCGATCCGCACCCATCGAGGCGCAGCCCCCGCCGGCGCGCGCACTGTCATGTCAGCCATAGAAATACGCAACGTCAAGAAGCGCTACAAAGAGCTGCAAGCGCTTAAAGGCGTGAACCTCGTCGTAGAAGAAGGCGAGTTTTTCGGCCTGCTGGGTCCCAACGGCGCCGGTAAAACTACCCTCATCAGCATCCTCGCGGGCCTCGCGCGCGCAGATAGCGGAGCGATCTCCGTGCTCGGTCACGACGTGGTGACGGACTTTCGCCAGGCGCGCCGGTCGCTGGGCGTGGTGCCGCAGGAACTCGTCTTCGATCCGTTTTTCACCGTCCGCGAATCGCTTCGCATCCAGTCCGGCTATTTCGGCCTGCGCAAGAACGACGACTGGATCGACGAAATCATGGCGAATCTTGATCTCACCGAGAAAGCCGACGTGAACACGCGCGCACTTTCAGGCGGCATGAAACGTCGCGTGCTGGTCGCCCAGGCGCTGGTCCACAAGCCGCCGGTGATCGTGCTCGACGAGCCGACCGCGGGCGTCGATGTCGAATTGCGCCAGACACTGTGGAAGTTCATCTCCCGGCTGAATCGCGAAGGCCACACGATCGTGTTGACCACGCACTATCTTGAAGAAGCCGAGGCGCTGTGCGACCGGCTCGCCATGTTGCGTCGTGGCGAAGTCGTCGCGCTGGAACGGACCAGCACGTTATTGCAGCGGTTTGCAGGAATGCAGCTTTCGTTGCGTTTCACGCAGGGCGTATTGCCCGCTGAGCTGCGAGCGCTGGAAGTCGATCCGCGCGCGGCCTCCGGGACCAACCATTTGTTGCGGCTCGCAAGCTACGACGACGTTGAGCCGATTCTGGCGAAATGCCGCGCGGCGGGCTGCACGTTCGATGAAATCGATGTGCGCAAAGCCGATCTGGAGGATGTGTTCGTGCAGGTGATGAATGAGCCGGAAGTGATCGAGGGCCTTTCATGAGCGGCTTTCGTACCCTGTTCTACAAAGAACTCCTGCGCTTCTACAAAGTTGGGTTTCAAACGGTGCTTGCCCCGGTCATCACGGCGCTTTTGTACCTGATGATCTTCGGGCACGCGCTGACGAATCACGTCGAGGTGTATCCGGGCGTGGCGTACACGAGCTTCCTTGTGCCGGGCCTCGTGATGATGAGCGTGTTGCAGAACGCGTTCGCGAACAGTTCGTCGTCGCTGATCCAGTCGAAGATCACGGGCAACCTGGTGTTCGCGCTGCTGACGCCGTTATCGCACTGGGAAATGTATTTTGCGTATGTGCTTGCGTCTGTCGTACGGGGGATTGCGGTCGGTCTTGGCGTGTTTATCGTCACGGTGTGGTTCATTCCCATGAACTTCGCCGCGCCGTTCTACATCCTCGGTTTCGCGATCCTCGGTTCTGCCATTCTAGGAACCCTCGGATTGATCGCCGGCGTCTGGGCCGATAAGTTCGACCAGCTCGCGGCATTCCAAAACTTTTTGATCATGCCGCTGACTTTTCTGTCGGGCGTGTTTTACTCCACTCATACGCTGCCGCCGATCTGGCGCGAAGTGTCGCGGCTGAATCCGTTCTTCTACATGATCGACGGTTTCCGTTACGGCTTCTTCGGGCTGTCCGACATCAACCCGCTCGTGAGCCTTGGCATTGTCAGCGGGTTTTTCATCGTTCTGGCGGGAATCGCCCTGCGCTTGCTGGCAAGCGGTTACAAACTGCGTCATTGATCGTTATCCATCAATTCGCTTAATTTTCAGGAGACTTCCATGTTGCCGACTCCGGAACAAGTGAAGGAATACATTGCTGGCGGCCTCGTTTGCCAGCATGTCGAAGTAGAAGGCGACGGCCAGCATTTCTTCGCGACCATCGTGAGCGACGCATTCGAAGGCAAGCGGCCTATCGCTCGCCATCAACTCGTCTACGCGGCGCTCGGCGACCGCATGCGCGCGGAAATCCACGCGCTGAGCATGAAAACGCTGACCCCGGCCGAGTGGAAACCCGTCTGAGCAGCGTTCCGAACATTTGATGATGTCAACGCATCACCCGTAACCGACTGGCTGGAAATTTAGTGCGATTCACTCAAGACAACCGCGACGCCGATAACGGCGCCGCAGCAGGAAGCTCCGTAGAAGGAACGCCAAGCATGGACAAACTCGTGATTGTCGGGGGCGCGAAGCTCTCGGGCGAAATCGTTGTATCGGGTGCAAAGAACGCGGCGCTGCCCATTCTTTGCGCCGGTCTGCTTACGGCTGACGACGTGCATCTGGAAAACGTGCCCAACCTGCAAGACGTGCGCACGATGCTCAAATTGCTCAACCAGATGGGCCTGCGTTCGGAATCGGCGGACGGGAAGGTCTGGCTGAACGCATCGAAAGTCGACAATCTGGTGGCGCCCTACGAAATGGTCAAGACCATGCGCGCGTCCATTCTTGTGCTCGGGCCGCTGCTCGCGCGTTTCGGCGAAGCGAAGGTCTCGTTGCCGGGCGGCTGCGCAATTGGCGCGCGTCCGGTCGACCAGCACATCAAGGGTCTGCAGGCAATGGGCGCCGAGATCACGATCGAGCATGGCTTCATTGAAGCGCGGGCGAAGCGACTGAAGGGCACGCGCATTGTCACCGACATGATCACCGTCACCGGCACGGAAAACCTGCTGATGGCGGCCGTGCTCGCAGAAGGCGAAACGGTCATTGAGAACGCGGCGCGCGAGCCGGAAGTCAGCGATCTCGCGAATCTGCTCGTCGCGATGGGCGCAAAGATCGATGGAATCGGGTCGGATCGGCTGGTGATTCACGGCGTCGACAAGTTGCACGGTGCGCGGCATTCGGTCGTGCCGGATCGGATTGAAGCGGGCACGTTCCTGTGCGCGGTCGCAGCGACCGGCGGCGACGTGACGTTGCGCAACGTGAATCCGTCGTTGCTCGAAGCCGTGATTGAAAAGCTCCACGAAGCAGGTGTATCTATTGAGGAAGGCGAGAACTGGCTTCGCGTTCGGATGAACAAACGTCCGACGGCGGTCAGCTTCCGTACATCGGAATACCCGGCGTTCCCCACCGACATGCAAGCTCAGTTCATGGCGCTCAACACGCTCGCGACCGGCACGTCGCAAGCGGTGGAAACCATCTTCGAGAATCGTTTCATGCACGTGCAGGAACTGAATCGGCTGGGCGCAAGCATTACTATCGACGGTAATACGGCGCTCGTGACCGGCGTGCAGAAACTGTCCGGCGCGAAGGTGATGGCGACCGACCTGCGGGCATCGGCAAGTCTGGTGATCGCGGCCATGTGCGCGGAAGGCGAAACGCTGATTGATCGTATTTATCACCTGGATCGCGGCTACGACCGGATGGAAAGCAAGCTGACGGCGGTGGGTGCGAACGTGCGGCGCATCAAGGGTAGCGGGGGCGAGCAATGAGTTCGCTGCAAACTTCCCGGTCGCTGAGTTCGGTGCCGTCGAGCGCGATGTTGACGCTGGCGTTATCGAAGGGACGCATCTTCGATGAAACCCTGCCGCTGCTCGCCGCAGCCGGCGTGGAAGTGACCGAAGATCCCGAAACGTCGCGTAAGCTGATCTTACCGACCACGAACCCGAATTTGCGCGTGATCATCGTGCGCGCCACCGACGTTCCCACCTACGTCGAATACGGCGCAGCCGACTTCGGCGTGGCGGGCAAGGACGTGTTGATCGAGCATGGCGGCGGCGGTTTGTATCAACCGATCGATCTGAACATTGCGCGTTGCCGGATGTCGGTGGCGGTGAAAAACGGCTTCGATTACGACACTGCGGTGCGGCAAGGCGCCCGGCTGCGCATCGCTACAAAATATGTTGAAGTGGCACGTGAGCATTTCGCGGCGAAGGGCGTTCACGTCGATCTGATCAAGCTGTATGGATCGATGGAACTGGCGCCTCTGGTCGGTCTGGCCGACGCCATTGTCGACCTGGTCAGTTCAGGTAATACGTTGCGCGCGAATGATTTGGTCGAAGTGGAAGAAATCATGGAAATATCGTCGCGTCTGGTCGTCAACCAGGCCGCGCTGAAGTTGAAGCGCGCCGCGTTGAAGCCGTATCTCGATGCGTTCGAACGCGCGTCGGTCGGCGCGTAAAAAGCAGAGTCAAGCAGAGCAGGGCAAACAACCGGATACCAGCATGTCTATCAAGATTCGCAAACTCGATTCCAGCGCCAACGGTTTTCACACGGCGCTGCACGCGGTGCTCGCGTTCGAGGCGAGCGAGGATGAAGCCATCGAGCGCTCGGTCGCGCA
>NZ_JAQGMM010000129.1 GCF_028292365.1 Caballeronia sp.
TCATGCGCGTCAACGCAGTGAGCGCAACGGCGGATGCCGTCGAGTTCGCGATCACGCGTTCCAGCATGAGCTTCGTGCACCACTTGATGATGGTGAGTTGCGTCTTGCCGAAATGCTCCTGGCTGACGATATCGCGCAGATGCCACACCACCGGCCGCCGCGAGATCAGCCCGGCGATAGCGCCGACCACCATCGCGCGCTGCGTGTTCACGTAGATCACATCCGAGTTGCGCGACTTCGCCAGCGTGCCGCGCACGAGGCTCATCACGCCGCCGATCATTCCCGCCTTCGGCCGCTTCATGCCGCCGTCCTTGCTCAAGCCGCCGAGCGCGGCGCCATCGAGCACATCAACCTTGATACCGACCGCTTCCAGTGCGATGCGAAACGGGCCGTCGTCGAACAACACGGTCTCATTGGTGCCGCGCATGTTCTTCATCACCTCGAGCAACGATAATTCGGCGCCGCCAAGGACACCGCTTTGATCGACCGCGAGAACGCGCATTGCATCGGCATCCTCATGATCCTGATCCAGTTGCAAAGCTGCGGCCTTCGCCACGGGATCCGCTACTGGCACCGGCGGCATGGCAGGCGGTGCAAGCGTGAATTGAGGTGCAACGCTTTGCACGTAGGCGCGAAGACCATCGCGGAAATGCTTGATCGAAAAACGCTCGGCGTTGGCGCGGCAATCCGCGGGATTGATCTTCACCGCGCCGAGTTCGAAACCGTCCACTGCGTCGATGATCGAAGCGGTTGTCTGTTCATCGAAGAAGAGACCCGTTGGGCGCGCATGCGAACTATCGAGCACGGTCTCAAGCGCCCCACCCTTGCCGTACGCGATCACTGGCGTACCGCACGCTTGCGCCTCGACCACCGAGATGCCGAAGTCCTCCTCGGCTGCGAACACGAACGCCTTTGCGCGCTGCATCTTTTCCTGCAGGACGGAGAACGGCTGATAGCCCATGATCTCGACGTTTGGCGTGGCTTTATCGCGGATCTTGCGCATGTCGGGACCATCGCCGATCACGACCAGTTTTCGCTCCGGCATCTTCGCGAAGGCTTCCACGATCAAATCGATCTTCTTATACGGCACCATCCGGGACGCCGTCAGATAGAAGTCCTCTTTCACATCGCAACGCTGGAACGCTTCGACATCGACGGGCGGGAAGATCACATGCGAATCGCGGTGATAGACCTTGTTGATCCGTCGCGCGATGAACGCTGAATTCGCGATGAAATGGTCCACGGAATTCGACGTGCGGATGTCCCAGTTGCGCATGTAGTGCAGCACCATGCGCGCAAGCAGCGACTTCACGCCGGACGTGAGATTCGATTGCTGCAAGTATTGATGCTGCAGATCCCACGCATAGCGAATAGGCGAATGCACGTAGCTCACGTGAATCTGGTCGGGACCCGTCAGCACGCCCTTCGCCACGGCATGACTGCTTGAAATGACGAGGTCGTAGCCGGACACATCGAGCTGTTCGATCGCGAGCGGCATGAGCGGCAGATACGAGCGGTAACGCTTTTTCGCCTGCTGCAGTTTCTGGATGAACGAGGTGGTGACCTTCTAGCCGCGCATCCACGAGCGCTCCTCCATGAAGTCGACGACGCTGAAAAGATCGGCGTCGGGAAAGCACATGACGATCTGTTCAAGCACCTTCTCCGCGCCGGCGAAAGCGACGAGCCAGTCGTGCACGATCGCGACCCGCGGCACCCGTTTCGCGATTCTCGCGCGGTGGCGCGGCGGCGTGTCCTGCACGGCAGGCGGCAGCAGGCCGACAGGGTCGAGCGGCGCTCGCACCGTGTCGATGACCGCTTCATCGAGATCATGTTTCATGTGTCTCTCCTCACCTTAAACCGTGGATTTCACGCGCCGTTTCAGGCGCACATTCAACTCGTGGACGAAGCCGCGCGCCATGGAGCGCAACGCGGGCCTCGTGAGAAGGGAACAGCCTAAATTCAGGGCTGAGATGACAAATGCTGCTGCGATTGATTGCAGCGGATACTCGATCGGATCGATGACAAACGCCACGCCCAGGCCCGCGATGAGGAACGCGAGGTGCATCAGCATGTCGGCGGCAATGGGGCGGGCATGAATGCGCGAGATCCACAGCAGGAGGCCGTAGTCGGCGAGCGAGCGCAGCACGACCACGCTGGCTGCGCCGATAGGACCGAAGTGGGCGATGCCGAACCACAGCGCCGTCACGAAGAACGGCAGTTGAACGACGCCAATACGCGCTGCCGTGGCGGGATTGATTTGCGACTGGATCATGATGCGCGTGACGCTGGCCTGTCCGACGAGCCATACGCCGATGATCAGGATCCGGCCCACCGGTGCGCTGGCGATCGCGATTTCCTGTCCGACCCAGAGATGCAGGAAGGGCGCGAGCACGAGCATGACGAAGAGCGCGATGGGCGTGAAGACGCCGTTGAGGAATTCGAGTGACTGCTGGACCATGGCATCGGCGTGTTCGCGTTTGACGGCGGACAAGCGCGGGAACAGAGTGCGAACGAGTGAGTTCGGCAGCATGTTCAGGCGGGTGACGAGATTCTGCGGCACGGTGTAGTACGTGACGAAACGCGCGCCCAGATTGGCTCCCAGGAGGATGCGGTCGAGGGAGTCGGTGATCATGCTGGAGATGGTGGCGACCAGCATCCAGCCACCGAACTTGAACAAGCCACCGGCCACGCCTAGCTGCGGCCATTCAATGCGTTTGATGTCGAGTACTTTGAAGCTCGCTCGTGCGAGCATGATCACGGCGAGGACCCGCGCGAGGACAGCGGCCGCGAGTACGGTTTGCAGGTTCGGTGCGATTTTCCAGGCGGCGGCTAACGGCAGCAGCTGGAACAGGAAGGTGCCGATAGTCTGATTCGTGTTGTAGATACCGAAGCGTTCGACGCCGTTGATGGCGCCGGCGCAGACCCATGACACGTTGGCGATGGGAATGGCCAGCGCGAGCCAGGGGAGTGCGTGATAGACCTCGCGTTGCATGGCGGGTGATGAATGGGCGACGTAGGCGGTGTAAGCGAAGGCGCCGAAATAGATCAGGATTCCGCCGATGATGCCGGTACCCAGGTTGAGCCAGATGGCGCTCCAGAACACGCGCGAGCGGGCTTAGGGGTCGTTGGCGGCGTGGGCCTTTGAGATCTTGTGTTGAGCGGCCATGCCCATGCCGAGATCGAGAATGCCGAAGTAGCCGATAAGGGTCCAGACGAGGCTGATCACGCCGTAGCGCTCGACGCCGACGAGATGGATGTATGCGGGCACGGTG
>NZ_JAQGMM010000153.1 GCF_028292365.1 Caballeronia sp.
TTTCGACCGTCGCGGAATGACCGGCTTTATCGATGGATTCGCGCGGCGTGCGGATGCTCGATGTCGGTTTGATCGCAATCGATACAGTGATGTCCTGCCCGCTCGAAATGCCGCCCAACACGCCGCCAGCGTTGTTCGCCGCGAACCCCTCAGGCGTCATTTCATCGCCGTGAACCGAGCCGCGTTGCGCGACACTCGCGAAACCCGCGCCAATTTCAACGCCCTTCACCGCGTTGATGCCCATCATGGCTTTGGCGATATCGGCGTCGAGCCGGTCATAAAGAGGCTCACCCAGCCCGGCCGGCACGCCCGTTGCCATCACGCCGATGCGCGCGCCGATCGAATCGCCGTCCTTGCGCAGCGCGTCCATATATTCTTCGAGGCGCGGGACGATCTCCGCATTCGGTGCGAAAAACGGGTTCTCGCGCACGTGTTCCCACGCGACGAACGGAATCGGGATTTCGCCGAGCGCGCTCATAAACCCGCGTGTTTCGATCCCCATGCGCTCACGCAGCCATTTCTTCGCTACTGCGCCGGCCGCGACGGTCGGCGCCGTCAACCGCGCTGATGACCGACCACCGCCGCGATAATCGCGAATGCCGTACTTCTGCCAGTAGGTGTAATCGGCGTGCCCGGGACGAAAGGTCTCGACGATATTGCCGTAATCCTTGCTGCGCTGATCCGTATTCCGGATCAACAACGCGATAGGCGTACCCGTCGTTTTACCTTCGAACACGCCTGAAAGAATCTCGACCTGATCGGCTTCCTGACGCTGCGTCACATGCCGCGACGTACCCGGTTTGCGTCGATCCAGTTCGATCTGGATATCGGCCTCGGAGAGTTCCATTCCCGGCGGGCAGCCGTCGATCACGCAGCCGATCGCGGGACCGTGCGACTCGCCGAAGTTCGTGACGGTGAAAAGCGTGCCGAGTGTGTTGCCGGACATGAGCGTCGTCCTGAAAAAGCGAAAGAGCCAATATTATGCCAGCCGAGCGCGGTTTGAGCCCCCGCTCGAAACCCGTTATGCGGGAGCCTTTCGCTGGTTTCCGTTTGCGTGAGGAAGGCTTTTCGCTGCGCGAGGCCCTTCTTGCGCCCTATTTGCGGGCGCCTCGCAACGTTGAGACCAGCTCTTGCAAGTGTTCGGGCGTGGCGTCGGCAGGATCGATTGCCTCACCGACCGCCAGCGTCAAACGACTCATCACCCCGCGATGGATGGGACGCGGCCAGCGGTTGTCATCGTGGCGTGAAAATACGCTGCCCCACAAGCCGCGTAAAGCGATGGGTACAACCGGTGCGGAATGGCGCTTGAGAATCTCGCTGATGCCATGTCGGAACGGGTTGATATCGCCGGTCCGGGTGAGTTTGCCTTCCGGGAAGATGCACACCAGATCGCCGTCCGCGAGCGCGCGGCCGCAGGCGTCGTAGGCTTTTTCCAGCAATTTTGCGTCCTCGTGAGCGGGCGCGATGGGAATGGCCTTGACGTGACGGAACAGCCAGCCAACCAGCGGCGAGCGGAAAATCCGGTGATCCATCACGAAGCGAATTGGGCGCGGACTTTCCGACATGATCACGATGGCATCGACGAAACTCACGTGATTGCACACCAGCACGGCGGCCCCGTGCTCGGGAATGCGCTCGGCGTTCACGAGCCTGATCCGGTAGAACGTATGCACGAGAATCCACGCGAGAAAGCGCAGCAGAAACTCAGGCACGAGCGAATAGATATACGCGGCCACCACTATGTTCAGCAACGCCGTGGTGAGAAACAGCCCCGGAATGCCAACGCCCGCGGACGTCAGGCCAACTGCCATCAACGCCGACACAATCATGAAAAACGAGTTGAGGATGTTGTTCGCGGCGATGATGCGCGCGCGGTGCGTCGGCTGGCTGCGCGACTGGATCAGCGCGTAGAGCGGCACGCTGTAGAAACCGCCGAACATCGCGAGCAGGAACAGGTCGGCCAGGATGCGCCAGTGCACGCCTAGTTGGAGAAATTCGCCGACGCCCATCAGATGGCCCGCCGGCGCAATGCCGTGACTGGCAAAAAACAGGTCGATGGCAAAAACGCTGATACCGATCGACCCGAGCGGCACAAGTCCGATCTCGACACGACGCTTCGACAATTTTTCACACATCAGCGAACCGATGCCGATACCAATCGAAAACGTGCCGAGCAGCACAGTCACCACGTCCGGATTCGCCGACAGGACGTCCTTCGCGAAGTTGAAGAACGACGTAAGAAAGGTTGCGCCGACAAACCACAGCCACGAAATCCCGAGCAGGCTCAGGAACACGGTCCGGTCCTGGCGCGCGAGCGCGAGATTGCGCCAGGTCTCGCTGAACGGATTCCAGTTGATCTTCAGATCGGGCTGCAGCGCGGCTGTTTTCGGCACGAAACCTGACGCAACGCGTCCGATCAGCGCGACCGTCACGCAGCACGCGGCGAGCAACATGGCGCCGTGCTCAGTCAACCCGGCCGCCGCGCCGCCAATGATCGTCCCGATCAAAATGGCGACGAACGTCCCCATTTCGACAAGGCCATTGCCGCCAACCAGTTCTGATGGCTGGAGATGCTGTGGCAGATACGCGTATTTCACCGGTCCGAACACGGTCGAATGCACGCCCATGAGGAACGTGCAAACGTAAAGCAGGGGTGCGCTGTGCCATATGAAACCCGCGCCGCCGATCAGCATTACCACGATTTCGAACGTCTTGACGAAGCGCGTGAGTGTGGCCTTGTCGTATTTATCGGCGACTTGGCCCGATGTCGCAGAAAAAAGCACAAAGGGGATGATGAAGATGGCGGAGATCAGGAAGGCGGCAGTTTTCGGATCGACGCCCGAAAAGCGTGCAGCCTGAAACGTGACCAGCGATGTAAAGCCGACCTTGAAGACGTTGTCGTTGAGCGCACCGAGAAACTGCGTCCAGAAGAACGGCGCGAAACGACGTTCACGCAACAGGCGGAACTGACCGTCGCCATGTTGGGCGCCGGCCTTTTTCGCGCGAGGTGATGGGGATGGTTCGCTCATGGATTATTGGACTTGGTAGCTGAGAGAGTGTTGATCTGTTGAAGGGGCGAAAAAAATGCGCGCCGCTCGGGCGCGCATTTTGTGCGTGATGTTGTGACGCGGTTGTGATGCGCTTCGACCGGACTACTCGCTCGACGCCCCGATCAACGCGCCTCTTCTTGCTGCTCCGGCCAGTCGCGGATATAGGCCTTGAGCATCTTGTTCTCGAAACCTTGCTCTTCCACCACGGCCTTGGCCACGTCGTAGAAAGAGATCACGCCCATCAACACATTCTTTTCCATCACCGGCAGATAACGAACGTGATGCTCGAGCATCATCCGGCGCACCTCGTTCACGTCCGTTTCCGGGGTACACGTAATTGGGTGGTCGTCCATGACCTTACGGATAGTGGAAGTGCCTACGCTGCCACCGTTCTCGCTCAGCGTGAGAATAATCTCGCGGAACGTCAGCATGCCGGCGAGATCGCCGTATTCAATCACCACGAGTGAACCAATGTCGTGTGACGCCATTGTGTTGATCGCTTCATGCAGCGGCGTATCGGGTGTTACCGTAAAGAGCGCGTTGCCCTTGACGTTCAAAATGTCGCTGACTCGCATGATTGTCTCCTCGCGAAAAGCTTGAATATTTACCGATCCTAGCGGAAAGGCACTTAAAAAGAAAGCGCGCAAGAACCCCGTGTTTTGTCTGCAAAAGCACGCGGGGCGGGCTTTTGCACCGGGTCGGCGCGTGCTTCGCCAAGGCTGCCCTTGCGCAGCAAGACGCTGCACAGGGCAAACGCCGACGCTGGCGTCTACCCCAAGTTTGTCGGGCCACACCCGATGTTACGATAAATGACTCTTTTCCATGGTAGCCCGCCCACGATGCCCGCCAACCGCTTCGACACGCTCGTGCTGCACGCCGGCGCTGCGCCCGACCCTACCACCGGCGCCCGGGCCACGCCGATTTACCAGACTACGTCTTTCGCGTTTCGTGATACCGACCACGCTGCTTCGCTCTTCAATATGGAGCGCTCAGGACACGTCTACTCGCGCATTTCGAACCCGACCGTCGCCGTGTTCGAGGAGCGCGTAGCCGCGCTGGAAGGAGGCGTGGGCGCGATCGGTACCGCCAGCGGACAGGCCGCGCTGCATTTGGCGATAGCCACGCTGATGGGCGCGGGCTCGCATGTGGTTGCATCAAGCGCGCTCTACGGCGGCTCGCATAATCTGCTGCATTACACGATGCGGCGCTTCGGCATTGACACCACCTTCGTCCCGCCGCACGACCCCGGCGCCTGGCGGGCCGCCATCCGGCCCAACACGCGGCTGCTGTTCGGCGAAACGCTGGGAAATCCCGGACTCGATGTTCTCGACATCGAGACTATTGCGGACATCGCCCATTCGAATCACGTACCGCTGCTGGTGGATTCGACCTTCACCACGCCGTATTTGCTTCGTCCGTTTGACCATGGCGCCGACTTCGTCTACCACTCGGCGACCAAGTTTCTGGGCGGCCATGGAACAACAATTGGCGGCGTGCTGGTGGACGGCGGCACGTTCGACTTCACGTCAACCAACCTTTTCCCCGAATTCACCGAACCCTACGACGGTTTTCACGGCATGGTCTTCGCCGAGGAAAGCACTGTCGCACCGTTCCTGCTGCGCGCCCGCCGCGAGGGCTTGCGCGACTTCGGAGCTTGCCTGCATCCGCAAGCTGCATGGCAACTCTTGCAGGGCATCGAAACCTTGCCGTTGCGGATGGACCGGCACGTCGCCAACACCCGCAAGGTGGTCGAATTCCTGCTCGCCCACCCTGCCGTGGAAGGCGTCGCTTATCCGGAACTGGACAGCCATCGCGACTACGCGCTTGCAAAACGGCTGTTGCCACGCGGCGCGGGCGCCGTGTTCAGCTTCGACCTGCGTGGCGACGTCGCGGCAGCGCGACGCTTCATTGAAGCGTTGACGCTGTTCTCGCATCTTGCGAACGTTGGCGATGCACGCTCGCTTGTCATCCACCCCGCTTCGACCACGCATTTCCGCATGGACGCCGCTGCCCTCGCTGCAGCGGGCATTGCACCGGGACGTATCCGGCTGTCGATTGGCCTGGAAGACCCCGACGATCTCATCGATGACCTCAAACGCGGCCTCAAGGCATCGCAGAAGGTTGCGTCAAGTGCCGCCCGGAGCGGCGACGGGAGCCGCGCATGATGCTCGACGTCGAGGGCGCACCGGCCTACGCCTACACCGGCGGTCACGCGTTCGAGCCCGACCGTCCGGTGGCCGTATTCGTGCATGGCGCCAAGCACGATCACAGCGTCTGGGCACTGCAGACGCGCTACTTTGCTCATCACGGCCTGAACGTGCTCGCCGTGGACCTTCCCGGTCACTGCCGCAGCGCAGGCCCGGCGCGGCGGAGCATCGCAGCGCTCGCGGACTGGCTGGTGGCGTTGCTGGACGCCGCCAAGGTCAACGAGGCGATGCTGATCGGCCACAGCATGGGCTCGCTGATTGCGCTCGATTGCGCCGCGCGTTATCCGTCCCGCGTCACCCGGCTTGCCCTGCTCGCCACCGCCTTTCCGATGACCGTGTCCGACACGCTTCTCGATGCCGCGCTCAATCGCGAAGCCGACGCCATCGATATGGTCAACCAGTGGTCACACTCGTCGATCGCCGCAAAACCGTCGTGCCCCGCGCCCGGCTTTTGGCTGCATGGCGCCAACCAGCGCCTGATGGAACGAGTCGCCACTCGCGGTGAATCCCACCTCTTCCATACCGATTTCAGCGCCTGCAACGCGTATGCGGAGGGACTGGAACGGGCGGCGGCGCTACGTTGCCCGGTGCAGATCATTGCCGGCCGCCTGGATGCCATGACGCCGCCCCGCGCCAGCCGCGCGCTGATCGACGCGATGAAGCAAGCGGACGTGTCTCACGAAACAGTCATGCTGGACGCCGGGCACGCACTGATGAGCGAGCAACCGGATGCGACTCTCGCCGCATTGTTCCGTTTTGCGATGCAACCTGCTTAAGTGACAGATCACTTTGCGGTTCGTGGCTCGGCCTGTGAACCAAGCCCATGAACCAAGCTCATGAACCAAGCTTAAACGCCCTCTCCCCACTCCGCCATTAGCCGAATGGGAGGGGTCTCCAACTGTTTTCAGATCGGGTAGGAATCGCAGTTGCGCAGTGAGCTCAATCGCCGGAGAATGAATCTTGCTGAGCCTATGCTGCAACCTGCTCGAAGGAGACTGTCATGGCCCAAACCGCGCATTCCGATCACTTCGCGAGCTTCGCCGAGTTCTATCCGTATTACCTCGAAGAGCACCGTAACGTGGTGTCTCGCCGGCTGCACTTCATCGGTTCTCTGGGCGTCATTGGCTGTCTTGCAATGGCCATTGCCACGGGCGACTGGCTCTGGCTTCCGGCAGCCGTCATTTGCGGCTATGGCTTCGCCTGGGTCGGCCATTTCTTCTTTGAGAAAAACCGCCCGGCCACCTTTCGCCATCCGCTTTACAGCCTGATGGGCGACTGGGTCATGTTCAAGGACATCTGCATAGGCAGGATTTCGCTTTAGCGCGCTTCGGCACGCGAGGCGCTTCAGGGGCGGTTACAGCGCTTACTCGCTTACTTCAGGCAGCTTGATGCGGCATGGACGTCACCTCTTGCGCCGCGCGAGCGCCTTCCTGACGGGAAGCTGCGCGCGCCGCCAGCAGGGTCGCCAGCGTAACTTCAAGTTTCTCGTTGCTCAGCGCATTCATTAATGCGGCACGGTCAATGTGCGAGGAATCGAGTCGCAGCTGATAGTCCAGCTCCTCCCGCTCAATCACGAACAAATCGAACAGACTCGCCACCGTGATCTGTTGCGGATTGGAGATCAGCACATAGCGCGGCACCCGAAGGTTCTCCAGCCTCGCAATCCATTCCAGAGAGTCGAGCTTGCGAACCAGCCGCATGGAGGTATCCACGTCACAACGCAGCATCCGGGCAAGCTCGAGGCCGGTGTAACCCGGCAGGCCGGCTTCACGCGCTTCCGCAAGGCGAGCGAGCAATTCGAGGGCATCGAGCAGATCGCTCCCCGGAAAATCATTTCGATGAAACTGGCCAATCCGGATTGCCGGCAACGCCGACGTGAGCATCGCGCCGATCAGCGTGATCATCCAGCACAAATAGACCCATAGCAGGAAAACGGGCAACGCAGCGAACGCGCCATACACAGCGGTATAAGTTGGAATTCGACGCACGTAATAACCGAAACCGCGCTTCGTCAGTTCGAACGCGATAGCCGCGACGAGTCCGCCAACGAGCGCGTCCCGCCACTCCACTTTGCAATTCGGCAGGAACACATAGAGCATGGAGAACGCCAGCATTGTGAACGGCAGCGTCGCGCTGGTGAGCGCCCACTCGACCACCGGCGGCAAAAGATTATGGGAGCCGGCAAATGCGATGGATTGCGCGAACAAGTAGGACGACATCGACAAGCTCACGCCGAACAGAATGGGACCGAGCGTGATGATGGCCCAATACACCAGGACGCGTTGAGCGAACGGGCGCGATTTGCGCACGCGCCAGATCACGTTGAACGCGGACTCGACGGTCATCATGGTCATCACCGACGTGACAAACAAGATGATCATGCCGACCGTGGTCAACCCCTTTGCCTTCGACGCAAACTGGTTCAGGTACTTGAAGATCTGGCTGTTGATCTGCGACGGCATCAGGTGCGCGGCAAGGAAATCCTGCAACGACATCTGAAACGAAGCAAAGATGGGAAACGCGGTAAAGAGCGCGAACGCGACCGTCGCAAGCGGCACGAGCGACAGCACGGTGGTAAATGTCAGGCTGCCGGCCACCTGCGGCACACGATCTTCGCCCGTACGACGGGCGACGAAGCTGGCAAGCCGCTTCGTTGTGTCGAGATCGATGGGAAACTTCAGCAAGAATCTCTCTCCTTGAAACATTACAACGGATCCGCAAGGCGGCTTGAACAGCACGCAAAAGCACGCCAAGCACCACGCCCACGCACCCGATCCTTATAATACCCGTTCACCGAAAAGGCTCATGAACGACATTCTCGTGCTCTATTACAGCCGCAACGGCGCCACCCGCGAACTCGCCCAGGCGATCGCTCAAGGCGTCGACAGCGTGCCCGGCATGCAGGCGCGCGTGCGTACCGTGCCTCCTGTCTCCACCGTTTGCGAAGCGACGCAGCCGGATATTCCCGCCGATGGCCCACCCTACGCCGAAGTGCGCGACCTGGATGAATGCGCTGGCCTCGCGCTCGGGTCGCCCACGCGATTCGGCAACATGGCGGCCTCGCTGAAATATTTCCTCGATGGCACTTCGCCTCAATGGCTGTCCGGCGCGCTCGCTGGCAAACCCGCGAGCGTCTTCACTTCCACGGGCAGCTTGCATGGCGGACAGGAAAGCACCCTGCTTTCCATGATGCTGCCCTTGCTCCACCACGGCATGCTGATCGTGGGTATTCCATATACCGAGCCAAAGCTGACGACCACGCAAACCGGGGGCACGCCTTATGGCGCATCCCACTTCGCCCGCGCTGAAACGGCCGACAGCGGCATCTCCGCGGACGAAAAAGCATTGGCCATGGCGCTCGGCGCGCGTCTGGCCACGACGGCGCGCACCCTTCAACGCGGCGCCTGATTGATGACCACTTCGCCCGTCCCGGACGCAGCCAACACCCAACCCGGCTTTGCACGCGGCGCTCTGTTCAGCCTGATTGCACTGATTGCGTTGTCGCTCGCGTGGGAGCTTTGGCTCGCGCCGCTGCGTCCGGGCGGCTCCGCGCTTGCACTCAAGGCCATCCCGCTGCTGTTCGCGCTGCGCGGCACGATCCGGCGCAACGTGTACACGCTGCAATGGGCGTCGATGCTGGTGCTGCTGTACCTTGCCGAAGGCATTGTCCGCGGCATGACCGACGGCGGATTGTCAGCACGCCTTGGCTGGCTCGAAGCACTGCTCGCCCTTGTGTTCTTCATCTGCGCACTTGGCTTTGTCGCACCGTTCAAACGCGCTGCACGCGCCGCGAAGCGAGCAAACGCCGCAACAGCCTCAATAGCGGACTCAATGCCAGACTCAACGTCGACCAAAAATCATTTGTAGCACGGAATAGTCCGCGTCAACGAGACCTATGCCATCCGGCCAGGGTTCGCGCGGCCTGACGTTACGCGATACTGTGTTACCTGTCGTCCACGCCAACGCTTTTCGAAACTCATGACCGTATCCGACCGCTCACGTAACTTTGTTGAAGCTTGCATCGAAGCAATTGGCGCCGCTCATGTGCTGACCGACGTTCATGACACCGCGCCGTTTCTCACGGACTGGCGCAAGCGCTATCACGGTCAGACGTGTGCAGTGGTGCTTCCCGGCACTACCGAACAGGTCGCTAAAGTTGTGCAACTCGCGCGGGAATTCCGCTTCCCTATCGTGCCGCAGGGCGGCAACACAGGACACTCCGGCGGGGCAACGCCAGACGCCAGCGGCACACAGGTAGTCATCAGCCTGCGCAGGCTAAGCCGGATTCGCGACGTCGATCCGCTTAACAACACCATCACAGTGGAAGCCGGCGTGATCCTCGCCGATGTCCAGGCGCGCGCCGAGCAGGAACAGCGACTCTTTGCCCTGAGCCTCGCCGCTGAGGGCAGTTGCACTATCGGCGGCAATCTTTCAACGAACGCCGGCGGTACTGCCGTTCTGCGCTACGGCAACACGCGCGAATTGTGCCTCGGACTGGAAGTGGTGACGCCGCAAGGTGAAATCTGGGACGGTTTGCGCGGGCTGCGCAAGGACAACACCGGCTACGATCTGCGTGACCTGTATATCGGCGCGGAAGGGACGCTCGGCATCATCACCGCGGCGGTGATGAAACTGCATCCGGCGCCTGTCGCTCGCGTAACGGCGCTCGCGGCGCTGGCCTCACCGCAAGCCGCGCTCGATTTCCTTGCTACCGCGCAACGTTATGCAGGCCCGTTGCTGACCGGCTTCGAACTGATGTCGGATTTTTCGCTTCATCTCGTCACCACGCATTTCCCGCAGATGCGTTATCCGTTCAGTAAGAAACACGGCCAGACCGTGTTGCTCGAATTGTCGGATAGCGAAAGCGAGGAGCATGGCCGCGCGTTGTTCGAACGGCTGATGGAACATGCAATGGAACAAGGACTGGTTGAGGATGCAGTCGTTGCAGAGAATCTGTCGCAATCAAAGGCGTTCTGGAACTTGCGCGAACATATTCCGCTCGCACAGGCCGTGGAAGGACTCAATATCAAGCACGATATCGCGGTGCCTATTTCCCGCATCGGGAATTTCATCGAGGCGACCGACGCCCTCATCGCCCAGGCCATTCCGAGTGTGCGCATGGTGACCTTCGGCCATCTCGGCGACGGTAATCTGCACTACAACGTGCAGGCGCCGGAAGGGGTCGATCCCGAAAAATTTCTCGCCGAATTCCAGGCGCAGGTCAACGCGCTGGTGTATGAAAGCGTGCACGCGCATCGCGGGAGCATCAGCGCCGAGCACGGTTTAGGACAATTGAAGGTAGCCGAAGCCATGCACTACAAATCCCCGGTTGAGGTTCGGCTCATGCGTGCGCTCAAGACTGCGCTCGATCCCGAGAACCTGATGAATCCGTCGAAGGTCCTGCCGGACGTGCGTGCACCGGGTGCGTCACACACATCGTCAAAGTAGTAAGGAGATAAGTGCCGTGAAGATTCGCGTTCTGTCCGACCTGCATCTCGAGCACGATGAACCCCTCGCCATTCCGTACGCGGAGGCCGATCTCGTTGTGCTGGCCGGCGACATCCACAATCATGCGGAGGGTCTGCGCTGGGCGGCGGAAAACTTCGGTTCGCAAGTACCCGTGGTTTATGTGCCGGGCAATCACGAGTACTACGATGGCGAATTCGGCGCACTCGAAAGCGCCATGCAGGACGCCGCGCGCAGTTTGCCCAACGTGCATTTCCTGAACAACACCACCCTCACCGACCGATACGGTAAATGGCGCGTGCTCGGCACCACGTTGTGGACAGATTTCGCGCTGTTCGGCGCGAGCGATGAAGCGATGCGCGAGTCCATCGCAGCGTCGGAGCGGGTGATGCTCGACTTCCGGGGCGTGATCCAGGTCGCATGGCCGGAGCCCGAAGACGAGCCGCGCTCGTTTAGTCCCAGCGACTCGCTGGCGCTTCATGGGCAAGCGCGGGCATGGCTTGCAGATGAGTTGGCGAAGCCCTTCGATGGCAAGACGATAGTCGTCACCCATCACGCGCCGCTCAGGCAAAGCCTGGCGGAGAAGTTCGCGACGGACCGGGCATCGGCGGGTTTTATAAGCGATCTACCCTCGCTCGTGCGCGCGCCAGTAGCGCTGTGGGTTCATGGCCACACGCATACCGCATTCGATTATTTTGTAGAAGGAACGCGCGTGATCTGCAATCCACGCGGATATCGCGACCGGCGCACAGGTGCACCGGAAAATCCGTTGTTCAAATGGGACAACGTGGTCGAGATTTGAGCGGCGAGGCGCAATGAATCGCGAAGAAACGCATTTTTGGAGGGAATGCACTGCAGACGCGTGTGGGCGCGTCGGAATACTAACCGGTCATAACGCAACCGTCCGACTATTCAGCGTTATGGGGGAAAGGGTAAAAACGCCCGATCCAGGATGAGAAATCTCAACCGCTGGATACGGGCTATATAAGCGCCACATACAGGCTAGCCACCGGCCAGATACGGTTTCCCCGGCACAGGGTTGAAAACTCACTGCGCCAACAGCAAAAACAAAAAGACCGATAGCTCGGTCTTTTTTCTCAACGATCCGACGAATCGCGCGATTGACGGTTCTTGCGTTCGTCGATACGGATCGGGATCAGGCGCGCTCGTTTCGCGTTTTCGCGGGCCGTACGCAGCAGTTCACGGGTAGCGGGCACGGCGATCAGAGCCAGCAGTGCATAGATGGCGATCATCAGCGGCGTATTCATAACTTCCTCGGATATTGTCGAATCGGTAAAAGTGAATCAGTGAAGCTAAAAGACAAACCACAAGCTATCAAGATGCAGCCGAAATAGACGTAAGCAAGTGTTGCATCGCGACAAATATACAGCATCCATAAAAGCACATTAACCAGCCCATTACCGGCTTATCCTCATTCTCCTGCTCATAAGCTTATGACGCCACAAATTCTTGCAGGGATTTTTCATCGGCGGCGAGTGCGGCAGGCAACTCAGCGCGCAAATACTCAACCCAGGTCCGGATTTTCGCATCCAGGTACTGACGTGACGGATAAAGCGCAAACACGTTGAGCATCTGCATGGTGTATTGCGGCAAAACACGCACCAAGGTCCCCGCGCGCAATGCAGGCAAAGCCGATGAAGTGGGCAATATCCCCACGCCCATGCCTTCGCTGATTGCCACGGCCATGGCTTCAGCCACATTCACCGTGAAGGTCGCCGGTCCGAGGGTGACGGTTTCCTGCCCGTTCGGACCATCAAAGGTCCATTTGTTCGGCGGGAACGCGGGCGTAATGAGTTGCAAACACGTATGCCGCACCAGATCGGACAAGACATGCGGCACACCGTGTTCCTGAATATAGTCCGGCGACGCACAGGCGATGCTGAACGCGCTTCCCAGGCGCTGGGAAACCAGTCCTGAATCGGGCAGTTCGGTGCCAAGCACAATGGACACGTCAAAACCTTCATCCAGCAGGTCGGGCACGCGCTGCGCAAGCGTCAGGTCGATCTGCACCGATGGATGCAGTTTTCGGTAGCGCGAAATCATTGGCACGATGTAATGCTGGCCGATACCCGCCATGGCGTGCATCTTGAGCTTGCCGGCCGGGCGCGCGTGCGCGTCGCCGGCTTCAGCTTCCGCCTGATCCACATAGGCCAGAATTTGCTCGCAGCGTTGCAAATAGCGCTCGCCAGCTTCGGTCAGCGCGATCCGGCGTGTCGTCCGGTTGAGCAAGCGAGTGCGTAAATGCGCTTCGAGATCGGAGACGGCACGTGATGCATAGGCCGTGGTCGTGTTCAGTTGCTGAGCCGCGGCGGTAAAGCTGCCGGCTTCAACAACCCGCGAAAACACGCGCATGTTTTGAAGCGTATCCATGAGCCTTGAGTCTCGTTCGAGTGAACCAGCATTGTTGCCGCATTGTTACGTCATGGACAACGATGATTACATCAAAACACGTAACAATGCTTTGCATTTTTACCGGTTACTCGCCAATCGGGGCAAAAATATAATTCTGGCCTGTGTCTCAATCCGTTTTGAGAAATAATTTTGCGAATTCGCACGACCAGAAAGACCATCATTCCGATGGTTCTTACATTAATTTTAACAATAGCAGGCTGCGCGAGCACGAAAAACGTCGGTCCCGAAGATTCGCTCCAGGACACGTCTTCGCTCGATGCCGGCGCGACGCTGCGCGCGGCCAACGCCGACGCGGCGTGGCCGGCATCCACATGGTGGCGCGCCTACAACGACCCGCAACTCGACGCCTGGGTTGCGCGTGCGCAGGCTGGAAATCCGACGCTGGCGCTGGCCGCCGCACGCGTACGCGAAGCCCGTTCGATGGCCGGCGTGGCGCGAGCCGCCCTTGCGCCTCAAGTCGACGGGTCGATGGCGATCAACCGCCAGCAGTGGCCGGAAAACAGCTACTACGGCCCCGGCCCGTACAACAACGTCAATACCTGGGACAACACGGCCGCATTGCAGCTCTCGTACAACCTCGACCTCTGGGGCCGCGACGGCAACGCGGCGGAACGCGCGCTGGATGCCACCCACGCTCGCGCCGCCGATGCCCGCGCCGCCCAGCTCGAACTCGAAGCGAACGTGGTGCGCGCGTA
>NZ_JAQGMM010000158.1 GCF_028292365.1 Caballeronia sp.
TCGATCCGTTGTTCGAGTTCGACGTCGTATTCAGATCGATTCTTCCATAGACGCCGTCCGCTTCGTCGTTGGGGCCCGCTGCGAAGAAGAGCGTATTGGAGGGCTGGTTGTTGAGATCGTTGCCGAACGCGATGCCCCACAAACCGTGCTCGCTGATCGCGCTGCCGTTCGACGAGTTGAGCGAGCCCATCGACCGGCCACTCGATGCATCGAATGCGTTGATCGTCCCATCGCCGAAATTACCGATCAGAATCGCGCCACTGAACGGGCCGAAATTGCTCGGCGCCTGCGCAATACCCCACGGCGCGTTCAACGGCGTGCCGGTCGCGAAGTGCTGCTTGAGATTGCCCCCCGTATCGAACACGTCGACCATGCCTAGCCCCGTGCCCGCGACGTCGTCATGCTTCGCCGCATCCTGCTGTGCGTAGGTGACGAAGAGGTTCGAGCCGATCAACTGGATGCCGAAGGGCGCGAATCCGGCGGGAATGGCCGGGTCCTTGAAGCCGCCTGGCATCGTGACCTTGGTGAAGTTGGTATCGAAGACGTCGATCTTGTTGTTATGGAAGTCGGTGGCATAGAGGAAATTGTTGCCGTTGTTGGCCGCAAGCGCGAGCCCCTTGTACACGGCGCCGCCCGTGCCGTCGTCGTACATTGTGAATGCATTGGTTGGCCCGACAGACGGCGCCCATGCGGTGATGGTGCCGCCTTCGCCCGCGAAGATGAACGCGGCAACGCCAGATTTTCCGTTTTGCGTCACGGTAAAGCTTTGCGTGCCGTTGAACACGATGCCCGTTGGCGCCGCCTCGCCGTGTGTGCCGTTGGGGATCGTGACCACCAGCGATTGCGGAACGCCGTTGCCGTCATAGAGCGTGGCGACATTGGTGCCGTTGTCCGCGACCCAGACGAATCCTTTCGGATTAAAGGCGACGCCCCATCCGTTCTTCAAATTCGGGTCGGTGTGTGGCGCGGAGACCGCACCATTAGAGACGAGCGCCGTCGCCGTGAACGGCGAAGGCGAAGACGTGCCTGAATTGTTCGAACTGGAACCACCTCCGCCGCATGACACGAGCGTCGCGATAGCCGCGCCGCACGCTACGAAGCCGAACACCACGAATAGCGACTTCATGACGCACTCCTTGTTATAAAGGTTGGAACAAGAGAACGAACAAGGAGCGGGGTTTATTCCAGCGGCGGGGGCTGTTTTGCTCGTCGATGTTCATCCGTTTCCTGCGAAATGCAGTTCGCAGGAAACGTGCGAGAAGACGGAATACTCGTATGCGTCAGCCTGCCGCTCAGACTTCGGTTTGTTCGGCCATCTCGAACGCGTCGTCGACTTCGATGCCGAGGTATCGCACTGTGCTCTCAACTTTGGTATGGCCGAGCAGCAGTCGTCCGGCCCGGAGATTTTTCGTACGGCGATAGATCAGCGATGCTTTGGTCCGGCGCATCGTGTGCGTTCCATACGCGGTGTCGTCGAGTCCGACGGAACGTACCCAGCGGTGCACGAGGCGTGCATACTGCCGCGCTGAAAGATGAGGCGACACGTGGATGCGACCCGGGAAAAGAAAATCTGACGGTGTCAGCTCGGCCGCCTTTATCGACGTTTCCACGCTTTCGCGAGTTTGCTCAGTTATCTCGAACTGCACCGGTCGCTGCGTCTTCTGCTGCATGACGGCCGCCCGCGGCGCCACGCGAGAGCCGGGGCAGACGTCACGCACCCGCAGTTTCGTCAGGTCGCACGCCCGTAGCTTGCTGTCGATCGCCAGATTGAACATCGCGAGATCACGGGTTTTAGCCCCAAGCTGCAGCTGGATTCGGATGGCCCAGATTTCCCTGAGCTTCAGTGGCGGGTTTTGCCCGGTCAACTTGCCCCTGTTCCAAGGTCGGTTATTGCCCACCGGCGATAGCGCAAACTGGGTCTCCCTTCACTTGAAAGGAGATCGTGATGGAAAACATTGTCAAATACAGCACGGTGCCGGTGACCCATAAGTGTCACTCGCGTTTGCCACCGAACGACCGTTTTTCGGTCACGGCGGCCGTTCGCGCCAACACTGCGAGTCCCGCGGGGCACTCCATCGAATAGCTTTTCGTCATTAGTAAAAGTGGACGCGCCAGTCAGGCTTCCGGTTGAACAGGTCATACATCGATGCAAGGCGACTTGACTGCCATGAGTCAGGCCGCCACTCATGAAGGTTGCACCTCAACGGTGATATGCGACAGCCCCTTGAAGCGCTTGAGCACTGCATGATAGAAGCGCGAGTCTCGCTGCGACTCACTCGTCGCCACCGACACCACGGCGCTCATGTAACCTGGACCGACTCGCCACACATGTAGGTCGATAATCTTGTCGCCACGGTCCTCGTAGATCTTAAGAATCACCTCAGGATGATACGAAGGCCGGCCGGTCAGCGCCGGTTCAACGCCTTCAAACCCAAGCTTCTGAAGATCAAGCTCACCTACAAAGACATCGACTACGCGCACGGGATTGGTGTCCGTCACGTAGTCGTCGAGCGCTTCGGGGAGAAGAAAGCTTTGCGTACGATTGTCACCTTGAACGAATCGCTTCATCTCGCCCCCTCCGCTATCGGACGAGATATTTTAGCTATTCAAAAAGGTGTTTCCACATCTCGACCCTGAAGCGACATTCGCCCTCACCCTCGTCGATCGTCCGGTTCTCGCACATGCCAAAGAGGTATTAGGTTCGGTATCCATGTAAATTGGAAATTGTGCCCGACAAAGCTATCCTATAAGCATGTCTTCTGGTGATCGAGAGCGAACCATGCATCGCATGCCGACGATAGAGGGAAATGGTTCCCATGCCGCCAATCTGCTGAAATTCCTGGCATGGATAGCGGCACAACCGCGTACCTATGCGGAGATGATGATCGCTTGGCGAACCTCCAGCCCTCGGCTCTCGGGTTGAGAAGATGCAATCATGGGCTCCGGCGATGTTGGCAGACGCCAACCCTCGCAAAAATGGACATTAATTGACTCCGCTAGCGCGGTGGCCCGCACGGGGTTGCCTGGCTTCATTGACGGGTATTAGCCTGCGGCGCACCTTACAGGGTAGTGGGGAAACAAAGCAAGGAAGGCGATCTGTTGGGGAATCAGTTTCTCCCTGGCGAATTCGAGTGAATCGGGGGAGGTGCGCAGAGGTGTTTTGCCTTGGCACCATCTGCCCTCGCGTTGTTGGAGAACGCCATGAAGTCCATGCTCCAAACCCTGCCTGTCGCCGCGCTGGTGGCCCTTGCACTATGTCTCGGCGCCCCCAGGACATTCGCCCAGGCGACGCCTGACGTGGTGGGTTCGTGGTCTTTGGTCTCGTTAACCGTCACGATAAGCGGCAGCGAAGTCGAGGCGCTCGGTTCACATCCGCACGGCCAACTCATCTTCAGTAGCGACGGCCGCTACGTTCTGGTCGGAGTTCGTGCGGATTTGCCGAAGTTCGCATTGGATAGCCGGTTATCGGGTACCGCCGAAGAGAACCAACGCATCGTCCAGGGTAACTTTGCGCATTTCGGAACTTATACTGTCGATCCGGCCGGACGAGTGCTCGTTTTCCACATTCAGAACAGCACCTTTCCGAACTGGGACGGCGATGTTCAACGGCGCCCATTCACCCTTGATGGCGACCGGCTGACGTACATCACACCCGGGAGCTTTGGATATGGGGCATCGAAAGTTGTGTGGCAACGGATGAAGTAAACACCTTGCGGCCGCGCCACCGTCAGCCAGGCAACCGTTGGCTATCGCCCTGTCAATACATGTCTCGCTGGGCGTTGTGTTGGTCATTGCCAGTTTGAAGCTGCTCCGGCCCATTTGAATCACAAAGGCGGCGCGCCGGAAACGATCGTGACGCATGCGTCCGTCAACGTGAAGCCGACGTTCGAATGACTGCATGAGAGAGCTTGCCAACGACTGTAGATGGCCGGATTCGGTCCCACGTTGAGCAGTCGACCCGGAGCAACCGATCACCGGGTCCGGACTGAGCGGCCGTTCCCTTGCGTGAGCGGACAACGACGTGGCTAGGTTGCTGCACCGAAGTCAGCGGGTTCTTTTTAGTCCAGACGCGATGAATTCGACGAATTCGCGCCCCGACAAACGCGTGGTTCGCCCCATCGGGAAATACGCATGAGTCACGCCGGGCGCATTTCAAGCCTCATCGGCATGGTGTTAGGGACCATCGTGAAGGCGGAGACTTCCTGGATCGAATTTGGATCGACGGCGAGGCGCGCAAAAAAACTCGCCGACAGCATGGAGATGACCAGCCGCATTTCCACCGTCGACAGATGCCGACCCGGGCATACACGCGGCCCGGCGCCGAACTGAAGATAAGCTCGCGTTTCATGTGCGCCCCGTCCCGGTGTCCGGTCATGCATCCAGCGTTCGGGATTGAACCGCTCGGGATGCTCGAACTTTTTAGAGTCGAGCATGGCCGGACGTGTCAGGAAGAACATCTTTGATCCTGCGGGCATCCTGATGCCATGATGCTCGGCTTCCTTCAATGACTCGATGGCGTGCACCGCGACCACCGGCCGAAACCGGCTCGCCTCGGTGCAGACGGCTTCGCACAAGTCGAGGCCTTTGAGCGCCTCGTAGCTTGGACAAACGCCGCCTTCACCCAGTACGCGTAGCGAGACATCCGCCACGCGACGCTGGAGCGCTTGGTCCGTGCCAAGGTACAGCATCGCCCAAGCGATCGAATGAGCCGTGGTGTCTTCGCCCGCGAGCAACATGGTCAACACGTTTCCCGCAATGTCGTCGTCGGTAATGTCGGAGCCGGGGGCGTCGCGAATCTGAAGCATGGCATCGAGTAGATTTTCCGGCTCTTGATGCGGGCGGTCGCGATTGCGTTCACGCGCACGAGCCATCAAGGTCCGCACGTACCTATGTACTTCCACCAACGCCCGGCTGAGGCGGCGGTCTCGCGGCAACTCGACATAGCGCCAGTAGGGAAACGGCGCGTTGATGCGGCTCATGATCATCGGGAAGATGAGTTCGAGATGCTCCTGTATCACGTTGCCGTCCTGTTCCAGCGTATTCGGATCTTCGCCGAATGCCAGGGCGCTGGTGACATCGACGGTATAGCGCTTAAGATCGTCGTTCATCTCGATGACTTGATGGTTCTGCGCGGCCCTTTGCCAGCGCAGCCTAAGACGTTCGGTAATCAAAGCCATCTTCGGATAGAAGGCCTTGATGTGAGATGCCGTCATTGCCTGCATCACGAGCTTTCGCTGCGGCGCCCACGCTTCGCCCTCGGCCGAGAACAAACCGCAGCTGCCCATTTCGGCGATGGTCGACTCGATTGTCGAATACCGCCGGTACCCGTAGGGCCGCTCGCGCAGGATTGACTGGAGTAGTTCGCTGTCATCCCAGACGGTGAGCGATGTTGAACAGATCTGGAATCGATATGGCGTGCCGAGTTCGCGAGCCCATTCCTCCAGGATCAAATGCGCGCGTGCAGGCTTTAACTGCAATGCGTTGCCGAGTATCGGTACACCGCGTGGCGACGGCAGATCCGCTACTTCGCGGGCGCTCCCACGCACTTCGGATGCTGTGGACATTTTGGCGCCCTCGAATCGTTAAACTGAGGAATAGGATGGTCTTCGGTACTACTCTAGAAAGCATAGGTCATGGTTTAGAGATCGAGCCCGCTGCACGAGGGCTATATCTAGTCAGGAACCGCCGAATGAGCGGCCATCTAAGACAGATGGTCATTTATGAAGACGCAGATAAATTGAAGCTGGAGTATTTGATTTTCGCTCCTGCCTGGTCGGTGGGTCTTTTCTTTTGCGCTCGGGTTTCTGAGGCAGTGCTTATCTTCCGGCTCACGCCCAGACCTCGCCTACGTCAACGCTTGCAAAGATGCCATCACGCTCACTTATGACAAACATTACGCGGTCGCTTCGGTCCATAGAGTTTATAGTTCGACTCGAAACCATCATACCGTTTGTACGATCGAGATCGCGAATCTGGAAGTAGCGTTGATCCGAACCGACCTTTAGTTCCTTTGCTTCCAGCGAGCGTGCTACCGCGTAACATACGTCGAACGATGATTGCTCACATGTGCAACAGACGGCCCATGCGGCCAATGAAGCAGCGTTCATCTTGGCTGGTCGAACGGCCGCTTACTGGCGAGGATCCGTTGTCTAAATGTCCAAGCGATCGAAGGGGTGAAGGACGCTTTATGGCCGGGTCGTGCCTATTGGCCGGACGATTGCTGTTCTTTCGTGTCACCAAGTCCCGCAAAGAACCGCTCAGCCAGATCGGATGTGTCTAGTCGCTCGATCCACCACTCCAATGCTCGCCCCACCTTGTCTTCACGCCAGGCCAGGTAGCAATTTGTCAGTTCACGCACGCCGACAATGCGTCGGGCGACGAGTCTCCCCTCATGGATCGGCCCTTCCGCTACGCGCTCGGGCAGCATTCCGACAGCTATACCTTCGCACAACGCTTCAACCTTCGCGCCCAGTGTCGGCACAACAATCACCATCTGTCCATCGTGTTTGGCCACCGATTGAGGTTGCAGTTTGCGCGAAGTGTCGCTTATGACAACACCTCGGTATCTTGCGATCGTCTCGCTTCGCAACGGCTCGAGGATGCCTGCGAGTGGATGGTCCGGTGCAACGACGAACACGTGTCGCAGCGTGCCGATTGGTCGAGCTGCGATGTTGACGGCATGCGGCGGCTCACCAAATGCACCCACGGCCAGATCGGCCCGTCGGGTAATCAGCGCATCCCAGACTCCCCCAAGCACCTCGGTGGAAAGGCGTAGTTGGGTAACCATCTCGAGATCGTAGAAGGCACGTACATACGGCCACAAAGATGCGGAAGGCAAGATTGCGTCGAGGCATATCCGCAGCTCCGATTCCCAGCCGTCTTGTATTCCTTTTGTTCTGATTTCCAGATGTCGAGCAGCGTGTAAAAGTTGCCGCCCTTCATCGACAAGGAAGCGACCGGCTTGCGTGAGTTTTGCTCGTCTGCCGCTGCGATCGAAAAGCTCGACGTTCATATCGCCTTCCAGCTTCTGCACGAGGTACGTGAGTGACGAAGGAACTCGATGCAACGACGTTGCTGCTTCAGCGAATGTGCCAGTGCGGTCAATCGCGTCCAAGACCGCAAGAACTTCAAACGAAAGCTTTATCGCCACAGACGTTGCGTCCTCAGTTGTTGCTACCCGTTGATCGCCGTCAGCGCGAACATCGAGCAATTTTCAGCAGTGCTTGCGCTCACATGGGGTCACGCAAGTGCTATCAGATGGAAGGAGCCGATGCTTTCGCACTAGTCCGCAGCAGGGAAGTCGAGCGTAGTGTCGTTGATACGGTTAAACAGATTGGTGAATGCAATGCTGGCTACGGCCATCGCGACATCGACGATTTGTGCATCAGTGACACCGGCCTGTTTGACCTCCGTTATCACATCGGTTTGAACTGTGCCGCTCGTTGTGATTATATGCAGCACAAACTTGGCCAACGCATCATTGCGCGCGTCGCCCGACGGCCGGGTCTGACGCAACGCCAGAATGGCTTCACGGTCAAGGCCCATCTTTTTGCTCAACAGCGTGTGTGCGGCGAGGCAATAATCGCAGCCGGTTGTCTGGCTAACGACCAGTTTAACGACTTCGATATCCCGCGCGCTCAAGTTGCTCTTTTTGAGCGATGCCTCAAGACTCAGTACTGCCTCCAGCGCGACCGGGCTATTACCGCCGATTCCAATGTATGAATTCGGGACTTTGCCGACAGCCGCTTTGACACCTTTGAACAATTCGGCTGTGTGGCCGGTGGCTTCAGACACCGAGATAGTATGGAGACGAGGCATGATGTATTCCTTTGAGGTAGGGAAAAATAGGCGAATAGCGGGTGGCATGGCGCGTGAAGCTTAGTGAACCTGATCAGTCATCCGCTGTGAGTAAGCGGTGCGCTTCGATTGAGCAATAGGGGACGAGCGAGCAGAAATGCGCCGACAAGCGCCGTGCTACCCAGTGCGACAGCGAGCACGAAACGCCAATCAGGGTGCAGCATGATCTGTGGCAAAAGACCCACCGTCAGGGCGGGTGGAAAGTGGAGTCGCAGCACACGCAACGTCACGATTCCGACTAGCAACGAAATGACGACGGACAGCGGACCGGCGCCGAACCACAAAAGCGCGGCGAGCCCCACAGCGGCGGTGATCGTGCAGACAAGCGGCAAAGTGAGGGGCCGCTTTGCCCATGGACGGATGTTAGCGTTGGTGAATATCTCGAATGCGGTCATAACAAGTGGAGGAAACAGGATCAGCCGGAGACCGGTGACGCAGGCTAATCCGTGCGCCACAAGAACAAACGCGAAGAAGATTAAAATGGGCAGCCACGTCCTGAATCGGGGCGTACGCTCAATTTCATCGGCTTGGGCCACGGTGTCGAGCGCGGGCGCCTGACGAACATCGCCCGAAGCCAATATGCGGCCATAGATCGTGGAGACGAGAGCCAGAAGGGCCATCACGGCAGCGATGGAGACGGGATACCACCAGCTCGTGATACCGAACACGAGAGGCAGAAAGGCTGCGGAAATGGCTGGCATGATGGGCGAACGCATCAAACCGATGATCAGTACCGCGCCGGCAATAGTCATCGCCACCGACCATAGGCTGTACACCATCGCTTGCGTGAGCGCGGTGCCCAGTGCCGCGGTCACAGAGGGCGTGATCGCCAGCATGACCGGCGAGCGTGCCCACGCTCCCGCGGGGCGCGTGAATACGTCATAGCTCAACGCGGCCAGTTCGGGAAAAAGAACGTAGAACGCGCCAGTCAGAAGCGCCGCCTTCGCGACAACAGCCAGAAGGACAACGGAAAGCACTGGCCCAAGGATCAATGCGTCGCTGAACGTGCCACGTCGGTCGCGGCGCATGGAGATGCTCATCAGAAATAAACCCTACCGGTTGGCATAGTCCGATGATAGGGATTTCGGATTTGTGCGAATATTCCCCATATCAGCAACCCTACCTTGCGTTAATGCACCGATGTTCGATTGGGAAAACATTCGATATTTCTTGACTGTCGCTCGCATCGGGACGCTGTCGGGCGCCGCCCGAAGCCTCAAGGTTGATCACGCGACGGTGAGTCGGCGTTTGAGCGCACTGGAGAGCGAAATCAAGACCTGCTTGATCGAGCGCCAGCCCAGGACTTGCCGGCTCACGCCGATCGGCCAGCGCGTGTTCGAATTGGTGCAGGAAATGGAAGAAGGCGCGTACGCTGTCGAACGACTCCTCGACGCCAGCCGTTCGCCGCTGAGCGGCAGGGTCACGCTCAGCGCACCGCCCGTCCTCGTGGCGAATTTTCTGGTGAAGCATCTGGCAGACTTTCGTCGTGCAAATCCAGGCGTACAACTGTCCGTTTCGTGCGAAGCACGGCAGGTCTCCCTAAGCCGAAGGGAGGCAGATGTTGTCCTGAGACTGACTCGGCCTGAGGAACTCACGAGCGTCGCGCGGAAGCTGGGGCGCGTGTCGTTTGGTCTGTACGCGAGCAAGGACTATCCTCATCTGCACGATCCGTCTGCCTGGGAGTTCATCGCCTATGACGCTGGCTTCGTGGGCGTGCCACAGCAGAAGTGGTTGACGAGCGTTGCAGGGAAAAGGCCTATAGCCTGCGAAATCAGCGATATCAATGGCCATCTGGTAGCGGCGCAGGCAGGCGCGGGCGTGGCGGGTCTCCCTGATTTCCTGGCAGATACCGATGCGAAGCTGCAGCGCCTCACGTACGGTGGCGAAGCGTTTTCGCGAGATATCTGGATGGCTGTTCATCGAGACCTGCGCCGTTCGCCGCAAATACGGGCAGTCATGGACTTCCTGGTGAAAATCGTCGCCGAAAATCCCGCCTTGGCGGACCATCGACCCTAAGCAGACGTTCGTTGCATTGACGCGAACGTCCCTTGTTGGCCGATCACTGCCTATACAAGTGCATCAACCGCCGATGCCTGAACTGCCGCGACCATCTTTTCCGGTTGAAGAATATTTCGACGACCCCTATTTATCTTTTTCGACGGATCAAGTATTGGTTGTAGATAGTGGCTTTCGTGCGGTCGCGATAGCGCACCGCATCCAGCGTACCATCTACTAAGGAACCCTTAACTTATCCGCGCGCTGCCCTGGTTGTTTTAAATGCTTTTCGTATGAGGTAATCGGCAACATCTTGCATTAGGGACTGTAAAACAATAGTCACGGACACTTCATGAATGCCGCTGGCAACAAGGCCGCGCACAGAGAGCCGGTTCTCCGCACAATAGCCTACGTCGCGGTCATGCTGTATTGCATTGGCAGAGCGCAATACGGCCATGCTCAGGAATTCTCGCTTGCTGGAGGAAGCTCGCGTGCCGGTAGCCACAACACCTACGCGTGGGCTTTCGAGTACCAGGAAGGAATTGGGGAGTACTTCGCTGGGAGCTTTATGTGGCTCAATGAAGGCCACGTGCCCGACCACCATCGGGACGGCCAAGCGGTTCAACTATGGGCGCGACTACCCTTGGTTCGACGTCAGTTTGTCATATCAGCGGGTGTGGGTCCGTATCGTTATTTCGATACAACCGTAGCGGATCTTGGTGGGAGTTACTCGAATGACCACGGCTGGGGAGTTCTTTACAGCCTAAGAGCCCAATACTATGCGTCGGATCGATGGATTGCTCAACTCCAGCTCAATCGTGTGCACGTTCAACGTGGCCCTGACGCGACTGCAATCATGCTGGGAGTGGGCTATCAACTCGATGCTCCGAACGGGGCAGGCCCCCGTCAATGGGCGGTGGGCCGCTCAAACAACGTCACCAATAATGAAGTCACTGCCTATATCGGCAAGACAATACTCAACAGCAATGAGTCCCAAAGCGCAACTGGCGGTGCTGTCGACTATCGGGTGGGTCTGCTTAAATATCTCGATCTAACTGTTGGCTATCTGCACGAGGGCAAAACATCCAAGGCCCGTCGCGACGGGTTGACGAGCCAGTTGTGGGCGACACGGGCGTTTTTCAGCGACACCGTCACGCTTGGGTTTGGCGCAGGCGTCTATTACGCCTTGAGCGAATATGACAACAGCGCGTCGAGCGGACCCGGGAAACATCAATTTTCAGGTTTGATTTCAATTACTGGCGCCTATCGGTTTACGAAGCATTGGGCCGCGAGACTCACATGGAACCGTGTAGTCACGCGATACGACCGCGATACCGACGTCATCCTGGCGGGTATCGGATATCGATGGTAATTGCGCCCGCTAGTGCGGTCGCTTATCAGACAATCCGATCATTCCGGTCAACGCGTGAATGCGAACGCGGGTTTCGTTGATGCCCGATATCGAGCATCTCCTGATGAAACCGCACAAGCGACTCGCGCTGCGCAATGCTGACAATCGCCGCTTTCGGTAGTCGCTCGGTCAGCAGGCGATACAGATGCGCTTCGGTTTCAACGTCAAGCGCACTTGTTGCTTCGTCGAGGAACACATAGTCAGGTTTCTGCATGAGCACACGCGCTACTGCCAGCCGCTGCTGCTCGCCAGGCGAAAGAATGCGTGACCACTGGTCGAGTTCAAGCAATCGATCGACATAGTGTTCCAGTCGGCACACATGCAATGCATCGCGGCAGTCGGCGTTGCCAAAGGTCTCCGGCGACGCGGGATAGGTCAGCACAGCCTTCAATGTACCCAATGGCAGATAGTTCTGCTGTGGAATGAACATCATGCGCGCACCCACGGGCGCATCAACAGAGCCGTTGCCAAACGGCCAGAGACCGGCGAGTGCTCGCAACAGCGTGCTCTTGCCTGAGCCGGACGGCCCGCGCACGAGCCAGCGCGAACCGGGGACGATGACAATGTCGGGAACGCTCGCGAGGGTTTCGCCGTTAGGCAGTGCAAGCACGAGGCTATGCGTGACGAGCCGGTTCTCGTCGACATAATGCAGGTTGATGCCACCATGCTCGGTGGCCGGCGACACGGACTCCATCAGCTGAGGTTGCCGCATGACACGCTTGAATTCGCGCAGACGATTGACCGTCGCACGCCACTCGACGAGCGTGTCGTAATTGCGGATAAACCACGAGAGCGATTCACTCAGCGAACCGAACGCGTCAGCGATCTGCATCAGAGTGCCGAAAGTCAGCGCACCTGCGAAATATCCCGGCGATGCCACGACGATCGGAAAGATCTCGGCAACCTGTGCGCTGAAGTTGACCACGTAGCTGTAGCGCCGCGTGTACCTCATGAAGCGCCACCAGTTTTCACGAATTTTGCTGAACAGGTCCTCGGCGTTCGATCCCTCGGTCCGCATGCCATCGTAGAACGCGATCTGCTCTGCGTTTTCGCGCACACGGATCAGGCCGAAGCGGAAATCCGCCTCGACGCGTTGCATCTGATAATTGATCGAAACAAGCGGGTGACCGACCTTGTTTGTGAGGAGCGAGCCAACAATCGCGTAGGCAATCGCGGCCCAAAGCATATATCCGGGGATCTGGACGGGCGTGACTCCGATCGTGAAGCGCAGCGCGCCCGCCGTGTTCCAAAGGACGATGGAGAACCAGGTGAGCGTCTCGATTGCCGAGAGTAGATCGAGCGTGAGAGAAAGCGTGTTGGTGGTGAACAAATCAAGATCGATAGCGATTCGCTGGTCAGGGTTGTCAGTAAGCCGATCGCGCTCGATGCGGTAGAAGGTGCCATCGTTCAACCATTCCCCCAGGTAGCGCGTGGTCAGCCACTGGCGCCATCGAAAGCCAAGCATTTGCCGTAAATACCGGTTGTAAACCGAGACCATGATGAACGTGAACGCGAGGCCGGCAAACATCAACATCAGCTGCGGGAATTCGCGCACGCCCTTGCTTTCCAGTGCATCGTAGAACTCACGGTTCCATGTGTTCAGCCGGGCATTGACGCCTACCAGTAGCAAGTCCATTGCGATAATCGCGATCAGCAATCCCCAGGCGGCTCCGAATTCCCTGG
>NZ_JAQGMM010000260.1 GCF_028292365.1 Caballeronia sp.
TTGTCGGTGAGCTTGTCGGCGAATTGCTTGATCTGGTCGTAGGTCGGCTGGTCGGGCATCTTCAGGCCGGCGGCTTCGAACAGGTCCTTGCGGTAATACGTCATCGAGCTTTCAACGTAGAACGGCAACGCATACAACTGGCCGTTATAGGAGAGGCCGTCGCGAGCGGTCTTCACCACGTCGTCGAGATCGTAGCTGGCCGGCAGGTTTGTCATCGGTGCGAGCCAGCCGCGCTTGCCCCACTGCGGCGCTTCATACGTGCCGATCGCCATCACGTCGAACTGGCCGCTGTTCGTGGTGATGTCGGTGGTGGCGCGCTGGCGCAGCACGTTTTCTTCCAGAATGACCCACTTCAGCTGAATGTCCGGATTCGCTTTTTCGAATGCCGGCGACAGCTTCTTCAACTCGATCATGTCCGGGTTGTTAAGCGTCGCGATCGTCACGGTCGTGGCTTTTGCGGCAATTGGCGCAATCGCGGCAACGGCGAATGCAGCGAATGCGAGCGAGCGCATCGGCAGGTTCTTGAGGGTGAAGTTGGCGCGTTTCATGTTGTTTCGTCTCCTTTATCGTTAGCACGGGCGCTGGTCTTGCGTTGCGTTGCTTGAAGCAGTCGATACTCGGGTAGTACAGGTGTTGCTTTATTGATCTTCACTGCGGCGGCCTGGGATGCATATGTGCGTTTGTACGCATGCAAAGCCGTCAACTCATCCAGTTGCCGCCGTCCACGTTCAGTGTTTGTGCCGTGATGTAGTCCGAATCCGCCGAGACGAGGAACAGTGCCGCGCCAGTCAGGTCATTGGGCAGGCCCATGCGGCCGAGCGGCACGGCCTCTCCCACCAGCCGTTTCTTCTCGCCGAGCGGGCGGTTTTCGTACTTTGCGAAGAGCGCATCGACCGTCTCCCACATCGGGGTATCGACCACGCCCGGTGCGATGCTATTCACGTTGATGCCATGCTTCGCGAGCCCCAGCGCGGCTGATTGCGTATAGCTGATCACGGCGGCTTTGGTCGCGCAATAGTGGGAAACTAGCGCCTCGCCGCGACGCCCGGCCTGCGACGACATGTTCACGATCTTGCCGCCACGGCCCTGCTCCACCATGCGTTGCGCCACGAGCTGCATCAGGAAGAACATGCCCTTCACGTTGACCGAGAAGAGGCGGTCGAAGATGTCCCAGGATTCGTCGAGGATCGGGCGCATGTCGAAGAGCGCCGCGTTGTTGAAGAGGATGTCGATGCCGCCGAATTTATCGACGGTGCTGGAGACAATTCGCTCCAGGTCTTCGCGCTTCGTGACGTCAGCCTTCAACGCCAGCACGCGCCCCGCGCTCTCAGGGAAACGCTGCGCCAACTCGGTTTCGTCTTTCAGATCGACGACGACGACTTTCGCGCCTTCGTCCAGAAATCGTTTCGTGACCGCTTCGCCAATCCCGCTTGCCGCACCCGTCACGATTGCTACCTTGTCCTGCAGTCTCACGGCTGTCTCCGGTTTGTCTCTGATTCGCTTGCTTGAATTGCACACTTGAAATGCGTCACAGTGAGCGAACGCTCTTTGCGTGATCAATTGCTCTCTGTTTGGTCGAATGATCGGTGAGGCGTGAGGCGGTGTCAAGGCACGCCGTCATGTTTCGATGCTGCGGCGCGCAAAGCACCTCAAAACTGCGGGAAAACCCCAACCGGCGCGGGTTTGCGGGTATCTGAGGGCGTCAAGAAAGAGAGCTGGACATGCTTTTGTAATACGTCAGCGGATGCAACCCGGAGTGATACGTTATATCATCGCGATCGACTTGAATGGCCGCCACGCCTTTGCGGCAACCATGCAGAACACGAACGCTACGCACATCGTCAGCCTCTATTCACCTTCATTCCAGGAAACACCATGAGCAAACTTGCCGCTGCCGTCCTGACCTGCGCCGCCCTTTTATCTGCCAGCTTCTGCGGCACAGCCAGGGCGCAGACGGCGTCCACGGGCGTGGTGCCGGTGGTCGCGGCCGAGAATTTCTATGGCGATGTCGTCCGTCAGCTCGGCGGTAATCATGTTCAGGTGACGAGTATCCTGAGCAACCCCGACGAAGATCCGCATCTGTTCGAAGCCAGCCCGAAGACCGCGCGCGCGTTGCAGAACGCGGTGCTTGTCGTGTATAACGGCGCCGACTACGATCCGTGGATGGACAAGCTGCTGTCGGCATCGAAGGGCAAGGGGCGCACGACGATCGTCGCGGCGCAACTGATGGGCAGGAAATCCGGCGATAATCCGCATCTCTGGTATGACCCGGCGACCATGCCGACGGTGGCGAAAGCGGTGAGCGAATATCTGGTTCAGGCGGACCCGGCGCACAAGGCTGACTACGATGCGCGTCTCGCGACGTTCCTGGCATCGGTGAAACCTATCGACGACAAGGTCGCCGCGCTTAAAAGCCAATACAAGGGCGTACCCGTGACAGCAACGGAGCCGGTGTTCGGATATATGTCGGATGCGATCGGCCTCGACATGCGCAACAACCGCTTCCAGCTCGCCGCGATGAACGACACGGAACCGAGCGCAACGGATATTGCTGCGTTCGAAAAGGATCTGCGCGAGCGTCGCGTACACGTGCTGATCTATAACAGCCAGGCGACGGAAGCACTTACGAAACGCATGTTGAAAGTGGCCCACGATTCACACGTGCCGAGCATCAGCGTCACCGAGACGCTGCCCGCCGGCAAGACCTTCCAGACATGGATGACGTCGCAGCTCGACGCGTTGTCGGTTGCGCTGCAGGGAAAGACACAATGACGGGATGTGGCAATAGAACGATCAGAGCGTGCGCGCTTTCGGGCGCGTTGCAATGACGGCTCCGGACGCGGGTTCAGCGCGCGTTAAGGCCGGCGCGCTGGAAGTCGAGCATGTCGCGCTCGAGCTCGGCGGACGGTCGATCTTGAAGGACGCCAGCTTCAGCGTCGCGGCGGGTGAGTTTATCGGCGTGCTGGGTCCGAACGGTGCCGGCAAGACCACATTGATGCGCGCGATGCTGGGCCTGCTGCCGTTATCGAAGGGAACGATTCGCGTGAACGGCGCGGCGGTCGTGCGAGGTAATCCGTCAGTGGGCTACATGCCGCAAACGCGCAGCGGTCTTGCCGGACGGCATCTGCGCGGCCGCGACTTCGTCGCGATGGCCGCCGATGGTCATCGCTGGGGCCTGCCACGCGCGAGCGCCGCAGCGCGTGCCGATGTCGATCGCGTACTCGATCTGGTCGGCGGACGCGCGCTCGCTACGCGGCCGTTGTCCGAGTTGTCGGGCGGCGAACGGCAGCGTTTGTTGCTCGCTCAATGCCTGCTCGGCGACCCGAAACTCCTGCTCCTCGATGAACCCCTGATCAGCCTCGATCCGCGACATCAAACCGGCGTGGTCGATCTCGTGCGAAGCGTGCAGCGGGAACTTGGCATTACCGTGCTGTTCTCAGCGCACGAACTGAATCCGCTGCTCAATTCCATCGACCGTGTGCTGTATCTCGGCAATGGCCGCGCGGCGCTCGGTACGATCGATGAAGTCATCACGAAGCCGGTTTTATCGCAGCTATATGGATCGCCCATCGACGTGATGCGCGTGAACGGCCGCATCTTCGTAATGGCCGGCGACGTGGAAGTCGACAAGCTCGATCACGCGCACGAGGACGGTCCCGAAGGCCATTCTCATTCCCACGATCATGATCACGGCCATAGCCATGGTCATCACCACACCGGAAAGCATTCCCACGATGTTTGAATACGAGTTCATGCAAAACGCCTTCGCGGCGTCGGGGATTGTCGCGGTGCTGGCGGGCGTGGTCGGCTACTTTCTTGTGTTGCGCGGTCAGACGTTCGCGGGGCACGCGTTATCGCACGTAGGTTTCACCGGCGCGACCGGCGCCGTGCTGGTCGGCATGTCGCCGCTCTGGGGCATGATTGGCTTTACGCTTGCAGCCGGTATCGGCATGGGCGCGCTCGGCGAAAAGCTGACGGGACGCGATGTCGCTATCGGCGTGATCCTGACGTTGTCGCTGGGTTTCGGCTTGCTGTTCCTGCACTTCTTCACCGCCTACGCCAGCCAGGCGACTGCACTGCTGTTTGGCAACGTGCTCGGCGTGAGCCATGAAACGCTGGTCGTACTGGCCGGGCTCGCGGTGGTCAGCCTTGGCGCGCTCGCGGTCATCATGCGGCCGTTATTGTTCGCGTCGCTGCAACCGGAACTGGCCGAAGCCAAAGGGGTGTCGCTGCGCCTCGTGTCCATCCTGTTTCTCGCGATCACGGCGCTGGCGGTGGCGGCATCCACACAGATAGTCGGCGTATTGCTCGTCTTCGCGCTGATGGTGGGACCGGCGGCGGCGGCGCAAAACGTGGCGACGCGGCTGTCGACGGGCGTGCTGCTCTCGGCGGTTTTCGCGCTGGTGCAGGCGTGGTTGGGATTGACTCTGGCGTATTACACGGACTGGCCGACCAGCTTCTGGATCACGATCCTGGCGGCGGGGGTTTATGGGTTGAGTTTGCTGGGGCGAAAATGAATCAAAAGCGGAAGCACATCACGCGCTTCCGCTTGACTCACTCTCAGGCACACAACGTCCGCGCATGAAACGTAATATGCTCGCCGATAAACGTCGAGATGAAGTAATACCCGTGGTCATAACCTTCATGCCTGCGCACGGTCACCGTCTGGCCTGCCGCCTTCGCCGCCGCTTCGAATAACTCCGGATGCAATTGCGCTGCGAGGAAGTTATCGGCGAGACCCTGGTCGATCAAAATCCCCGCTTCAAATTTCGACACCGCCGTCTTCACCAGTTCGCTCGCGTCATACTGCTTCCACGCTTCCCGATCCTCGCCGAGATAGCCAGAAAACGCCTTCACGCCCCAAGGGCATTGCGAAGGCGCGGCGATCGGCGCGAATGCGGAAACCGACTTGTAAATACCCGGGTTCTTCAGCGCGAGAACCAGCGCGCCGTGGCCACCCATCGAGTGTCCGAAAATTCCCAGCCGATCCTCACGCACCGGCAATTCAGCAAGCACCGCTGCGCGCAAGTCCTGCGTCACATACGAGTACATCCGGTAATTGCGCGCCCACGGTTCCTGCGTTGCATCGACGTAAAACCCCGCACCCACACCGAAGTCCCACGCCGCGCTTTCGTTCGGTACGCCCGCACCACGCGGGCTCGTATCCGGTGCAATAAGCGCGATGCCGTGCTCGGCCGCATAACGCTGCGCGCCGCCCTTGATCGGAAAGGTCTCCTCCGTACAAGTGAGGCCCGCGAGATAAAACAATGCGGGCACTTTTCCCGTCGATGCCTCGGCCGGCAAGAACACCGAGAATCGCATCGGCAAGCCGATCGATTGCGAGTCGTGTTTATAGGTTCGCTGCACGCCGCCGCAGCACCGATGTTCTTCCACAAGTTCCAGCATTGCTTCACCTCTTCTTTTTTCGCCGAGGCAGCGCGCCGTCTTTGGCACGCACGCCACCTCAGCTCGCGCATAGCTTCTTAATACAACACAACCGAGCGGATCGACTCGCCCTTCTTCATCAGGTCGAAACCTTCGTTGATGCGTTCCAGCGGCAGCGTGTGCGTGATCAGGTCATCGATATTGATCTTGCCTTCCATGTACCAGTCGACAATCTTCGGCACATCGGTACGCCCACGTGCACCACCAAACGCCGAGCCCTTCCATTCACGGCCTGTGACCAGTTGGAACGGCCGTGTGCTGATCTCTTCGCCCGCCGCCGCCACGCCGATGATGAACGACTGGCCCCAGCCCTTGTGCGTGCATTCCAGCGCCTGGCGCATCACCTTGGTATTGCCGATACATTCGAACGAATAGTCCGCGCCGCCATCAGTCAACTGCACGATGTGATCAACAACATTCGGCACTTCGTTCGGGTTGATGAAGTGCGTCATGCCAAACTTCTTCGCCAGCTCAACGCGGCGCGGGTTCAGGTCGACGCCAATGATCTTGTCGGCTCCGACCATCTTCGCGCCCTGGATCACGTTCAAGCCAATGCCGCCCAGCCCGAACACCACCACGTTCGCGCCGGCCTCGACCTTCGCCGAATACACGACCGCGCCCACGCCCGTGGTCACGCCGCAGCCGATATAGCAAATCTTGTCGAAGGGCGCATCTTCACGCACCTTCGCCACCGCGATCTCCGGAACCACGATGTAGTTCGAAAACGTCGATGTTCCCATGTAATGGAACAACGGCTTCCCGCCGATGGAAAAGCGCGACGTGGCATCCGGCATCAGGCCGCGGCCTTGTGTCGAACGAATGGCCTGGCACAGATTGGTCTTGCGCGACAGGCAGAACTTGCACTGCCGGCACTCGGGCGTATAGAGCGGAATGACGTGATCGCCCTTCCTCAGCGTGCCCACGCCCGGGCCGACATCGACCACGATACCCGCGCCTTCATGCCCGAGAATTGCCGGGAAAATGCCTTCCGGATCCGCGCCCGAGAGGGTGTAGTAGTCGGTGTGGCAAATGCCGGTCGCCTTCACTTCGATCAGCACTTCACCGGCGCGCGGCCCTTCGAGATCCACTTCCTCGATGGTGAGCGGCTTTCCGGCTTCCCATGCAATGGCGGCTTTGGTTTTCATATCTGGCTCCTTTCGTTTGATCGTTGATTCAGAGTGACTGGCAGGCGATACGTCACGGCGTCACGGGACGACGTTTAGTACTTCGTAGCATGCGCCCATGGTGTGATAGTCGACCTTGCCGGCCGGGCTTTTTTCGTTGCTGTATTTCGTGTTGTCGCGAGCGAGTATCCGGTACCACGCGCCCCATTTGTGATCGACGAAGTGGTCCCAGCTATACGTCCAGAGACGCTCGTAATCGTTCCAGTACCGCGCGGCCGCGACCTTGTCGCCGGCTTTCGCGGCTTGATCGGCGAGCAACGCAGCGGCGGCCAATGACTCAGCCTGGACCCAGAAGTACTTGTCCTCGTCGTAGAAGTCGCCTTTGATGTCGAAGCCGTAAACCATCCCACCGTGCTCGTGGTCCCACGACAAATCCAGCGCACGATCAAACAGTTCCCGTGCGCGCGTGACGTGCCACGGATCCGGACGATGACGGTCCAGAATCAACAGCAGCTTCGCCCATTCCGTCTGATGGCCCGGCTGGAATCCCCATGGCCGGAAGATGTTGGTCTTGTCGCCCTTGTTGTATTCCCAGTCCACCGACCAGTCCGGCTTGTAGTGCTCCCAGACGAGGCCGCCGGCGAGCGTAGCCTGACGGTTCACCATGTTATCGGCGAGCAGCGCGGCACGGTCCAGATAACGCACATCCTGCGACGCTTCGAACGCAGCGAGCATCGCTTCGCAGGCATGCATGTTGGCGTTTTGTCCGCGATAGTCCGATACCACCCAGTCCGCGCTTGCCTCATCTTTGTACAGGCCGTGAGCCGCGTCCCAGAAGTGCGTTTCCATCAGGTCCCAGGTTTCCTCCAGGTACCCGCGCGCTTCTTCGAAGCCTGCTTCCAGCGCCTTCGCGTACGCCAGCACGACGAACGCGAGACCGTAGCAATGGTTGGTAGCGTCGGTAACGTCGCGGCCGTCGAGCGTCCACGCATAACCACCGGTCTGCGGATTCCGATGAAACTCGCGCAAGTATTCAATGCCATGCAGGACGCCGCCGCGATACTCATCGAGGCCGAAGTGCTTGTACGCCATTGCATAGTTAAAGACGAAGCGCGTGCTCGACACCAAATGCCGCGACTTGCGGTCGTAGATCGTGCCGTCATCCTTGTAGAAATGATAGAAACCGCCCGCCGGGTCCATGCAGTGCGGGTGATAAAACGTCATGGTCCGCAACGCGTGATCGAGCAGGAACTCACGCGAGCGAAAGTCGGGATGGTCAGGATGTGAAGTCGAGGGCGTGGTTGGTTCGGACATATTTCGTATGAGGCTCTTCGTGCTGTCTCGTGGATTCTCGTGGATTCGCTTGGGCGAGCGTTAGTGTAAGCGGAGGTCGAAAAGCTGGGTTAAAACCAGCTCGCGTTACGCTGGTATAAATCGATGAAACGCGTATGACGAAACGCCAGATCCGCGTCGTTACCTGCGCCACCCGGTGATGCAACCAGCGTTGCCGATGGCGCCAGCGCCGCCAGATCCGCAGCATGCCAGGACCCGAGCGCGATACCGCTCAGGATTGCCGCGCCGCGCGTCGCCGCATTCGGGCAATCGACCGCGTGCAGTTCGGCGTCGAGCGCGTCGGCCAGAAGTTGCCGCCAGCGCGGATCAATTGAACCACCACCGGCAAGCCGCAGGGTCCGTACCGCGGCGGAGGGTCCGGCGTTCAGACGAATGGCATCGAGGCCGGCGCGCAGCGCGAACGCCACGCCTTCGAAGGCCGCGCGCATCATCGTGCCGCGTGTGTCGCCGAGACCAAGGCCAAGCCATCCGCCCTTAGCCGATGGATTCATCCACGGCGAACGCTCACCGCTCACATACGGCAAGAACGTCAAGCGCGTGGACGCCGCCGCGCTGAACGCGTCGTCATAAGCGCTCGGCCAGTTCGTGTAGCCGAGCCAGCCGCGCACCGCTTCAAGCGCCACGCCCACGTTCTGCATTGCAGCCATCCGATACCACTGGTCAGTCGCCGCACGATACGCGTGCAGGCCAACAACCGAAGCGGGCACATCCGTCGATATCACCACGATCTGGCCACCGCTACCGGTGGTCAGCAACGCGTCCCCGTCGGCCGAGAGACCGCTGCCGAGCGCGGCGCACGCGGTGTCACCCGCGCCCACGGCCAGCACGATGCCCGCGCGCAGGCCGAGCAGTTTCGCGCCTTCGGCGTTTAGCGTCCCAGCCGCTGCATACGATGGCGCAAGCGGCGCAAACCACTCCCGCCGCAACCCGATTTCCGCGATGAGCGCGTCATCCCATACGCCCGAAGGTTCAGCAAGCGCGGTGGCGCACGCGTCCGACGGATCGGTGCAGACTTCGCCGCCCAACGCCGTGCGCAGCCAGTCTTTGGGCTGCAACGCCCAGCGCGTCTTGCTCATCACCGCAGGTTCGTTCACAGCAAGCCAGCGCAGCAAAGGCCCCGCCATGCCGGGCGCGACAGGATTCGTTTGCGGCGCCGGCCACGCGTCAAGCAAATCGAGCGCGCGGGTATCGGGCCATAACATTGCGGGACGCAGCGCCTGGTTGTTCTCATCGGTGACTACAACGCCATGCATCTGCCCCGAAAAACCGATCGCATTCACCCGCTCGCGCTCATGGGCGGGGAGGCGTGCGGCTGCGTCGCGCAGTGCATTCCACCAGCATTCCACGGGCGTTTCCGCCCAGCCGGGAAAGGGCGTGGTGACCGCGTACGCGACGGCGGCGACAGCACGCTCGTGACCGTTTTCATCGACGATAGCGAGTTTCAGCGATGCCGTGCCCAGATCGATGCCAAGAAATCGCATGGAGATTCGCAGAAAAAGTGAGCGGTAAAAACGGGGTGCGACGGGTTTACCCGCTGCCCGCGCCGCGTCTCTGGAAAAGAGACTATGCGGCACGGCAGATAACCATCATAACCACGCGTCGTATCTGGACGCCTTGGCAAGCGCGACGCAAATCGTCGTTCGCCCGCCAGCCGTGGCTTCACGACGCCAGACGCGATCTTAAGGCACTCGCGGCATATCAACATGGCTAAGGGGGCCATACGCCAACGTCGACTTGTTCTCGCTTTTTACGCCACGTACCTTGAATGACCAATTCGAGGGACACACTCGGATCAACGCAAACAACTTGCATGGGACCGGAGCGGCGCTAAATCCGGTCAACATTGGAGACAGAAACGACATGGCATCCACCCAGGTTCATCCGTGCGACGAGCGGTTACCTACCGCTCAGTTGCTTACACTCGGCATTCAACACGTACTCGTAATGTACGCAGGCGCCGTCGCGGTCCCGCTGATCCTCGGCGCCGCGCTCAAGCTGCCGAAAGACCAGATTGCGTTCCTCATCAGCGCCGACCTTTTCTCGTGCGGCGTCGCGACGCTGATCCAGACGCTAGGCCTTTGGATCTTCGGCATTCGCCTGCCGGTCATCATGGGTTGCACATTCGCCGCCGTCGGTCCAATGGTCGCCATCGGCACGAATCCGGGGCTCGGCCTCCTCGACGTATTCGGTGCGACCATCGCAGCGGGCATTGTGGGGATTTTTCTCGCGCCGATGATCGGAAAGTTGCTGCGATTCTTTCCGCCCGTGGTGGTCGGCACGGTGATCGCGGTGATCGGTTTGTCGCTGATGGAGGTGGGCATCAACTGGGCAGCGGGTGGCGTCGGCAACCCCGAGTATGGCAATCCGGTTTATCTGCTTCTGGCGCTTGTCGTGCTCACGCTGATCCTGATGATCAACAAGTTTGCACGCGGGTTTATTGCGAACATTTCGGTGTTGCTCGGCATCGTGGCGGGGTTCGGGATTGCCATGTCGCTTGGACGCGTCGATCTCAACGGGGTGACGAGCGCGCCCTGGGTCGGCATCGTGCTGCCGTTTCACTTCGGCCTTCCGCACTTCGACCCGCTGTCCATCGCAACCATGATCATCGTCATGTTCGTGACGTTCATTGAATCGACGGGCATGTTCCTGGCCGTCGGCGACATGGTCGAGCGTCCCGTCGATCAGGATGCGCTCGTGCGCGGACTGAGAGTGGATGGACTAGGGACGCTGATTGGCGGGATCTTCAACTCGTTTCCGCATACGTCGTTCTCGCAGAACGTCGGGCTGATCGGCGTAACAGGTGTGAAGAGCCGCTTCGTGTGTGCGACCGGCGGCGTGATCCTTGTCGCGCTCGGGCTGTTTCCGAAGATGGCGCAGGTCGTGGCGTCGGTGCCGCCGTTCGTACTTGGCGGCGCGGGCATTGTCATGTTCGGCATGGTCGCGGCGAACGGGATCAAGGTGCTGTCGAAGGTCGACTTCGTGAAGAACCATCACAACCTGTTTATCGTCGCGGTGAGTATTGGCCTGGGACTCGTGCCGGTCGTCGCCCCGAAGTTCTTCTCGCAGTTACCGCATGCGCTCGAACCTATTCTTCATAGCGGGATCTTGCTGGCGTCGGTGTCGGCGGTGCTGTTGAATATCGTGTTCAACGGCGTGAAAAAAGAACGCGATGCGACCTGCGCAATTCGTCATGCCGGAAGGGATTTCGATGGGACGGCGAAGGTGAAGCACTGAGGGAGTTCACGCAGAACTGAGAGATAACGAAACCGAAAAAAAGCCCCAATAAAAAAACCGCAGCCCAAAAAGGCTGCGGTTTTTCAACATCTGAACGACGTAGACCTTACCCCGCCGATCCCACTGTCTTTCCGTCGGCATCAACCTGCGGCTTTGCCGCTGGCACCAGATGCTGCACCGGCACCAGCTTCGCATGACCCGCCGAAGCAGAAGCCGAGCTGACCGTCGTACCAGAAGCGGCAGGAGCAGCCGCCGCCGTCGGCGTACCGATATCGCGGTAATCCGGCATGGAATCGGAAGGACGTGGCTGATCGCCTGCGTGCTCGATCCAGCCGCCACCCAGCTCACGATACAAATCGACGAGATTCGTCGCCCGGTTCAGCCGCGCCGTAATCAGCAACTGCTGCGCGGTGTACAGGTTCGTTTGGGCAGTCAGCACGGCGAGATAGTTGTCCACGCCGTTGCGATATCGCATATCCGACAGCTCCAGCCCACGAGCCTGCGACTTCACATACAACTGGAGCGCCTTGATCTGCTCGTCGTAGGTGCCGCGCGCGGCCAGCCCGTCCGCCACTTCGCGGAACGCCGTCTGGATCGCCTTCTCGTAATTCGCGATCTCGATGCGCTTCTGGATCTGCGCCAGATCCAGGTTGGCCAGGTTCGTGCCGCCCTCAAAAATCGGAATCGAGATTTGCGGTGCGAATGACCACGCCGCCGAGCCCGGCTTGAACAACGTGCCAAGCGAAGGCGCCAACGTTCCGAAGCTGCCCGTCAGCGAAACCTTCGGGAAAAACGCTGCACGCGCCGCACCGATGTTCGCGTTCGCCGCAAGCAGCGAACGCTCCGCCGACACAATATCCGGACGCCGCGTGAGCAGGTCGGAAGGCAGTCCGGCGGGGATATCGGTGAGCAGGTTCTGACTGTCGAGCGGCAAGCCCGGCGGCAGATCTGCCGGCAACGGTTCGCCGATCAACAGCACCAGCGCATTCTCGGCCTGCGCCCGCAGACGCAATTGCGACTGCAGGTTAGCGGCGGCCTGTTGCTGAATACCCTCTGACTGACGCACGTCGAGTTCGGTACCCACGCCGTTATCGAATTGCAGCTTCGTGATCCGATACGACTCGTCCGCCGTCTTCAACGTATTGCGCGTGACGGTGAGCTGATCGTCATCCGAGAGCATGGTCAGGTACTGGTCGGCGACTTGCGACACCAGCGAGATTTCCGCCGCCTTGCGTGTTTCCGCCAGCGCGAAATACTGCTCGAGCGCCTGGTCCTTCAAGCTCTGGATCCGCCCGAAGAAGTCAATTTCCCAGGACGCATTCACCCCGACCGAATACTGGTTCGAGATGGTCTGGTTAAAGAACGACAGGTCCTTCGGCGTGCGCTGCTTCGTCTGCGACCCGACTGCGTCGATCGTGGGCAGCAACTCGGCACGCGTGATCTGATACTGCGATCGCGCCGCTGCCACATTGAGCATGGACACACGCAGGTCACGGTTGTTCTTCAGCGCGATTGCAACGATCTGCTGCAAGCGTGCATCGACGAAGAAATCGCGCCAGCCGATATCCACCGCCGGCTTTGCCTGCGCGGAGCCACCTGCCACAGCCGACGACGCTGCGTCCGGTTGCCTGTCATAGATGCCGCCCGTCGGGAACGTCTGGTCGACGGGCGCCGCCGGGCGCTCGTACTTCGGCGCCATCGTGCAGCCAGCCGCAAAAAGCGCGACCGCTGCCGCCATCAAGGAGTGTTTTAGCATCTCAATGTCCTTCCTTGGCCGGAGCAGCCGTGCCACCTTGGCCACCATTGCCGCCGTTGCTGTCGCCGTCATGGCTGTGCTGCGGCGTACCCTTGTCGTGGCTGATTTTGCTGATCACCACAAAGAACATCGGGATCATGAAAATGGCCAGGAAAGTCGCGGTCAACATCCCGCCGATCACGCCCGTACCAATGGCGTGCTGGCTGGCTGAACCCGCGCCGTTACTGACCGCAAGCGGCAACACGCCGAGAATGAACGCCAGCGACGTCATCAGAATCGGGCGCAACCGCTGGCGCGCCGCTTCCATTGCCGCTTCCACCGTGGTCCTGCCCTGACTGCGCAGGTCGCGTGCGAATTCCACGATCAAAATGGCGTTCTTCGCCGACAACCCCACCGTAGTCAGCAAGCCGACCTGGAAGAACACGTCGTTTTCGAGCCCGCGCAAAGTAGCCGCGAGCAACGCGCCCAAAATACCGAGCGGCACGACCATGATCACCGAGAACGGAATCGACCAGCTTTCATACAACGCGGCAAGACACAAGAACACGACGAGGATCGAGATGCCGTACAAGATTGGCGCCTGCGAACCCGACTGGCGTTCCTGCAGCGACAAACCCGTCCATTCGTAGCCAATACCCGCCGGCAACTTCGCCGCGATTGCCTCGATGGCCTGCATGGCCTGACCCGTCGACTTGCCTGGAGCAGCCGCACCCTGGATTTCCACCGCGGAAATACCGTTGTAGCGTTCGAGCTTCGGCGAACCGTAGATCCATTCGCCTGTGCCGAATGCGCCGAACGGAACCATCGCTCCGGCCGTATTGCGCACGTACCACTTGTTCAGGTCTTCCGGGTTCATGCGGAATTGCGCGTCGCCCTGTACGTAGACCTTCTTGATCCGGTTATCGACGTCCAGGAAGTTATTCACGTACGACGAAGCCCAGGCGATCGAGAACACCTGGTCGATGGTCGCAGGCGACAGACCCAGCGCATTTGCCTTCTCGCGGTCCACGTTCACCTTGAACTGCGGCGTGTCGTTCAGGCCGTTAGGACGAACCTGTGCGAGCGTCGGGTCCTTCGCGGCCATGCCGAGCAGCATGTTGCGCGCTTCCATCAGCTTCGCGTGACCGACACCCGAGCGATCCTGCAACTCGAAGTCGAAGCCTGAAGCCGTACCCAGTTCCGGAATGGACGGCGGATTGACCGGGAAGATCATCGCGTCCTTGTAGCCCGCGAAGTGCCCGAACATGCGTCCGACCAACGCACCCACCTTCTGGTCCGCGCGCTGCCGCAGCCCGTAGTCCTTCATCCGCACGAACACGAGACCCGAGTTCTGGCCGCGGCCCGCGAAGCTGAACCCGTTCACGGTAAAGACCGCTTCGACGATGTCCTTCTGGTCAGTCAGCAGCCAGTGGGTTACATCGGCGAGAACCTTGGCCGTGCGCTCCTGCGTTGAACCTGCCGGCGCCTGCACGAGCACGAACATCGTGCCCTGGTCTTCATCAGGCAAGAACGACTTCGGCAGTCGGACGAACAGGAAACCCACCGCGACGATCACGACCAGATAGATGATCAGCCAGCGGCCCGAGCGCTTGATCACGTGCTCCACGCCGCTGTGATACTTGTCCTGGCTCTTGGCGAAAGTGCGGTTGAACCAGCCGAAGAAACCCTTCTTCTCGTCGTGATGACCCTTTTCGATTGGCTTCAGGAGGGTCGCGCACAATGCCGGCGTCAGAATCAACGCGGTCAGCACGGACAAGATCATGGCCGCGACGATGGTCAGCGAGAACTGCCGATAAATCGCGCCCACCGAACCGCCCGAGAACGCCACCGGCACGAACACGGCCGACAGCACGAGCGCCACGCCGACCAGCGCGCCGGTAATCTGATCCATTGCCTTGCGGGTGGCGTCCCTTGGAGAGAGTCCCTCCTCGGCCATCACCCGCTCGACGTTTTCCACCACCACGATGGCATCGTCCACCAGCAAGCCGATGGCGAGCACCAGCCCGAACATGGAGAGCGTATTGATGGAGAAACCCACCAGTCCCATGACCGCGAAAGTACCCAGCAGCACGACCGGCACGGCGATGGTCGGAATCAGCGTGGCTCGCAGGTTCTGCAGGAACAGGTACATCACCAGGAACACCAGCACGATCCCTTCGATCAGCGTCTTGACCACTTCCTCAATGGACAGCTTCACGAACGGCGTGGTGTCGTACGGATACTTCACGACGAGACCCGGCGGGAAGTACTTCGACAGGTCGTCGATCTTCGCCCGCACTGCCTTCGCCGTGTTCAGCGCGTTGGCGCCCGTGGCAAGCTGAATACCGAAACCGGCGGTCGGCTGACCGTTGTATTTCGTGTCGAAGTTGTAGTTCTCACCGCCCAGCTCGATACGCGACACGTCCTTCAGCCGCACTTGCGAGCCGTCCTGATTCACCTTCAGCAGGATGTTGCCGAATTGCTCAGGCGTTTGCAGCAGCGTGGCTTCCGTAATGGTCGCCTGCAGCATCTGGCCCGGCACCGCCGGCGTACCGCCCAGGCCGCCGCCTGCCACCTGCACGTTCTGCGCAGCGACAGCATTCGTTACATCGAGCGGCGTCAACTGGTAGTTATTCAGCTTGGTTGCATCCAGCCAGATCCGCATGGCGAATTGCGAGCCGAACAACGTCACCGTACCCACCCCGTCGATACGGCTGATCGGATCTTCGACCTTCGACGCCACGTAGTTAGCGAGGTCGTAACGACCCATGCTGCCGTCCGTGGAAACGAACGCCATCACCATCAAGAAGCTGCTGCTCGACTTCGTCACCTTGGAGCCAAGCTGCTGAACGGCTTGCGGCAAGAGCGGCGTGGCGAGTTGCAGCTTGTTCTGCACCTGCACCTGCGCGATGTCCGGATTCGTACCGGCCGCGAAGGTCAGCGTAATGGTGGCTGTGCCGGAGTCATCACTGGTGGAAGACAGGTACAGCAAGTGATCGAGGCCGCTCATCTGCTGCTCGATCACCTGCGTTACCGTGTTTTCCACCGTGCTGGCGGACGCACCCGGGTACGTAGCACTGATCTGAATGGCCGGCGGCGCAATGGTCGGATACTGCGCGACCGGCAAGGTGAAGATCGAAGCGATCCCCGCCAGCATCAGAATAATGGCGATCACCCACGCAAAAATCGGGCGATCGATAAAGAACTTTGCCATGAAACAGGCTCCCTTTTATTGCGCCTGATTACGCGCCTGATGCCGCGGATGCGGCCGCCGCGGAAGCGGCCGCCGGGGTGCCGGGTGCCGGATTGCTCGAAGCCGCCGCGCCGCTAGCGCCAGCGTCCGCTGCCGCCGGAGCTGCACCGGAAGCTGAGCCCGGAGCCGCGCCCGGAGCACCAGATGCCGCTTGAGCCGCCTGAGCCGGAAGCTGTGCATCGACAGCCTTCACGGTTGAGCCTGGCCGCGCTTTTTCCGTGCCTTGCACGATCACGCGATCGCCCGCGTTCAGGCCGCTATCCACGACCCACTTGTCGCCGTACGTACCCGACGTCACCAGCTGGCGCAAAGTCACCTTGTTGTCCGGACCGACCACCAGCGCCGTCGGCTGGCCCTTCTGGTCATGCGTCACGCCGACTTGCGGGACCACCAGCGCCTTGTCGTTCACGCCTTCGTCAATACGAGCGCGCACGAACATGCCCGGCAGCAGCACGCGATCCTTGTTCGGGAAAATCGCGCGCACCGTGACCGAACCGGTGCCCTGGTCCACGCTCACGTCGGAAAATTGCAACTTGCCCGCTTCCGAAAACGTGCGGCCGTCTTCCAGGATCAGCGTGACCTTGGCGGCGTTGACGCCACCGGTCTGCAAGCGGCCTTCCTGAATGTCACGGCGAAGCTTCAGGCCGTCCACGCTCGATTGCGTCAGGTCGACATAAACCGGATCGAGTTGTTGAATCGTGGTGAGCAACGTGGCGGCGCTAGCCTGCACGTAAGCGCCCGGCGTGACCTGCGACAAACCCGTGCGGCCCGCGATAGGCGACACGACGTCCGTATAACCCAGGTTGATCTGCGCAGTGTCGACAGCCGCCTTGCCCGACGCGACGTCGGCTACGGCTTGCCCTTGAGTCGCCACAGCGTTGTCGTAGTCCTGCTTGCTGACCGCATTCGCCGCGACGAGGATCTTGTAGCGCGCCGCCAGGGCGTTCTGCGTGACCACGTTGGCCTGCGCCTTGGCGAGTGTTGCCTTGGCGGTATTCAACGCTGCGATGTACGGTGCCGGATCAATCTTGTAGAGCCGCTGACCCGCTTTCACTTCTGCGCCTTCCGTGAATTCACGACGCAACACAATGCCGTCGACCCGTGCGCGAACCTGGGCGACGAGAAATGCGCTCGTGCGGCCCGGCAGTTCGCTCACGACAGGAACGGTGGTGGGCTGGACGGTGATGACCCCGACTTCGGGTGTCTGGGGCGGCGGTGCTGCTGGTTTTTGTCCGCAGGCTGCAAGAATCACGGCAGCCGTCGCGGCACTGATTAAGCGGAATGGAACCCGTTCGACGCGCATGGAGCGACCTCTGTCAAAGACTGAGATTGAAATAAGTGCGCGGCCGCCTTCTACGGGCGGGCCGCTACGAGCGTCAGGAGACGCTTACCAGTAGCCAATGGGCGCAAAAACCGGTGCCCCGACTTTTCATTCGTCCGCAGCGCCTGGGGCCGTCTCTGAGGACGGCTGCCGCTGACAACAGCCTTGGGAGGGCCACGCGGGCGGACGGCGGATTGAAAGCTGTGTCGGATATTAACCGGTCAGTGCTACTTGGGCTATCGTTGGACGGATGGTATTGTATATACATTCATGAACGAACGTAAAAGAGACGATCGTACGTGAACAAGAGCAGTGCGAGGGGAATCGTCTCGAAGGGCTCGCGAACGATGAACAAAAGCATGACGTCGCTGCAGTGCAATGTAAGACGGCGGTAAATCTATCGCTCGCAGGCTAGCTGGAACCCACGAACAAATGGTCAGACGAACCAAGGAAGAAGCGGCAGAAACGCGCAATAGTATTCTCGATGCAGCAGAGCGGGTGTTTTTCGAGAAAGGCGTTTCGCGTACCACGCTGGCAGACATCGCGCTGGAAGCCGGTGTCACGCGCGGCGCAATCTATTGGCATTTTGCGAACAAGGGCGATCTGTTCACGGCCATGTTCGACCGCAGCCTGTTACCGCTTGATGAGCTGGTCGAAGCGACACTCGACACCAAAGAGGCTGATCCACTCGGCCGGATCCGCGACATCTTCATCTGGTGCATGCGCAATATCGCGCTCGACGAGCAGCGCCGGCGCGTGTTCGACATCCTGTTCCTGAAATGCGAATTCGTGGAAGACATGGGGCCGGTGCGCGAGCGGCATCAGACGAACATGCGCGAGGGGAAAGAGAAGATCGAACGCGGACTGCGCAATGCGGTGGATAAAGGCCAGTTGCCGGCCATGCTCGATACGCACCACGCCACCACCATCCTGCATGCGCTCTTCACGGGCATTCTCTACGATTCCCTTATGTGGCCCGAGAGCATCGACCTCAAGAATGATGCGGAACGCCTGATCGATTCCTGTTTCGACGTCATGCGCTACAGCCCTCACATGCTGCTGCGCCCCGGCGAACCCGCGTAGCCGGGTATGGCCACGGTGCTATCGCAGACCGTAGCGTTGCGCGAGAAACAGGAATATGGCAACACAGCAGACCATCGCGGCCCACGCCCAGGCGGGCAAGCTGTGCGGATGCGGATGGCGAGGTGCATGACCCGGCAACCGGTGCCGCAAAACGCCGCCAATAGCGTCGGCCGTCGCCGCCGCGCGGGATTTTTGCGCTGCGGGAGTGCCGTGACGCGCAAATGCTGCCGACATGGAGATCGGCCGCAAGAACACATGGCGACGCGAGACGGCGGGTTTGGGCACAACTGCGGACGGCTCGCCATGCTTCGCGCGTACGACTTCGCAGAATTCGATAAAAAAATCGTCGGCAACTTCACGCAGCGAGTTTTCGATCTGGCGTGCCGGCAAACCTGCAAGCGGCCCGGTGAGCGTCGCCCAGACGGTGTATTCAATCCACGTCGATGCGCCGTTCGCATCCGGGATCAGCGCCACTGCGATTTGTCCGCGCAACGACCCCACGCCTTCACCGCGCGCCTTGAAACTGAGGGTTTGCGCGTCGACATCGCCGGATTGACCGTCATGGCGCGGCAAACGGGTTGCGTCGGCAACGTGTGCCCGGATCGCGTAGTGCGCCCGCAGCGCGCCAAGCGGCACCGTCAACCTCAACGTGTATTCGCCACCGGCAAGACGCACCAGCGATTCGCAGTTATCGATGCTCGCGCGCACCAGCGCAAGATCTCCCAACGCCTCGCGCACCTGAGCGGGTTCGAGCGGAATGCGTAAAGCATCGGCTACTTCCATCGGGCCCTCCCCCAATGTCGACCAGAGTTGGCGTGTCGGCGCTTGCTCTGGTCCCATGCAAGTCGCATGGCGCCCACTGTCTTGATATTGACCTGGCGTTTCAGGTACCGGCCGTCTCGTCGATACGATCGACTCGCGACGGATAAAACGCCAGATAACTTTTAATTTGCACGACGCCTTCTTTCGGCTGCTCGTAACTCCAGACGGCATTCTCGATGGGACCGTCCTCCGTCAGCAGATGGTAGTACGTTGCGTCGCCCTTGAATGGGCAATGCGAGGTATGCGTGGATTTCGACAGGCGCGCCATGTTGACGTCGGCACGCGGGAAATAATGCACCGGATCGTGGCCTGTTTCGAACAGCGTCAAAGCCGCATGCGTGTCGGCGAACGTCACGCCCTGATGAATCACGCGATGGCGTCGCGTATTCAACGAGATCTCAATGTGATGGGTGTCGGTGCTCATCGCGCGCTCCCGGTACCAAAAAAACGAAACGGCCGCCGTCGCGTTTGCAGCAGCGACATAAAAAAGCCACGGGTTTTCCGGGACCCGTGGCTTTCATTATGAGACAACTTCGGGCTGCTTGTGCAAGCGCCGCTAACCTCTTTGGTACCTGCGCCACACTCTGGACCACATTTAGAGCAGCGCCGCAATCCTTTGTTCCCTATGCGGTTTTGCGTACGGTAGCTCACCGCGGCGCATGGTGCGTTTGATGAAGTTTGAACGCTTACTGCATGGCCCAGTGGAAATCCGCTTTGGCCTTACCGTTGCCGGCGACCGTCACCCCTTGCTTCTTTTCTGAATCCTTGTACCGGGCGTAAACCGTGTAGTGGCCCGGCGGCAGCTTCACCAGCATGTACGGGCCCATGGCGTCGGTCTTGAGCACCTCGGCGTTCTTTGCGTCGGCAATCCGCACGTGGACGTCAGAAAGGTAGTCCGACGTCGGCCCCGTGAAACGCAACGAGAGCGGCCAATGCGCCTGTTCGCGAATTAGCGCGTGCGATTCGTCCAGTCCCACGCCTCCGGATGTGAACGACACGTCGCCCTGGGTCTCGATCTGCGGCAGCCCACCGCCGTTCGTATTGCCGGCGCTGCTCGTGTCGCTCGTGCCCCCGCCCGTGGTCTGGGCGAACGCGCCGCCCGCCATGCCGAACGTCATCACCGCCGCCAGCACGGCAATGGACGCCTTTCTTGCGGCGGGCCGGTGACGCTCAGCTAACGTAGTTAGCGAGCCGGCGTTTGCGTCGACGTTTGCTTCAGTAATCGCTTCAATCGCTGCTTTAGTCGTCTTGGTCATCGTGATCAGCTCCTTATGGACTTCAGACGCCTTCATCGGCGTTCCGCTTGTCTCCCGCCGTCCAGCACGCGATGTTTTGGGCAGTCGGGCGAAAGCGGTTTGGGAGAGAAGCTAATCGCACGATTCGTGCCTGCATCCCACCCTATTTCCAGTGCGCCGCCATATGCTGCCAGGCGCCCTGTCTTGCACTGGCAGGTGTTCAGCCGACATTTACATCACACGGCAATCAACCGAGATCCACCGGCACGAAGATCTGCGCATCGTCGCGCTGGATCAGCAACGCGATGCTGTCGCCAGCGTGAGCCACCATCGTCTTCAATTGCTGCACGCTCGTTACCGGCTGGCCGTTGACCGCCAGGATCACATCGCCGGCCTGGATGCCCGCACTTTCCGCCGCGCCGCCCGACTGTTGCACGAGCAAGCCGCGCGACAGCGACGCACTCTGCTTCTCCTCAGGCGTCAGCGGTCGGACCGCGACGCCCAGCCGTGCATCCTGCGATGCCGAATCGGCTTGGTCCGCACCCTTGCCCGTGCTTGCGGTCTTGGCGTCGGACAAGGTGCCCACCGTCACGCTCAGGTCCTTCGTGGCCTTGTCGCGCCAGACCTGCACCTTGGTCGTGGTTCCCGGCGCGAGCGCCGCCACCTGCGACGGCAACGCGTTCGAATCTGCAACCGGCTGACCGTTGACCGAGAGGATAACGTCACCGGGCTGGAGACCTGCCTTCGCTGCCGGACCGCCCGCTTCAACCGAACTCACCAGCGCGCCATTCGGGCTTTGCAGGCCGAACGACTTCGCGAGCGTCTGGTCCATGCCCTGCACGGTCACGCCAAGACGGCCGCGATCCACGTGACCGGTCTTCACCAGCGCGTCTTTCACCTTCATGGCTTCATTGATCGGGATTGCGAACGAAAGTCCCTGGAAGCCGCCGGTCTGCGAATAGATCATCGAATTGATGCCGATCACTTCGCCTTGCAAGTTGAAGAGCGGGCCACCCGAGTTACCCGGATTCACCGGCACGTCGGTCTGAATGAACGGCGTGTAATTCTCGTTGGGCAACGAGCGCGATTTCGCGCTGATGATGCCGGACGTCACGGTGTTATCGAAACCGTAAGGCGAGCCGATTGCGACCACCCACTGCCCGACCTTGCTGCCATTCGGATCGCCAATCTTGACGATTGGCAGGTTCTTCGCGTCGATCTTCAGCACGGCGACATCCGACTGCTTGTCCGCTCCAACCACCTTCGCACGATATTCGCGCTTGTCGGTAGTCTTGACCGTGACCACGTTCGCACCATCGACCACGTGTGCGTTGGTCAGGATGTAACCGTCGCTGCTCACGATGAAACCTGAACCCAGGCTTTCGCTGGGGGTATCGGCGGCGTTCTGGCCGTCGTTGCCACCCATGCCCGGCACGCCATTACCGTAGAAATGCTTGAAGAACTGATAGAACGGATCGCTCGGATCGATCGGCAGTTGCGGATTGCCTCCGTTCGCGCCGCCGTTCATGCCATTACGGCGCGACGCGGTCTTCACCACGTGTTTCGCGCTGATGTTGACGACCGCCGGGCCATAGGTTTCGACCAGGCCGGAGAAATCGGGAATACCGGTCTTCGCAGCGGCTTCGGCCGGCATCATCGCGGCTTGTGCCGGCGCAATGACCTGCGGTGCCGGCACGTTGCGGTTGCCGGCTACGTAACCCGCCGACAAGGCGACGACAACGGCTATCGCAATGGCGCTGCGGGAAATGATCTTCGCTTTCATCGTGTGCTCCTCGGGGATGCGCTTCAGGATGAAACGAAGAGTACGGGGCGCCGCTTAAAGGGTACTTAAAGCGCCTTTTAAAGCAGAATTGAATTGAATAGAGACGAGCAAACCGCCGCTTTTCGATTCGGCGAGCGACACTTTCGCGTCATGCTGCATCGCGACCCGGCGCACGATCGCAAGGCCCAGACCGCTGCCCGCCACGTCGGTACGCGCCCGGCTGGATCCCGGTCCCACTCGATAAAACCGGTCGAACACACGCTCGCGTTCATCGGCGGGAATCCCCGGGCCCGTATCCGCTATCTCCACCGTGGGGTGGCCGCCTTCCACCTGCAAGCAGACGTCCACGCGGCCGCCATTCGGCGTGTATTTCGTGGCGTTATCGATGAGATTGTTGAACATCACGCGCAACGCATTGGCGTCGCCGGAGATGGTGGCCGGTTCGTTCGCTTCAATGCCCAGGTCAACGCCGCGCTGTTGCGCCACCAGCACGGATGCACCCACGCACTCGTCCAGCAGCGCGTGCAGGTCGACCGGGTTGGTCTCGCTCTTGCCGTCCGGTTCCGAGCGGGCGAGCGCCAGCAGTTGCTCGGCCAGACGCGTGGCGCGCGTGATACCCGCTTGCAAGTCGTCCAGCGCTTCCTTGCGCGACTCGTCGTCCTTCGCGCGCGCCACCAGTTGCGACTGGATCTGCACGGCGGCAAGTGGTGTGCGAAGCTCGTGGGCGGCGTCGGCGACGAAAGCCTTTTGGGTATCGAGCGCAGTCGCGAGGCGAGCGAGCAGCGCGTTCAACGCGCGCACGACGGGCACCACTTCTTCGGGTAAGCGGTTATCGGGTAAAGGCTCCAGCGCTTCAGGATGACGCGTGTCGAGCGCGCGTGTCACGCGCTGCAGCGGCGTCAACCCTCGCCCCACGATGATCCATATCGCCAGGCCGAGCAGCGGCAACAGCACCACGAGCGGCCACAAGGTTCGCCACGCGACTCCTGCTGCCAGCCGGTTGCGGATGGACAACGGCTGCGCAAGCTGGACGACGTTATCGCCAACAATGGCGCTGTAGACGCGCCATACGCCGCGCGGCGTGGCTTCGGTGGAAAAGCCCAGCTCTGCGTGCGGCGCCAGCGGCACGCGCGGGTGCGAGTAATACATGAGCACGCCGTTGCGGTTCCAGATCTGGATCACGACGCCTTCGTCGCTGTCACTGCGCGATTGCAGCACCGACGAAAACGGCTCCGACGGCAGCGCGGCTGCGATCTGTTCCAGTTGATAATCAAACAGTTCGTTCGCTTCGGCCAGCGCCTGACGGTAGATCAGCCAGCCCGCGAACCCCACGCCGACGATCACCAGTGCCAGCAGCCAGACCAGCAATTGGCGTCGAATGGAATGCATCAGGCTTCCTTCGACACCATGTAACCGAGTCCACGGACATTGCGGATAAGGTCGGGTCCAAGCTTTTTGCGCAGCGAATGGATGTAAACCTCGACCGTGTTGCTGCCGATTTCCTCACCCCAGCCGTAGATTTTTTCTTCAAGCTGACTCTTCGATAAAACCGCGCCCGGGCGCGCCATCAAAGCTTCGAGCAACGCGAATTCGCGGGCCGATAGAGCAACGGCGTTGCCCTCCAGCGTGACCTGATGACCCACCGGGTCCAGCGTTAATGTGCCGTGGCGAATCAGGGAGTCGCCGCGACCGGCGTGGCGGCGGATCAGGGCGCGCATGCGCGCGCCCAGTTCGTCGAGGTCAAAGGGTTTGACGAGGTAGTCGTCGGCGCCGGCGTCCAGACCTTTTACGCGGTCGGCAATGGAGTCACGGGCCGTGACGATCAGCACGGGCAGCGCGTTGCCTTTTGCTCTCAGGCTTTTAAGTACGTCGAGGCCGTCGCGTTTCGGCAGGCCCAGGTCCAGCAGCATCAGATCGTAAGGTTCGCCGCCGACCGCAGTCAGGGCCGCCTCGCCGTCCTGCACCCAGTCCACCGCGAATCCGTCGCTGCGCAGCGCCTTGCGGACGCCTTCCGCAATCATTCTGTCGTCTTCTACCAGTAGGATTCGCATCGCTTTGGGTCACGGCTTGTCTTGGCTTTGCAGCCCGGACGACCATTCTAGCCGGGACGAGTTAACGCGGGCTTAAAAGGGCCTTAAGACGTAATGGCCGGATGCAGCCGAGTTTAGCGATGCGTACCGGATCGCAGATCGCCCCATCTTTCATCGTCCGATAGCGAAACCCCGACGTCGGCTGACGTCGGGTAACACCGGGAAAGCCAGTTCGCCTGTCAATCGACCTTAGCGATACCGGTATCGGCGGAGTTGAGCATGAGCGGTTGCGGCCGATATCCGACTCCCGCACGTTTCAGCTTGGCCAGCTCGCGCTGTTCCACGACGCTCGCAAAACCCTGCCAGTCACGCGCCAGCGCGAGCTTGTCCACGTGATCCGTTTCGCCCAGCTTGTAGCGTTCGCCCTCGCGGTACGGCAGCTCCCAGCCGGCCCGGTGCCACGCCCGTTCCGCCAGTGCCAGCAGACGCGGGTACACCATGTATTCAAACTGCTGGTCCGTGCGGATGATCTCGGCCCACGCCTGCCCTTGCATACCCTCGATACGCGCAGCCGGACCCTTGCTGGTCAACTCGAAGGGCTTGCCTTCGCGGTCGGGCATCACTTCCGCGTTCTGCGGCAGATTATCGGGCGCAAGCGTGAAGACCTTAAAACTGTCGGTGGCACGCGACCCCCAGTAATAACCGCGCTCATGCGGATCGAGCGTATAGGGGAAATCGAAATACAAGTAATCCGGCAACGCCAACACCGTCCTATAACCCTTCGCGCTCCAGGCTTGCGTTGTTTCGGCTCCGCCCCAGAAGAGTGTGTCCCACATCGTCACCATCACGTTCTTTGTCGCGAAATCGTGCGGGCCGCTGGCATGTTTCAGTCCATCCTGCCACGCCGCCATGGTGTCGATGCCATTGGCATTCACGAGCGTGCTGACCTGACGGGCAAACCTCGATGGCAGCTCGTCCACTGAGCTCACACCACTCTGCCGCAGCAGGGCCTCGCACATCGGCGAGCGCGCCCACGGTTTGTCCTGCGCAGCCATATCGATGCGCCCCTTGCCAGCATCCGACCCGTCGCGCGACTGGAAACCGGCTCCAAGCAAAATGTTCTTCGCTTCATCGCCGCCGAAATGCCACGTTGATAAGGGCACCTGCGCCTCGCGATGCATTGCGGCAATCTCGCCGATCACCTTGCCGGAAAAATTCAGCGCGCCGCTTGAACAGGGGTTCAGATAACTGCGCCGATCGTAGAACTGCACCGAAAGGGTTTGCGACGTGTCGTCGGGGTCCAGCAGCCGAAATGCATTCGCGTCCTGCTCACGGCCCAACGCGTGCAGCCGTTTGTATCGGGCTTCCATGGCGACCACGGCTGCACGGGCATGAGCAGGCATATCGATTTCGGGAATAACCTCGACGAAACGATCGCCGGCGTAACGCAGCAGCGCGATGTAGTCAGCACGGCTCAGGTAACCACCACCTGAACGGTTGTCCGGGCCGGAGGCGAGCTGAGGCAAGAGGCAACGCTCTTCGTCGGGATCGTGACATCGTTGTGCGCCGATCGCCGTCAGTTCCGGCAGTCCCGGTATCTCGATCCGCCAGCCTTCGTCATCGGTTAAATGCAGGTGTAGACGGTTCAGCTTGTAAGCGCTCATCTGGTCGATGAGACGGCGCAGCGTGGCAGGCTGCCGGTAGTTGCGAGCGACATCAACATGCATTCCCCGATACCCGAAACGCGGAGCGTCCTCGATGGTCATGGCGGGAATCCGGCCACCGCCGGCAGGCGTCAGCGACAACAGGGTCTGCACGCCATAGTAGAGACCCGCTGTGTCGTAGCCTTCGACCATCGCACCGGTGCGCGCGATCCGCAGCCGGTATCCGCCCGGCACGGCGATGTCGGCAGG
>NZ_JAQGMM010000261.1 GCF_028292365.1 Caballeronia sp.
AGCGGCGGTTCGGCGCGCGACAGATTCACGCGCTTTACGCCAGTGGCGGGCGCATCGGCGTAAGCCAGGTAGTCGATGGTCCAGCCGTCCTGCTTGATTTCCTTCAGGCGGCCGTTTTCCGACGATGAATCCATGGTCGTGCGCGCCCGCGAGGTTGGCGCGGGCGATGGCTGCAGCCAATACCGCAAGCCTTCCACCGGTAACGCGAACCCGAGCGTGTTGCTCATCAGTTGGGAGACGTTGTCGGCGGTCTGCGGTTCACGGTTCGGCAATTCGAGCGTGGCGGATGACGGCGACGACGTCACGATAGCCAGCGTTTGCCCAAGCGGATTGCGCAATTGCAGCGTGACGGTGTCTCCGGTTTCCTGCCAGTCGAAGTTGCCGTACGCGTTGCGTTGCTGACCAGTCTGGTCGTTGTACTGGACCGCGAATCGCCCGTGATAAGCGCGGCTGGTCTGCGCAGTCACCGCGGTTGCTGCATTCGATGTACTCGGCGCACGCGGTTTGATCGCGCACCCCGACACCACCACCACACCCGCTGCCATCAGCGCCAACGCACCGCGACGTGCGCGCTGACCACCTAGGAAATTCGTTGCAATCAAGTTCAAAGGTCGTTCACCTGGAATCGTTTGAGCGTTTTCAACAATGTGTCGTTGCCGGGTTCGAGCTTTTGCGCCTGACGCCACGTGTTGCGCGCCTGGTCCTGCTGCCCTGACTTCCATTGCACTTCACCAAGATGAGCGCCAATTTCGGCGTTCGGCTGCAAGTCGTAGGCTTTCTTCAGGATGCTGGCTGCTTCGGCCTGGTTACCCATCCGATACTTCGCCCAGCCGAGGCTGTCCATGATGAACGCGTCGTTCGGCGCAAGCGACACCGCTTTCTCGATCAGCTTCTCTGCCTCGTCCAGACGCTCGTTGCGATCGACGAGCGAGTAGCCAAGCGCGTTGTACGCCTGTGCATTCTCCGGCTGCTCTTTCATCAGCTTGCGCAACTGCGTTTCCATGACGTCGAAATGGCCGTTCTTTTCCGCCGCCATGGCGTAGTCGTAGGCAATGTCCGGGTCGTCGGGGAAAGCCGCCGATGCTTTCGCCAAAGCCGCTTCCGCCTCAGGGTACCGCTGCGCCTGGAACAACATTGCGGCGTCAGTACGGGCGAGCAGCGCCAGATCGCGCGGATCCGACGTCTGCAGGCTGCCGAGCAATTGACGCGCTTCGTCGACCTTGCCGTGCGAGGCGAGGATCTGCGCGCGCGTGACTTGTGCCGGCAGATACTGCTGGCTCGCACGCGGAATCTTGTCGAGCCACTGGTTCGCGGCCACGTCGTCTTTCTTCTCCAGCGACAACTGCGCAAGATAGATATAAGCCTGTCCCGGATCGGCGTTCGGCGTACTTTCAGCCGCCGCCGCGTACTGCTTCAGGTAATCCTGCGCCTTGTCCGGCTGTTTCTTCTGAATGTTGATCAGCGCGAGCGCCATCAGCGGTGTCAGGTCTTTCGAATCGTTCTTGCGCATGGTTTCGAACTGCTTCTGGGCGTCATCGAGACGATCAGCCGACAGATACAGTTGCGCCAGCGCAAGCCGTGCGTCGTGCGACTTTGGATCCTTCTCGAGGTACTTTTCGAACGAAGCAATACCTTCGTCGCGTTCGTTCGGCCCCATGCGCGCCAATGTCAACGCGGCAGGCAAGTAGTCCGGCTTCAATTTCAGCGCTTGTTCAAGCGATGCCTTCGCGCCCGGCAGGTCGTCGGCGGCAATTTCTTGCCGGGCGAGCGCCAGTTGCGTTTCCGGCCGGTCCAGATCGTTCTTGACCAGATCCTTCAGCACATTCAATCCACCTACGCGGTTCGGTCCGCGAGAGAGCAGGATCTGCAGCGAAAGGATTGCGTCGCCACGCTGCTGAGCGGGTACTTTCGCGAGCTCGGTGGTGAGGATAGCCTTGGCGTCGTCGGGCTTGCCGGAGAGGATCAGCAGCGACGCGCTCAACTGCGCCGCACGTTCCGAATTCGGTGAGAACTGCTGCCAGAGCTGGACGGCCGTCAGCGCGTCGTTGGGACTCTGTGCGGCGATTGCAATCTCGGTCGCGCGCTGCGCGAAACGTGGATCGTGCGTGTCGCGCGCGAGGGCGAGATACGTCTGATAAGCGGGCGCTGCCTGATTGCGTTGCAACGCGACTTCCGCCGCAAGCACCTGGAACACGATCTGGCTGGACGCAGCCACATTCGGCAGGTCCTGAACTTCCTTGCCCGTGGGCGGCGCGGTGATCAGGTCCGCTGCACTGATGGCGGACTGGTCGTCGTCAGGGGTCGGCAGTTGCGCTGGGCTCTGCGCGTAGGCAGGGGCTGCCGCAAACGCCGCCACCGCGAACGCTACTGCGGCCGCGAGCTTGCTCGGGGAGACCGGCTTACCGCGTGCGGCGCTCGTTTGAGCGGTCGCTGCACGCTGCTTCGAAAACAACTTTACGAAGGACAAGTTCATGGAAATCCGATCAATGTTTCAGTCGATTGTAACGCGCTCGCTACAATACGCGCACATCCCACAGCAAGTTACAGACCAGTAAAACATGCCAGAGTTGCCGGAAGTCGAAGTAACCCGACGCGGGATCGAACCGTTTGTTACCGGACGCCGGGTTGAGCGTGTCGATGTCCGTACACCGGCGCTGCGCTGGCCAATTCCGCCGCATCTCGCGAAGACGATGAAGGCGCTGAAAATCGACAAAGTCGAGCGGCGCGGCAAGTATCTGTTGTTCGAAACCTCTGAAGGTTGGCTGATCGTGCATCTGGGCATGACGGGGACGTTACGGGTATTACGTAACGTGCCGCGGCCGCCGGATGCGGCGAAGCATGATCATATAGATGTGATCTTCGATGATTTCATTTTGCGCTTTCGCGATCCGCGGCGTTTCGGCGCAGTGCTCTGGCATGCGCGCGCAGACGGCGACGTCCTCGACCATCCGCTGCTGGCAGGACTGGGCGTAGAGCCGTTCACGCCTGAATTTTCCGGCGCGCTGATGTACCGGCAGACGCGCGGACGGAAGGTGTCCGTCAAGCAAGCGCTGCTCGCCGGCACAATGGTCGTCGGCGTGGGTAACATTTATGCGTCCGAGAGCTTGTTTCGTGCGGGTATCCGGCCCACGGTCGCTGCTGGCCGCGTCTCGCTTGTGCGCTACGATCTCCTCGCCGACGCCGTGCGTACAACACTGGCCGCGGCGATCGAAAAGGGCGGCAGCACGTTGCGCGACTTCGTGGGCAGCAATGGCGAGTCGGGCTATTTCCAGCTCGATTATTTCGTCTATGATCGCGCGGGATTGCCGTGCCATGTTTGCGGAGCGGCCATCAAGCAAATCGTGCAAGGCCAACGATCCACGTACTTTTGCCCGCGCTGCCAGCGCTAGTTCCATGCTCCAGCTCACCGACTTCTCCACGCGCCTGATCGCATGGCAACGTGTTCACGGCCGTCACGACCTGCCGTGGCAAAACACGCGCGATGCCTATCGGATCTGGTTGTCCGAAATCATGCTGCAGCAGACCCAGGTATCGACGGTGATTCCCTACTACGTGCGTTTTCTCGACCGTTTCCCTACCGTGAACGCGCTCGCCTTCGCGCCGCTCGACGACGTCATGGCGCTCTGGGCCGGCCTCGGCTACTACTCGCGCGCGCGAAATCTGCATCGATGCGCGTTTGTGGTGTCGACAGAGCATGGCAGCGAGTTTCCGCGCAGCGTCGAGGAGTTGGCTGAACTGCCGGGTATCGGGCGTTCGACCGCGGCGGCTATTGCGTCGTTTGCGTTCGGCGCACGCGCGACTATTCTCGATGGCAATGTGAAGCGGGTGCTCGCGCGCGTGTTTGGTATCGACGGATTTCCGGGCGAAAAGCGCGTGGAAATCACGATGTGGACGCTGGCCGAATCGCTGCTTCCCGATGCCGCGCACAAGGACGAAGTCACCGCGTACACGCAGGGGTTGATGGATCTTGGTGCAACGCTGTGCGTGCGTGGCAAACCGGATTGCGCGCGCTGCCCGTTTGCCGCCGATTGCGTGGCAAACGTGACGGGACGGCAAAAGGAATTGCCCACGTCGCGCCCGAAAAAGATGGTGCCGACTCGAAAGACCTGGATGCTGGTGCTGCAGGATGGCAATAGCGTCCTGCTTGAGAAACGTCCGCCGACGGGCATCTGGGGCGGTCTATGGAGCCTGCCTGAAGCACAGGATGAAGACGCGCTCGCGGCGGTCTCGCATAGCTTTGGCGGATCGGCCGAGCTTCAGCGGCTCACGCCCTTCACGCACACGTTCACGCATTTCAAACTGGATATTGAGCCGCGTCTCGGGCGGGCGAATGGTGTGCCCGAAGCTGCTGATAACAAGACCGTGTGGGCGCCGCTTGCGAATATCGATGCGTATGGCGTGCCCGCGCCAGTCCGCAAACTGCTCGACGCGCTGCAGGGCTCGCTGATTTGATCGTGGGTTGCTAAAACCGCTTAGACGACGTCAAAGCAACTGATGCTGCTGCATGTAGTGATGCACGACATCGATCCGCGCGGCTGCGTCTTCAAGCTCCATCAGCTTTTGCCGGGCGCGCATGGGAATCGGCAGGATCTCGGATAAACGGTTGGATACCCACGTCGGATCGTCGAGAAGGAAGGGCTCGGTGAACGGCAGGTCCTTGGGCTCGCGTGCCTTGATTGCATCGATGATCCGCTCTAGCACTTCCGCGCACGCACCAAACTTCACCAGCGCTTCCGTGCCATCCAGCGGCGTGTCGTCGCCAATGGTTTCCGCTACGCCCACGAGCAGATTGCTCGGCTCCACGCGATGTGACAACAGTCGAAACCGCGTCGTGCCGCGCGCCTGGACCAGCAGCATGCCGAACGTGTCCACGTCGCATTGCGTGATCTCGGCGAGGCAACCAATGCTCTCGGGCACTGATGGATCGCCCGGTGACGCAATCTCATTACCGCTTTTCAACAGGCACACGCCGAACGGCGTGCTTTCGCGCAAACACGCACGCGCCATGTCGAGATAGCGGGCTTCAAAGATTTTCAAGGGGAGGTGGCCGCCCGGAAACAACACGGTATGCAGCGGAAACAGCGGCAGGTCGGCGAGAAGGGGATTGGTGGACATCGCGCGCTTCTTTAAAAAGGCCGCCCAAAGGCGATCAGGTTTGCATGGGCGCGACGTGTCCATCCACAGCGATGGGCGCGTCGCGATGCCGCACAATCACATTCGCCTTGTCACCGAAGCGCGCGGCGAGCGCCTGGGCGATGAATACCGAGCGGTGCTGGCCGCCCGTGCAGCCGATCGCAACCGTCAGGTAACTACGGTTGTCGTCACGGAATTGCGGTAACCATTTTGCGATGAACGTGCCCACGTCGTCGATCATCTGATGGACCATCGGCTGGGCGGACAAAAAGTCGATAACCGGCTGGTCCAGGCCCGTCAGCGGCCGCAATTCGTGATCGTAGTAGGGATTCGGGAGCGTACGGACATCGAAGACAAAATCGGCGTCGAGCGGAACTCCGCGCTTGAATCCGAACGACTCGAACATCAGCGTCAGTCCGGCCGTTTCCTGCTCGATGAAACTCTTCACCCACGCGCGCAACACGTTCGCCCGCAGATTGCTGGTGTCGATCTGATGGCCGAATTCGGCGAGCCCCGACACGAGTTCGCGCTCACGTTCGATCGCTTCGCCCAACGAAGTGAGCAGCCCCACGTCGGCGTCGTGGCCCGGCGAACCCGATAACGGATGGCGGCGGCGGGTCTCGGAAAAGCGCTGGATCAGCGACTGCGTACTGGCGTTAAGAAACAGCACACGCAGGTCGAACGCTTGCGACAGGTCTTTGATGATCGCGGGCACTTCGTCGAGCGACCGGCTCGAACGAGCATCGATAGCAACAGCCAGACGTGCCTGCCCCTGGCTGTTGAGGTAGGCCGCGAGCTCAGGGAGGAAGCGCGGTGGCAGGTTGTCGACGCAATAATAGCCGGCGTCTTCGAGAGCGTTCAGGGCAACCGATTTGCCGGAGCCGGAAATACCCGTAATCAGAATAATGCGCATGAATAAGGACTCGTTCGCTCTAGGTAATAGCACGCAAAGGACGCAGCACGCAAAGCACGCAAAAATTCGGGTCCGGGCGGCGGCTGAATGCTCGATGCCGCCGGTCTAACCATCTCAACCGGTCAGATCAGCTTGCCGGGGAACTGGCTTTCGGGGTCCTGCATCGCAAGGCGTTGACGATCCATGAAGTCGCGCAAGGTATCAATACCCCGCAGTTGCAGGATCGTGTTGCGCACCGCAGCTTCGACCAGCACTGCCAAATTCCGGCCGGCCGCCACCTGGATCGTCACCTTGCTGATCGGCAGGCCGAGCACGTCGACCGCCTGGCTTTCGAGCGGCAAGCGCTGAAATTCACCGTCTGGACGACGCACAAGCTGAACGATCAACTTGAGTTTCATTTTCCGCCGAACGGCGGTTTCCCCAAAGATGGTCTTGATATCCAACAGGCCGAGGCCGCGGACTTCCAGCAGGTTCTGCAGCAACGGCGGACATCTGCCTTCGACAAAATCCGGTCCGAGGCGCACGAAGTCTACGGCGTCGTCAGCGACAAGACCGTGACCGCGGCTGATCAACTCGAGCCCGAGTTCGCTTTTGCCGAGACCGGAGTCACCGGTCAACAGCACGCCCATGCCGAGGATGTCGAGGAACACGCCGTGCAGCGTGGCGCGCGGAGCTAGAATCCGCGACATATAGAGCCGCAGGCTGTCGATCACGGCTGCGGCCGACATGCGTGTGGTGAAGAGCGGCGTAGACGAGCGTGTGCAGCGCAGAACCAGTTCAGGCGGCGCGCCGACTTCGCCCGCCACCACCAGGAAGGGCGGTTCCAGCGCGATCAGTTCGGCCATGTTGCGCGACCGGTCTTCGTCTGACTGACGCTGGTAATAGGTGATTTCGGCGTCGCCGAGTACCTGGATACGGTTGGGGTGAATCAGGTTCAAGTGCCCGACGAGGTCGGCGCTTGACGTTGCATTGGCAACGGTTTCGGTCGAAAAGCCGCGCTCCCAGCCTTCGTGACCCGTCAGCCAGCTCAGTTTCAGCGCAGCCGCGTTGTCGTCGAAAATACTCTGGGCGTTGATGCTGGACGTATCCATGAGGGCCGGAACTCCGAGAGAGGCCGCGAGCATGGGGCAATTGAAGAGCCGGGGTTGGTCTCTTCAATGCTCCGCTCAATAGGACTGATTGTGCGCTAGAAGGGCCGCCGGCGCGAGAGGGCCATTCGGCCTGGTTCTCCGTACCAATCCGGCTTCAAGTCCAGCACGAGGCCTGGCTTGGGAGGGCTCAGGGTTGCCATTGCGTGAGCACCTGATACAGCGCTTCACGGTTTTCTTCAGTGTTCAGGCGTTCGCGTGCATCCCGGTCGGAGAGCAACTGCGCTATTTCCGAGAGGATTTCGAGGTGTTGTTGGGTAGCCTGCTCGGGAACAAGCAGAAAGATCAGCAGCGACACGGGCTGCCCGTCCGGCGATTCAAAAGCGATCGGCTCAGCCAGGCGCACGAAGGCGGCGAGCGGATGCTTCAGGCCCTTGATGCGTCCGTGGGGAATGGCGACACCTTCGCCGAGACCGGTCGAGCCAAGGCGCTCGCGCGCAAAGAGATTGTCGGTGACGGTACTGCGGCCAATGCCGTTCTGGTTCTCGAAGATCAGGCCCGCTTGCTCGAATACACGTTTCTTGCTGGTGACGGACAGTCCGAGGACGACATTTTCGAGGGGAAGAAATTTGGCTAAACGATTCATGTTGGCAGGCAGATGCGTGGCCTGAATTCTCCTCATCGTGGCGGCTGCAGAACCTGCACGAAACGCTCACGGCGATTTTTGGTAAGGAATGCGCGGGACACCAAGGTCTCGCTTCACTCCGATTAACAACCCCGGTACCCGGTACTAACCTTTGACCGGACCATTATAGAACAGCGTAATCAAACGATGGTGCGGCGCGCCATACACTTGACGCGTTTGTTGCACATAACGCGACGGTTGCTGCTTGCCCCAATTCGCTCCTGCCGCGGCGAAAAACCGCCCCAAACCGGTGGCGACAAAAAAGCCGCCTGCTTTCAGGCGGCTCGTGCCGAGACTATCGAACTGATGGGCTCCGGTCTACATTGCTCCGGAGTCCGGCGCATCGAAAAATCCTCCAGCCGATGCGCCGTTCAACCCATTTGAATCACTCCTCTAACCGTTCACGATTCCTTACGGTGCCGGAACTTCGCTCTCCTGCGGTTCGTGTCCGTATTTCATCGTGGCGTGTGCATGGCCCTGGATCTTGTCCTTGTGGCGAAGCACTTGCCTGTCCAGCTTGTCGACCATCAAGTCGATGGCCGCGTACATATCAACGTCACAACTCTCGATGAAAATGTCCTTGCCCTTCAGGTGCAAGTTGATTTCGACCTTTTGCCGCTTGTCCTTTTCCCTATGATTGTCGACCGAGAGGACCACACTGCCGTCGATCACCTGATCGAAGTGCCGTAGCACTCTATCCAGTTTGGTGATCACATATTCTCGCAACGCAGGCGTCAATTCGAGATGGTGTCCACTGATCTGCAGATTCATAGTTGCTCTCCAAGCTAATGGCCGCCTGGACGCTATCACGCTACTCAAACCGGCCGCTGCGTGCCCGTACGTGCCCATTCTGCTGAACACTGGTACGGATCGGGATCGCATCGGCCAGCTCGCTCGCGCTTTCGCGACGCGGCCGGTAAAGGCCCGCCGCAACATGCAGCGGGCTACAGAGACTTTCGCAAGTTCACTGCCGGAATTTTCAGGGCTTCGCGATATTTGGCCACCGTGTGGCGCGCCACCACGAATCCCTGTTCTGCCAGCAACTCTGCGATGCGGCTGTCTGAAAGAGGAGATTTTGAGTCTTCGGCTCCTATCAGTTGCTTGATGAGTGCCCGGATCGCCGTGGACGATGCCGCGCCACCCGTGTCGGTTGAAACGTGCGATCCGAAGAAGTACTTAAATTCAAGCGTCCCGAATGGGGTCAGCATGTACTTACCGGTTGTCACACGTGAGACGGTGGATTCGTGTAAACCCAGCGTATCAGCAATCTCCCTCAAAACCAAGGGCCGCATTGCAATTTCACCGTGCGCAAAAAAGTTCTTCTGACGCTCCACAATGGCTTGTGCAACGCGGAGAATCGTCTCGAATCTTTGTTGAATATTCTTGATCAACCAACGTGCTTCTTGGAGCTGCTGGCGCAACGAACCACTGCCCGGATCGCCGCGATTGTTGCGCAAAATATTCGCGTAGAGGTGATTGATGCGAAGCCTCGGCACAATTTCCGGATTCAATTCTGCCGTCCAGCCGCTGGACATTTTGCGCACCAGGATGTCAGGAACCACATAATCCGCTTCGCTTTTTCCGAACGCCGCGCCGGGGAACGGTTCCAATGAACGGATCAGCAAATGAGCGTCGCGTAAGGCGTCGTCGGACGCCTTGAGTTGCTTGCGCAAACGCGTGAAATCGCGCGCTGCCAGGAGCTCCAGATGGTGCATCACAATATCGAGTGCGAGCGTCCGGATGGGCGACGGATCGAGCCGCAGCAACTGCAGCTTGAGACATTCCGACGCCGAGCGGCCGCCCACTCCCGGCGGATCGAAACTTTGCAGCAACGCGAGCGCCGCGCTCAGTTCGTCGACATCGACTTCCAGTTCATCCGGCAGATCCGCCTTCACTTCTTCGAGCGATGACGTGAGGTAACCATCTTCATCGAGTGATTCGATCAGGAACGTGATCAGCGCACGATCGCGCTGATTCGCCTTCGTCATGCGCAGTTGCGACGTCAGGTGGTCGCGCAACGTAGTGGTGGATTCGTGGATTTGCAGCGGCGGCAGGTCGTCGTCGTCCGAGCCGCTATTCGAGCGGCCGTAATCTTCCAGATTCCACGAGCTCGAATCCGGTCCGTTATCCGACGAACTCATGCCGTTGTATTCGTCTACGCCTTGGGGCTCGCCGTTTTCGGATCGGTCAGTCGTGGTCGTGCTGCTGCTGCTCGACGACGAGCCGTTGCTCATCATGGAGTCGGGCGCATTCACCGACGCCCCCGCCGAGGTGATCAGCGAGCCGTCCGCCGCCACGCGCAGCGGGCTGGTGGTCCAGTCGTCCTCATTCTCGAGTAGCGGATTTTGCGCGACAGCCATCGCGACCTCCTGCTGCAGTTCGAGCGTCGACAACTGCAGCAGCCGGATGGACTGCTGCAGTTGTGGGGTCAGCGCAAGATGCTGCGATAGGCGGAGTTGGAGGCTGGCTTTCATGGCAAGGTTTTAATCATTGTAGAGAGTTTGCCACGGGCGCGAAACCTCGCGGGGAATCGACCAAAAACAACCGTGCCGCCTCGCGGGCGGCACGTAAGAAATGCGGCAGTGCAGCGGCTGTGCCGCAACGCCGCTCATCAGGGTTTTGACGGCCGCCAGGCGATTTGTCCGCAGCGTTACATACGGAAATGTTCGCCGAGATAAACGCGCCGCACGCTCTCGTTTTCGATAATCTCGCTCGGCGCGCCTGCTGCGAGCACGCTGCCGTCGCTGATGATGTAAGCGTGGTCGCAAATGCCCAGCGTCTCGCGTAGGTTGTGGTCCGTTATCAGCACGCCGATGTTGCGCTGCTTCAGGAATTTCACGATCTTCTGGATTTCGAGCACGGCGATTGGGTCGACGCCGGCAAACGGTTCATCCAGCAGGATGAAGGCCGGATTGGTGGCGAGCGCGCGGGCGATTTCCACACGCCGACGTTCGCCGCCCGAGAGCGACAGCGCCGGATTTTCGCGCAAATGAGCGATCTGAAGTTCGTCCAGCAACGCTTCTGCGCGATCCGTGATGCCCTGCTTGGAGAGCGGCTTGTCGCTTTCATCCGTCTGCAGTTCCAGCACCGCGCGAATATTCTGCTCGACGGTGAGCTTGCGGAATACCGACGCTTCCTGAGGCAAATAGGACAGTCCGAGACGCGCGCGCTTGTGGATCGGCAGCAGGCTGATAGACGTCCCGTCGAGGAGGATTTCGCCGGCATCGAGCGGAACCAGCCCGACGATCATGTAAAACGACGTGGTCTTGCCCGCGCCGTTCGGCC
>NZ_JAQGMM010000270.1 GCF_028292365.1 Caballeronia sp.
ACTGCGTTAGCTCCGCGGGAGGGCTACAACCTGACCGCGTTGCGCGATGTACGAATCCTGCGCTCGGACCGGGCGTTGTCTCGCACGCCGGTGCTATACGATCCCGGCATCGTGATCGTCTGCCAGGGTACAAAGCGCGGATTTTTTGGTGACCGGGTCTACGTATATGACGCGCAGCATTATCTGGCTGTCGCGGTGCCCGTACCCTTCACAATGGAAACCGACGCGACGCCCGAGTGTCCGCTGCTGGCCGTCTATATGCACCTGGACTTTCAGGTCGCGGCGGAGCTCATGATTCAAATAGACCGTCATGGCTTGCCAGCGTCAGATGACGCGCCGCAGACCATGATGTCAAGTCCAATGGATGCGGGAATGCGAGCGTCTGTACTGCGCTTTCTGGAGGCAATGAACCATCCACTTGAGGCCGCAATCCTCGGCCCGGGACTGGTACGTGAATTGTATTTCCGTGTTCTCACCGGCGGACAAGGCCACGCAATGCGCGCGGCTTTAGCCATGCAAGGGCGATTCGGCAAGATTGGGAGAGCGCTTGAGCGTATCCACGCGACCTATGCAGAGCCTCTGGATCTTCCGATGTTGGCAAGCGAGGCCGGAATGAGCGTGCCCACGTTCCACAGTCACTTCAAGGCCATCACGACCACTTCGCCAATGCAGTACGTGAAATCCACTCGATTGCATCAGGCCCGCTTGCTGATGGTGCGCCAGGGCATCACCGCTGAGACGGCATGTCTTGCTGTCGGCTATGCCAGTTCCTCTCAATTCAACCGGGAATTCAAGCGACTTTTTGGCCTGACACCTGCCGCAGAGACGAAACGCCTCCGCGACACCTTTGCGCTGCCTCCGGCTTTTCCAGGGTCAAAGTTCGTCTCGTCACATTGAGGGGCAGGGAATTGCGACTCGCAGGCACGTTTCTCAATGGCGGTTTCGTTCCGCCCATTCGCCCATACTCCTATCTCGAAGCCTGTCGTGATTGACCGCTTTGTTTTATGAGCATCGGCGTGGCCTTTTAATCATTGGCTTGTTAATAGCATCGCACGCGTAGGCATCATGCGGCTTCGGTCATCGACCGCCGCTTCGCTCAGCGCACACACGCAGGGCTCGGGTGCGGCATCAAAAAGCTGCCGGTGCGTCGTTGCTTTTGGGGACTCCATTTCCTAATCTGATCGAAGGGGCTCGGGTCGATGAAAGCCGGCGAGCCTTCATGTACTCATTTGGAGGTCCGCAATGATCTTTGATCGAACCGAGACAGCCGTGGTTTTTATCGACCCGCAAGTCGATGTCTTAAGTGAGAAAGGCAAGAACTGGGGCGCAGTCGGTGCAAGCGTGACAGAGAACAAGACAGTAGAAAACATGCTACGAATCTTCAAGGCGGCAAAGTCCGCGAAGTTCGCGGTCTTTATATCGCCACACTATTTTTTCCCGACCGATCGCGCCTGGAAGTTCAATGGACCGTTAGAGACGGATGAATTCGCCACCGGTACGTTTACGCGCAGCGGGGCGTTGAGTCTTGAAGGTTTCGACGACTCGGGAGCGGACTGGCTCGATGACTTCAAGCCCTACATCAATGACGGTGAGACTATAGTTGTAAGTCCACATAAGGTGTTCGGACCTCAGACCAACGATCTCGTCCTTCAACTGCGCAAGCGAGGAGTGAGGAGGGTGGTGCTGGGAGGCATGCTCGCTAACATGTGCGTGGAGTCACATCTGCGTGATCTGCTCGAACAGGGATTCGAGGTTTTTGTTGTTAGCGATGCCACTGCCGGTCCGCGTCATCCGGTTTGGGGCGACGGGTACAAGGCGGCGATGATCAACTACGCATTTCTTGCGCACGCCGTGGTTAGTACCGACGAAGTTGTGGCTTCAATGGGATGACGCACAATCAAGATCGGTAGAGTAGTTGAGTTGCATCTTCATTAAAAAGCCCATCGTCATCACGTCAGCCAAAGCAGCGCCCTTTGCTGGGCGCCGCTTGGTTCTGAAGTTACTCGGCAAAATCCGTTGCTTCGGATGAGCCTTTCCATGCATCGAGGTCGCGTTGGACCGCCTCGGCTTTTTGCGCCGCCAGTTCGTTGGCGATCTTGCCGGCGAACAGGTGGAGCGGCGGTTCAGCAACATCTACAGCTTGCATGATCAACATGGCCAGTTTGTCCGGATCACCAGCCTGGTGACCGTGCAGCGTGCCGAGGTGCAGATCGAGTGACGCCTTGGCTTCGGTGTATTCATCAATCTGGCGCTTTGCCACCGCGAGCGCACCGCTCGACAAAAACTCCGTGCGTACCGGCCCGGGATATACCACTGTCGCCTTGATGCCGAACTCGGCCACCTCGGCCGACAGCGATTCGGTCAGACCCGCGAGCGCGAATTTGCTCGCCACATAGCTGCCCCAGCCGGCATAGCCGCCCTGGTAACCGACGATCGAGGCGATGTTGATGACATGCCCGCCACGCTGCTCGCGCAGATGCGGGAGCGCGTGCCGCAGAACAGTCAGCGGTGCGAACAGGTTGACTTCGAAGTTTTGCCGAAGCTCCTCGTCCGAGAGCGCTTCAACGGTTCCCTGTTGGGCGTAGCCGGCGTTATTGACGATCACATCGATCTTGCCGAAAGTCTTGATGCTTTCCGCGATGGCCAAACGCACGCTCTCGTCGTTAGTCAGATCCACGTGTAGCGGAAGAAACTGCGTCGAGGCGGGGCCGATCACTTCGGTAAGCGACGCCACGGTTCGCGATGTCGCGGCGACGCGATCTCCGCGCGCGAGGAGTTGCCGCACGAGTCGTTGACCGACACCTTTCGATGCGCCCGTGATAAACCAGATTTTTGAAGACTTGTTCATGATAATTTCCTTGAATAAGTACGTACTACGAATTTAAGTGGAAACGCTGCTTTAGAAGAATCTGGCGAAGGGCTTACTTGAGCGCCACGCTCATGCCACCGTCAGCCATCACCACCGCGCCAGGGGGCTGCAAGGCACCGCTGCGCGCTCTCCTGCGCGCTTCGACTGCACCCTGCAGCCGATGACCCATCTTATGAGCCGGGCGCCTGCAAGCGAATACACGCGGCGATTGCGGTATTGCCTATTCCTATTGAAGTTGGATGCGGGCTGTCGATCGTATCCAGTAGAATTCCCGTACCTGATCCGGCGAAAGAGGAGTCCTCGTGATACTTGCTGACAACCCGGTTTCCACACGGATGGTGAGCCTGCTTCAGCGTTTGGCGCCCAATGAGGGCTATACCCAGTCGGCACTGGAGGGCGTGCGGTTCATGCGTTCGAACCGGCCGCTGGGGCGCACGCCCGTGCTGTACGAGCCGAGCATCGTGATCGTGTGTCAGGGGCGCAAGCTGGGTTTTCTAGGCGAAGAGGTGTATGTCTATGACGCTCAGCACTATCTGATCTTGTCGGTGCCGCTGCCGTTCTCGACTGAAACTGAAGCGAACGAGTTCGAGCCAATGTTGGCCGTGTCGTTGCGCCTCGATCTGATCGAACTGACCGACCTGATACTCGTGATCGATCACTCAGGGCGCCATCAGCAAGGCGCACCACTAGGGATCGTGTCGACGCCGCTCGAGGGAGACCTCGCCGACGCAACCTTGCGTCTGCTGCAAGCGCTGAGCTCACCGCTGGACGCGGAGGTGCTGGGGCCTGCGATCGTGCGGGAAATCTGCTACCGCGTATTGATCGGGGAGCGGGGCGGGGCGCTAAGGGCCGCGCTCGCGCATCAGGGCCGCTTTGGCAGGGTGGCGAAAGCGCTGCGGCGAATTCACACCGACTACGCGCAATCATTGGATGTCAGCCGTCTCGCCGAAGAGGCCGGGATGAGTGTTCCCGCGTTTCATGTCAACTTCAGAACCGTCACGCTGACCTCTCCGATCCAATACATCAAGTCGACGCGTCTGCATCAGGCGCGCTTGCTGATGATTCGCGACGGGTTGACGGCCGCCTCCGCATCCGCGCGCGTCGGTTATGAAAGTCCCTCGCAGTTCAGTCGCGAGTTCAAGCGCTTTTTCGGACGCTCACCGATCGATGAGGCTCGAGATATGCGGGCATCGTTCGCGCTATCTCCGGCTGAAGAGATCGACGATTTCGCCTCCTCTCATTGATAGACACCGGCAAATCAAGTTGAGAGCGTGGCAACAGGCATGTGGCTGCCGAACATGCATCGCGATACGCCAATAATTCGGATCATCTCGCGTCCGCAGCGGGCGCCTGGGTCCAGCGTGTAAGGTCACGGCGCGTCGTGGCGCTGATGACTTTGCTGGAGACAGTCTGGATCGGCGCGTTCGCATGGCGCCGTACCTCCAGGGCAATGTCTTCGCTCAGCCAGTCCAGCCAGCTCGAATTCCGTTCGCCGAGAATAATCAGATCGGCAGCCCACGTGTTGGCGACAGAGGCGATCGCCCCGCCGACCGAGAGGCCCGACATGGGCAACGTGACCATACGGGTTTCGGCGGGACCCGAATGGTTATCCAGCACTTGCGCCATTCGCGCGACGATTTCACGTCCATGTGCTTCCATTGCTTCGACCATGAGCCCGAAGTCGTAGTCGATCGGCGACATCAAGTAGGGTGCAGGATCGACCGCGTGCAGCGCAAGAATGCGTGCATCGTACTTTCGCGCAGTGTCGATGGCCGATCCCAATACTGTATCGATCGAATTTGCACTAACCGCAACTAGAATCTTTGTGAACATTCCGGGTGCCTCCTTATGGTGGGACAGCGGAGCACGGTGGTTGGCTTGAGCCGTTCGTGATCCATGGTCGTATCTTCACGCGGAAAAATGAGCGGAAAATTAGTGCGGCCTGCAGGGGCGGACCAAGGCAAGGTCCGCTTTCGCGCCGTTCTCGCCGGCTCACCGCCGATTCACAACCCCATGCAGATGCGAACATCGGCTGAACCAGTCCAGGGTGGCGGCAAGCGCCGTGCGGCGTCGCAAGACTCAACTTTGTCCGATTCCAACGTGAGAACTGTCTACGATAACTGTGAAACGTTTGCGTCACACGGTTCCGTTA
>NZ_JAQGMM010000271.1 GCF_028292365.1 Caballeronia sp.
CAAGCATGAGCGACCAGAACGGCCAATCTCCCGCAGACCAACCGGACCCTTCCGAGGACCGGGGGAACGGCGCGTCTGAAAACGGAACGACGGCTCCGAAGCCGCGGCGCGGCGGCTGGCGGCGCCTGGCCAAATGGCTCGGCGGTATCGTGCTGGTGCTTGTGCTGTGCGTAGCGCTCGGCGTCGCAATGATCCTGTACGCGGTGAACAGCGAGCGGGGGACGCGCTACGTGTGGCAGGCAGCAACGTCGCTGCTCGGTGGCCGGCTGAGCGGCACGCTCGACGGCGGCGCAATAGCGACGGGCCTGCGCTTGCGCAACGTGCACTGGAAGAGTCTGGACGGCAACGGAACGGATATTGCCGTGGACAGCGTTTCCGGCAAGTGGGAACTGACGCGCGCGCCATTGCGTTTCACCATTGGTTATTTACATGTCGGTACGGTCGATGCCCGCATTGCACCTTCGCCGAAAGACACCAGCAAGACCGAGTTGCCGACGGATTTACGCTTACCAATTCAGCTTGCAATAAGCGATGTCACGCTCGACAAACTGCGCCTCCACGAAGGCGCGACCACTACCGAATTCTCGCGGCTCGCACTGGACGGACATAGCGATGGCCGTCATCACGAGGCGCGCATCCAGCGTCTCGATACGCCGTTCGGCGCCATCACGGCCGCATTGAAACTTGACGGCGGTGCGCGCCCATTTCCGCTGACCGGCGATGCTGGTTATTCGGGCGAGGTCAGCGGCGAGGCCGTGCAGGTGGCCGCGCATTTGACGGGTTCGCTGGAAAATCTCGTCGCCGATATCAACGCCAGCGGTCTGAAGCTCAAGGGCCAGGCGCACGTTGAAGCGGCGCCGTTCGGCGATGTGCCGCTCAAGCGCGCGCTGGTGACGATTGATCACGTCAATCCGCAGGCGTTCAGCCCGAGCGCGCCGTTCGCGGACCTCGCGCTGCGGGCAGAACTTACCCCCGATCCGGCTACGCCGAACGCGCTGGTAGTGACCGGACCGATATCGATCGTGAACGCGAAGCCCGGTTCAGTCGATAAGCAACTGCTCCCCTTGATCGATGCCCACGCGAACGTCAAGCTCGACGCATCGGCGCAAATTATTTCTGACCTGAACGTGCGGCTGTTGAAAGACGCCACCGTCACCGGCGGTGGAACGCTCAAGGGCGGGACAGGCCAGTTCGACCTGAAGGTCGCGAAACTTGACCTGAACGCGATTGAACCGACCATCCGTCCGACGCAGTTTGCCGGGCCGATAGGCATTCATCTCGATGGTGACAAGCAGACCATCACGCTGGATCTCAACGACCCGAAAGCGGCGTTGCGCGCGCAAGGCAAGGTCACGCTCGACGCCAAACAAACTGCGTTCGACGGCGTGAAACTGAGCGTAGGAAAGGGCCGTATAGAGTTGAGCGGCGCGCTGCAGAAAGACATTCGTTCGAGCTACGACCTGAAGGCGAAGCTCATCGATTTCAATCCACTGCTGCTGACCGACGAACTCGTCGCGAAGCCTTCGCCGAAAGGTTCTTCCAAAGCGAAGCCGGCGGCGAAATCCCGACCTATCGAAGCACGCGTGAACGGCACGCTATCCGCAACCGGCGTACTCGCGCCCACGCTGACCACCAAAGCCCAGTTCAAGCTCGGCGAGAGCGTCTACGACAACCTGCCGCTCACCGGCTCGGGCACGATCCAGGTCGTGGGAACGCGCATCCTGCCGAGCACCGCAACGCTTTCGGTTGCCGGCAACAACGTCGATCTCAACGGTAGTTTTGGCGCGCCGGGCGATCGCTTGCGTTTTCGTATCGATGCACCGCAACTCGAGCGCCTGGGCTTCGGACTGGCGGGACTCGTCAAGGCCGATGGCGATATCACCGGTTCTTTCGCGCATCCGAATCTGGCGGCTAACTATCAGGCCGACAGCGTGGTGTTCGGTGCGAATCGCGTGGGCCATGCTGAAGGCCGCGCGGAAGCGCGCGACGGCGCGAACGGTGCGCTGGTGTTCACCCTTCAGGCCCGCGATGTCAGCACGGACGGCGTCGATCTCGCGAGCCTCGACGCGAACCTCAACGGCACGCGCGCCAACCATACGCTCAACGCGGCCGCAGTCGGCAAGGTGCGAGGCAACGCGGTCAACCTGGCGCTTTCTGCAAACGGTCGCCTGACCGATGCCCGCGACGGCGCGCATTGGGACGGTACAGTGACGCGTTTATCGAACAAGGGCACGCCGAACGTAAATCTCGACGCGCCGCTCACTGTGAGCTACGCGCCGAATCATGTAGCGCTGGGCGCGACGCGTTTATCGGCGGAAGGCGCGGTGCTCGACTTGAAATCGTTCACGCTCGATGGCGGCCGCATCAGTTCGGCTGGCCAGTTGACGAACCTGTCGGTGGCGCGGCTGCTCGAAATCCGTCAGGAACTGGAGGGCGGACCGCCGCCCGCCAAGACCGATCTGGTCTTCGATGGCGACTGGAATTTCGCGCTCGGCGCCACCGCGACGGGCTACGTGCAACTGAAGCGGCGTTCGGGCGATGTCTCCATCGACGCGGCCCGTGGCGTCGCGGCGCTCGGCATCACAGATATAACCGCCCGCGCGGACTTCACGGGCGGCAACCGGCTCAACGCGACCGTGCATGCGCAGGCAACGCGGATCGGCGTGATCGATGCGAACGTCCACACGAACCTGGTGGCGCGCGACGGCGTGCTCACGGTCGCCGACGAAGCGCCGCTGAGTGGAGCGATTGAAGCGAACGTTCCCACGCTGCGCACGACCGGCGGCCTGTTCGGCCCGGCTTATCTGCTCGATGGTCAGCTCGGACTCAAGCTGACCATCGCGGGGATTGTTGCGAAACCGACGGTCTCCGGCATGCTGACCGGCGACAAGCTCTCGGTCACGGTCATCGATCAAGGCGTGCAGTTGAAGGACGGCGTGATCCGGATTGCGCTGTCCGAGAATCTGGTCGATCTGCAGCAGGTCGAGTTTCACGGCGCGAGCGGCACGTTGCGCGCGACTGGCAAGGTGCGGCTGGATCAGCAGCAGCCGGACCTGACGGCGAGCATCATCGCGGACAAACTCGAGCTGTTTGCGTCACCGGATCGGCAATTGCAGCTGTCGGGCAGTGCTTCGGTGGCGAACGCAGGACTGCAGGGCGGGATGGCGATTGACGGCAAATTCACCATCGATCACGCGCTCTTCGATCTGCCCGAGCAATCGGCGCCGTCACTTGGCGACGA
>NZ_JAQGMM010000276.1 GCF_028292365.1 Caballeronia sp.
GAGACCTTGTTACGGGATAACGACTAGGCCTTGCCAGACTTTAGGTCAAAGCTGAAATTTTTTTTGAGGTGGGCGGTAACCCTTCAAGAATGAAGGGCGCAGAGTAGTCGCTGGGGAAATTTGTCCAATCTAGCGTCAACCGAAGTAAATATGGTGCGTTTCGAGAAGTAAAGTTAAGACTCGATAGTATTTCGGGTAGTTTGCCGTGATTTTTAGCGGTGAGTTTCTTTATAAAACAATAGGTTGCGGTGGATCGCGAGGTAAAGTTGAGTCTTTTTCGGATAAAAAATGCGGAACCAGAAAGGTCCCTGACCGATCCAGAGGATCGATCCACAGCGTACGCGTGGGTAGGAGAAGGGGCGAGGCAATAAAGCTGCCGCTGTTTCGCATGCTGGCTGCCATCAAACACCAGGCGTTCCACGTCCGGGCGAGGTAGCTTTTGAAATGCTGAATCAAGGCCTCATTCGGTGCGGTATCGCACGGGATTTGAGAGCACGCAGGCATGAAGGCCAGCTAGCCAATCAGGAACAAGCGCCGGCGGGTCAGCGTTTGCTGACCGAAAACGTGCGTTCCCATAAGGTTCGCCAGATGAGCTTTTGCAACGGTCAACGTCGTTGAGTTGCCGTTGGTCAGTATCGCGCGCAAGGGAGTTGTCTGAAGCACACCTGTAGCGTTTAAACGCCGATCGGGCGCGCTCGCCAGGTATCTATGGTGCGCACGTAGTTCGACACGTCGACGGCTCCATCCAAAGCGGTCAAGATAACAAACCGCAGCCAGTTATCGTTCCGTTGCCGTATGACTTTAATATGTCGGCTGACCCGCGGTGACATTGAGAGGATCCGGAATGCTTGCTCTTGCCATCAAATTTCCGTAATAGAAGTATTTAGTAAAACGAAATTGATGGCCAGCATTCTCGCGCATAACGAGATCGGCAATGCGCGGTGGGTGCTAGCGGAGTCGAAGCCTGGAACTCACAAAAGGTGACAATTGGAAGCGCGTGATTCGATCATTGCCCAAGAGTCAATGTTGCCCTGAGCACGGGGAAGATCTACGGTCGAATTTTGCCCCTGAACGTGGAAGTGATGGGCAAATTTGGATCACGGGATCACAATGGCCGGAACTGGAACCTAAGCTGCCACAAGGGCCGTGGACATGTTATCCACCTCTAATTCGCGCAGTCGCAACTTTACTTTTTCTCCTCCACAAGATCGAAGTTTAGTTCGCAAACTCGCAAAGTAAAGTCTGGCGCGCCGACGGAGATCGGCCTCGGAATATCAAGGTTCGCGCGCCTTAAGAATGTTTCAAATTTACTTCGTTTGACGCGAACGACCGTTGTACGTTGAAAGCAGCCATTGGGGTCGCGCCGGGTCGAAGGGCAGCTTCGGGGTCGACAAGAGGCGGTCGCACCTGCCAGACAGCAGCCGCTGCCCTCGAACGCAAGGAGTTCAGACCTCAGTGAACAAAGTTCAGAGTCACGTGAATCTCGACAACGGACCCGGCGTTGGCGCCGACGCGCGCGAAATCGTGTAAACCCGAGTTTCGCTGAGTCGACTAAATGTCAGAGTATTGATCCGGGTATCTTGCGGGACAGAAGACGGGGGATGCAGGTGGCTTACTTTACTGATCTGTTGTCGCCGGAGACTTACGAGGCGTTCACTCGATCACCTCGAGACATCTCTGGATTTCGCCGCCGACAGATGAACATGGCGGAGAAGATCAATCCCGGTGACGTATTCATCTGCTATCTCACAAAACTCTCGCGCTGGATCGGCTTGCTTGAGGTCGTCGAAGGGCCGTTTATCGATGAGCAGCCAAGATTTCTTTCGGAAAACGATCCATTCGTGGTGCGATTCCGGGTGCGTCCGACTGTCTGGCTCGACATCGAGAAAGGCATTCCGATTCACGACCAATCAGTCTGGGAAGGACTGTCATTTACGCGCGGTCTAAAACAAGGAAGTACCGCATGGACCGGTAAGGTTCGAGGCAGCCTCGTGAATCTCGGCGACCAGGACGGAGCCTTCCTCGCGGAACGCCTGACAGCCCAAGCCATTGAGGGCAAGCCTTATCCGCTGGACGAGCAGGACAAACGTAACCTTGCCACGCACATCGTGAATCGCCCCGACAAGGTCGTCGCAGTCAGCGTGCCCGATGACGCGAGTGCTGTCGATCTAACCGAGCACGTTCCGGAGACAGAGACCCGCGAATCCATCCGCATGCAAGCCCAACTCGCCAATATCGGTGCCAAGATGGGAATGAAGATCTGGATTCCCCGCGCTGATCGTGGTGGGGTTCTTCGGGAATGGGCCAATGAGGAAGGCGCGCTGCTTGACAGACTGCCGCTCAACTACGACGAGACAACGCTGCGAACGATTGAGCAGATTGACGTTTTGTGGCTCAAGGGACGGTCAATCGTCCGCGCCTTCGAGGTCGAGCACACAACCTCGGTTTATTCCGGCATTCTGCGCATGGCGGATCTTGTGGCGCTTCAGCCTAATATGAACATCAAGCTTCATATCGTCGCCCCCGAGACAAGGCGGGACAAGGTCTTTCAGGAGATCCGGCGACCGGTTTTTTCCCTTCTCGAAAAAGGTCCTCTTGCGGAGTATTGCACATACCTGTCGTACGCCAGTCTTCACAAGTTGGCCGAGCAAGAACACCTTTCGTATATGTCGGATACCGTGCTTGACAAGTACGAGGAGGAAGCGGAGTGACTGTTCAGGTCTGGTGGTGATAGCGGGGCGATCGCTACGCACCCGTCTGCTTGTCAGTGAGCCCTGAGCCACGGCTGCGCCATTGGCATGCGTGCGGCCGTTGGTTGCAATAGAGACTTCAGCGTCTGCAACCGCGCCTTAGTCAAGCCAATCAAGATTCCGCATGAGCGGCGTGTTCAACAGTTTCAGCCTCGCTGTGAACCACGAGACAACCTTCGGGATTATGGTCTTCGAGCTCATGGCTTGGTATGCTCGCCGCTATCAAAAACAACGAAAGGTATAAGATGCAACGACACAAAGACTTGGTGATGGAAATCGCGACCGCACTTCGAGATTCAGAGTCAAACACGATGTCGGTCACAGGCATAGAAGCAGCTCTGGGCGATGACACGATGCCGTCCCAAACGGTCGAGTATCACGTGCAATTGATGCGTGACCACGATCTGGTCCATGGAGCCAACCCAGAGGTGCGACTCACGTGGGCAGGACACGACTATCTCGAAGCAAATACCAAAAAAGCGCCCATGAGAATCAGCGCTGACGCGATCAAAAAACTTTCCTAGATATGAAAAAAGCCTACTCGGCGTAAATCGCGCGGGCTTTCGTCGGGCGCACCTCGCGCTCGACCTCGTCAATACACTAAAAAGAATCAGGGTTTACAAGGTAATGCCGTTCAGTTAAGGTTCTTCTTCAAGTATCGAACGGTGTAACGTTTAGGTCGGGCTTTGACGACTCGGTCGCATGCGCGGTCGGGTCGTTTTTCATTGGGCAACGACTTGAGCCGTTCGCGCAGACGCTTGAGGCACGCTGGCAATTTCGCGTATGCCGGGGTCAGCGCGGCCCACATCATTTCGTGCTGGATCGTGTGCAGAGCGCGCACGAAGCTGATATCTGTCGGCTCGAGCTTCGCTTCCCATGCCGCGCTGGCGATCTCACGGCGAATCAAGTTGTAGGCGATCAACGCACCCCATATTTCCTGATACACGCCTTCGACTGTGCGACTTCGCAAGGTCAACTCCGAACCGAGCATCGGTTGCTTAAGCTCACGATAACTGGTTTCGATCTGCCAGCGGCGCTCGTAGCAGGCCACAATATCAGCGGGTTTGAAGCGCCGGCGATCTGCAAGCGACGTAAGCAACACGCGTTCGCGCCCGCGCGCGTCGATGGTGCGGATCGCCCGCGCACTCCAGAATTCGGGCAAAGCTGCGCACTTCTTGCGCGCCTGCTGCGAGACTCGCATGCGTACCGTCGCATCGTCAGCGGTACCGGCGATCACCTCCCAGCGGGTATTTGATTTGGCTGGAATCAGAAAGTGGCGATTGCGTGCTCCCATCGTCAGGCCACACAGAATCTCAGCAGCCAGAAAGCCCTTGTCGAACACGGTCAGCGAGTCTTCCGGTATCTGCGGCAGCAGGCTTTTGGCGTACACCATTTCATTGGTGTCATAGCGACCGAAATTGATATCGGCGACCAGATGCGTCGGAATTGCAGTGAGCGTCACTGCGCGCACCTGCGGATAACTGGCCACCTTGCCACTGGCGTAACCTTGTGCACCGAAGTGCTCGCGGTTGGCCGGGCTGTCGGGCGTACGCAGCGTGGTGCCGTCCATCGCCCACAGACTCAATCCCTTGAACGCATGGTGAGCCGCGTCCTGCGTCGTCCAGGCACGTGCTGTCTGCTCAAACAGCCAAGCCAACGGTGCCTCGCCGATGCGCTGACGTGCCTGCGCCGCTGCGCTCTTGCTGACAAACGGCGCGCTCTCGTTAGGCAACGCTAGATCAAGACTGTCGAGCACCTCGCTGATCGACCAGTGCCGGTACATCGCCAGTGCGATGACCAGCCACACCACCTGTTCAGCCGGCAGGCGGCGCCGCCGCACGCTTGCGGTGCCCGTTGCCTGGACCGCACGTTCGATCCATTCGTAAGGCAGATGCTCAGCCAGCCGGCTCAGGTCGGCTACCGGCTCTTGCGCTTCGATCAGGTAGGTGAGGTGGCTGGAGAGCATCGTGCCGAAAAGTTAACAGCTCGGCGCGTCGTTTACAACCTCTTCCTGCTTCAAAAACAAAAATGCCGCCCAGCTCTTAACTGAACGGCATTACCCCGGACGGGCTGGATGCAGGGGCTAACGACTACTTTGCAAACCGCTTGTCATGGGGCAATTGTCCATGCGAATACAGACATGGCTCCGCCGGCACCGAATTGACTGGAGCCCTGTCTGTACGCACGGGCTGCTTGAACTCGACCCGGTTGCTCGCAACGCAAGCAAGAACGGCGGGGGCGTACACCTTTCGTCCCGTGAGTTCACTCTGCTGCAAGCCTTGCTGGAAGAACCCAATCGTGTGTTTTCGAGGGCCGAACTTGAACAGCGGCTCTATAAACGTGGCGAAGCAATTCGGAGCAAGGCGGTCGAAGTGCACGTGCATTACCTTCGCCGCAAAGTGGGTAACGACGAGATTATCACCATCCGCGGTAACAGCTACCGTCTGAGGATGCTGGCTTGGAAAAGCTCAAGTGTTTGATCGCGTTGATCTCAGTCAGCGCATCGGGCACATAGTGCGCCACTGGGGCGCGCTCATATGTTCCCTCATTGCTGAACACTGACGCCGTTACTGCCGAGCGCCGTGCGCGTCGATCGTGTTGGCCGTGTCAGGACTGCGTCCTCATCTCGATGCCGGTCTACAACA
>NZ_JAQGMM010000300.1 GCF_028292365.1 Caballeronia sp.
ACGGGCGGCAATTTTGAAGCCCCATGTATTCCATAATCGTATAGATGAAGCGTTATTCTTCATTGTAAAGGCATGTCGATCGTCGCTAGTATGCAGACTCCTGGCTGCGCCCTACGCGTGAACCCGACAGACGCCGCGCCGCCGCGCTGGAGCCGATACGGAAGGGCCGACCCGACCATTCATTGATGCGCTGCCTGCGTCGTCGAAGGCGAGGCGAGCGTGCGAGGAGAAGACTCGATCGTGAGAATGACCTTTCGTTGGTATGGCGACACGGACCCCGTGCCGCTCGCTTATATCCGCCAGATCCCCGGCATGGTCGGGGTCGTCTCGGCGATCTATGACGTGCCTGTGGGCGAGGTATGGCCGATCAACAGGATCCAGTCGCTGAAGGACAAGATAGAGGCTCACGGCCTGACGCTGGAAGTAATCGAAAGCGTGCCGGTGCACGAGGACATCAAGCTCGGCAAACCGACACGCGGCACGCTCATCGCCAATTACGGCCAGACCCTGCGTAACCTCGGCGCCTGCGGCGTGAAGGTGGTCTGCTACAACTTCATGCCGGTTTTCGACTGGACCCGCACCTCGCTGGAAATGCAGTTGCCCGATGGTTCGACGACGCTTGCGTTCGACACGCAAGCGATCCGCGAGCTCGACGTCAGCCAGGGTATTCAACTGCCCGGCTGGGACGCGAGCTATCAGCCCGAGCATTTGAGAGCCCTGCTGCGCGACTATGAAGCGCTCGACGAAGCCGGTCTCTGGGCCAATCTCGACTACTTCCTGCGAGCGATCATTCCGGTGGCCAAAGAAGCCGGCATCAAGATGGCGATCCACCCTGACGATCCGCCGCGGCCAATTTTCGGGTTGCCGCGCATCGTGAAGAATCGCGCGGACCTGCAGCGCGTGCTGTCTATCGTCGACGATCCCGCCAACGGCCTGACGCTGTGTTCAGGTTCGCTGGGCGCGGACCAGCAGAACGATATTCCGGCACTGGTGCGCGAGTTCGGCGCGCGTGGCCGGATTCATTTTGCACACCTGCGTAACGTGCAAACCAATGCGGCGGGCGATTTTCATGAGACCTCGCATCGCTCGGCCGACGGCTCACTCGACATGGCGGAAATCGTCAAAGCCTATTTCGAGACCGGCTTTGAAGGCTATGCAAGGCCGGACCATGGGCGAATGATCTGGGGCGAAACGGGCCGCGCCGGCTATGGGCTGTTCGACCGCGCGCTGGGTGCGGTCTACCTGAACGGCATCTGGGAAGGCCTCGCCAAACATCCAGCCCATCATGCGCCTGAGTAATGCCGCCGTGGCTTCGCTCGCGACGCGTGCGGCTGGCGAAGTCGTCGTTCCCGCCTACAATCGCGCGAGGCTTGCACCGGGCATCGTCCATCTGGGCCTCGGGGCGTTTCATCGCGCGCACCAGGCCGTGTACACCGAGCACACGTTGCGCGCTGGCGATTACCGCTGGGGCATCGTCGGCGTGTCGTTGCGACGTGCGGACACCTCGGAAGCGCTCACTCCGCAGGATCATCTGTATGCCGTGGATGTGCGCGACGGCACCGCGGATTCGTTCCATGTGGTCGGTGCGCTCATCACTTCGCTGGTCGCGCCGCAGTCGCCTGCCGCCGTGCTCGATGCGATGACCGATCCGCGCTGCCATATCGTCAGCTTGACGATCACCGAGAAAGGCTATTGCCGAAATCCGGCCAGCGGCGCGTTGCAGTTTGATCATCCCGACATTGCCCATGATCTGCGCGAGGCCGCCGCGCCGCGTAGCGCGATCGGCTTCGTCGTGCGCGCGCTGGCGCTGCGCCGCGCGGCCGGTTTGCGCCCGTTTACCGTGCTGTCGTGCGACAACCTGCCCTCCAATGGCGACACTATGCGCGCGTTAACGCTGGCATTCGCGCGCGAAGCGGATACTGTGCTGGCTGACTGGATCGAGCGAGAGGGCGCGTTTCCCAACACGATGGTGGATCGGATCGTGCCGCTCACCACCGACGCCGATCGCATGCGTGTAGCGAAGCAACTTGGTGCCAAGGATGCCTGGCCGGTGATGACCGAACCGTTTTCGCAATGGGTGATCGAGGACCGCTTCGCGGGACCGCGGCCGGCGTGGGAGCGCGCAGGCGCGACGCTCGTGGATGACGCGCGTCCCTATGAGCAAGCAAAATTGCGGATGTTGAACGGCGCGCATTCGGCACTCGCGTACCTCGGGTCGCTGATCGGCTTCGACACCGTCGATCAGGCAATCGCCGCGCCGGCCGTGCTGAATTTTGTCGAAAGCATGTTGCGCGACGAGGTGGAGCCGACGCTATCGCGACCCGCGTTGGCCACCTATCGCGCTGAACTGTTCACGCGTTTTCGCAACACCGCGCTCGATCACCGCTTGCAACAGATCGCGACCGACGGCTCGCAGAAACTGCCGCAGCGCTGGCTGGAAAGCGTGCGCGACAACCTGAAAAGCGGCGCGCCGACCGAGCGTCTCGCGTTTGCGTTGGCCGGCTGGATCGCGTACCTCGGTGGTCAGGACGAGACGGGCCGTACCTACACGATTGCCGATCCGCTCGCCGAGACTTTGACCAAAACGGTTCGCGCGACTTCGCACGCGGATGCAAGCGCTGCGGTGCGAGCTGCGTTCGAGATCGAGTCGATTTTCGGATGCGATCTGCGCACACAGACGCGCTTCGTCGCGCAAGTCGCTCGCCATCTGGCGGCGATTCGCGCACAAGGCGTCGTCAAAGCGATGGACGCTTGCACCGCTTCACGGCCATGCTCGTAGCCGCAGCGACCGCCGCGTTCTGCGAAGTAGTAGCCCTAATAACTGGAGAAAGACATGAGCGACCTGCTCGTCAAACCGTCGAAGCATGCCGAAGACGGCCATATCATCCATATCACGCCGGCGAGCGCCGGCTGGAAATACGTCGGCTTCGATGTTTTCGACTTGAAGGCCGGCGCCACGCTCACGCAGGAAACAGGCGATCGAGAAGTCGTGGTCGTGCTCGTCAAGGGGCACGCAATAGCCGGTTGCGAAGGGCTCGCGAGCCGCGTGATCGGCGCACGGATGTCGCCGTTCGATGGCGCGCCGTGGTCTATGTACGTGCCGCCGCGTACGCGCTACACGATCGTGGCCACGGATGACGTCGAACTCGGCATCTGCTCCGCGCCGGCAAAGGGCGGCCTGCCGCCGCGCTTCATTGCACCTGACGAGGTCAAGCAGGAAACCCGCGGCACCGGCGCCAATCTGCGTCACGTGCGCCACATCCTGCCGGAAACCGAGCCGGCGGAGAGCTTGCTGGTGGTGGAATCGGTGACGCCCGCGGGCAACTGGTCGAGCTACCCGCCGCATCGGCATGATACCG
>NZ_JAQGMM010000310.1 GCF_028292365.1 Caballeronia sp.
AAGCAGCCTTGTCGAACACAGCCATGTCGGCCAGCACCTTGCGGTCGAGTTCGATCGAAGCCTTCTTCAGGCCGTTGATGAACACGCTGTACGTCATGTCGTGCTGACGCACCGCCGCGTTGATACGTGTGATCCACAAAGCACGGAACACACGCTTCTTGTTGCGGCGATCGCGATAGGCATATTGCCCGGCGCGCATGACCGCTTGCTTGGCGATGCGATAGACGTTATTGCGACGGCCGCGGTAACCCTTGGCCAGCTTGATAATCTTCTTGTGACGGGCCCGTGCGGTAACCCCACGTTTGACTCTAGGCATAATGCGCTCCTGTGAGTGTCAGTTAAGGGTTAAGCGAACGGCAACATTGCGCGCACGGAGTTCATATCTGCTTGATGAACAGCCGTGGAACCGCGCAAATGGCGTTTGACCTTGGTGGTCTTCTTGGTAAGAATGTGACGCTTGAAGGCTTGACCACGCTTGATGGTACCGCCCGGACGCACCACGAAGCGCTTTGCAGCACTCTTCTTGGTTTTCATCTTCGGCATGAAACTACTCCAGTTTATTAGATGGATATGGGTGTGCGGTCGATCCATTCGATCCTGACCCGCCCTTCGAAACCCACATGCCACTTATGAGCGGCAGACTTTTGACAGTCACCGCTTTTTCATGAGCACCGCCATTATCCGGTGATGCCCTGAAACTTGCTCAAACGATGCCGCGCAGACCTCAGACTCAGACCTATAAGCACTTTCCGGCCGCGCGATCCATCGATCAATTTCTTAACTACTTCTTCAATTACTTCTTTTTCTTCGGGGCCATGACCATAATCATCTGGCGCCCTTCCATCTTCGGCATTTGCTCGACTTGACCATGCTCTTCGAGATCGGTCTTCAACCGCTCGAGCACGCGCATGCCGATTTCCTGGTGAGCCATTTCCCGACCGCGAAAACGCAACGTGATTTTCGTCTTGTCGCCATCTTCGAGGAAGCGCGTGAGGTTGCGCAATTTCACGTTGTAGTCACCGTCGTCGGTGCCCGGCCGGAACTTGACTTCCTTGACCTGAACGATCTTCTGCTTGAGCTTGGCCTCGTGCTGCTTCTTTGCTTCCGAGTACTTGAACTTACCGTAATCCATCAATCGGCAAACAGGCGGAACGGCCTGCGGCGCGATTTCTACAAGATCCACGTCCTGCTGTTCCGACATGCGGAAAGCATCGGCCAGTTTCACGATTCCGAGCGGCTCGTTGTCCACTCCGACCAAGCGCACTTCCGGTGCAGTAATTTCCCCGTTGATGCGATGTGCAGACTTATCAGTAGCGATGTTACGTTTCCTCTAAAAATCTAAAAAAACTAGCCGCGCTGCGGGTGGGCTTACTTGTACGCCTGCACGTCCTGCTGCAGACGCTCAAGGAATGCATCGACGGGCATCACGCCAGCATCGATACCGCCACGAGCACGCACGGCTACGGTTTGTGCCTCACGCTCCTTGTCCCCGACAACCAGCAAATACGGGACCTTCTGCAGCGTGTGCTCTCGTATTTTATAGCTAATCTTCTCGTTGCGCAAATCGCTCTCTACTCTAAGCCCTTGTTTTTGCAACGATTGGGTCACTTGCAGGGCATATTCAGCCTGACTTTCAGCGATATTCAGGACTACAGCCTGCACCGGCGCGAGCCAGGAAGGCATTGCACCAGCGTGGTGCTCGATCAGGATGCCGAGAAAACGTTCCATGGATCCGACGATTGCACGGTGCAACATCACCGGGCGTTTGCGGCTGTTGTCTTCCGACACGTACTCCGCACCGAGGCGCTCCGGCAGGACCATGTCGAGTTGCAGCGTACCGCATTGCCACGACCGGCCGAGCGCATCCTTGATGTGGTACTCGACCTTCGGACCGTAGAACGCACCCTCGCCCGGCAGTTCTTCCCACGTGAGACCGCACGCCGTCAGCGCCTCGCGCAGCCCCTGTTCCGAGCGATCCCACGTTTCGTCGGTACCTGCACGAGCGTCGGGACGCAACGACAGTTTGATGTCGATCTGATCGAAGCCGAAATCCTTGTAGATGCTCATCGCGAGCGTATTGAACGCAATGGACTCTTCGATGAACTGGTCTTCCGTGCAGAAAATGTGCGCGTCGTCCTGGACGAAACCGCGCACGCGCATCAGGCCATGCAACGCGCCAGACGCTTCATTTCGATGGCATGAGCCAAATTCTGCGTAACGCAGCGGCAGATCGCGATATGAACGCAAGCCATGATTGAACACCTGCACATGGCCAGGACAGTTCATCGGCTTGATCGCGTAATCGCGCTTCTCCGACTCCGTCGTGAACATGTTTTCACGATAGTTCTGCCAGTGACCCGACGCTTCCCATAGCGAGCGGTCCATGATCATCGGCGTCTTGATTTCGAGATAACCGACTTCGCTCAGGCGGCGTCGGATGTATTGCTCAACTTGTTGCCAGATCGCCCAGCCTTTCGGATGCCAGAACACCATGCCGGGCGCTTCTTCCTGCAGATGGAACAGGTCGAGTTGCTTCGCGAGCTTGCGGTGATCGCGCTTCTCGGCTTCCTCGAGCATGTGCAGATACGCTTCCTGGTCTTCCTTCTTCGTCCAGGCCGTGCCGTAGATACGCTGCAACTGTTCGTTCTTTGAATCGCCGCGCCAATAGGCGCCGGCGACCTTCATCAGCTTGAAGACCTTCAGTTTGCCCGTGGATGGCACGTGCGGGCCGCGGCAAAGATCGGTGAAACTGCCGTGCGAGTAAAGCTTGATGTCATCGGTGGAGGGGATCGATTCGATGATCTCCGCCTTGTACTTCTCGCCAATGCTCTTGAAGTAGTCGACCGCTTCGCCGCGCGTTACCACGCGGCGCGACACCGGCTCGTCCTTCTTCGCGATTTCGGCCATGCGCTTTTCGATCTTCTCGAGATCTTCCGGCGTGAAGGGACGGCTGTACGCGAAGTCGTAGTAGAAGCCGTTCTCGATCACCGGGCCGATAGTCACTTGCGCATCCGGATACAGATCCTTGACCGCGTAAGCCAGCAAATGTGCCGTGGAGTGGCGAATGATGTCGAGGCCGTCAGCGTCCTTTTCCGTGACGATAGCGAGCGACGCGTCGTGATCGATCAGCGTGGACGTATCGACGAGCTCGCCGTCGAGCTTGCCACCCAGCGCAGCCTTCGCGAGTCCCGCGCCAATCGACGCGGCAACTTCCGCAACCGTCACAGGGTGGTCGTACTGTCGAACCGACCCGTCGGGCAAACGTATCGAAACCATTTCGTTCTCCAAGACGCCGGCGGCCGACGCCCAAGTTCATTCAACAATGCCTTGCAAACGCCAAGTCAAACGCGCGAAGGCAAAAAAAATGCGGCCCCACATTTTGAGGGGCCGCATTCACTTTTCCTACAACTGCAAAGGCGAAAGTGGTCCTCGACTAGCGTCGCTCCGAAGTTGTTTCGGTCAACGTTCGCGGTGCCATCTTGTTCATTTGCCTTTCGCGCCAAGACGCTTGCTGCAGTTTCGAAAATCCAGCGTGAACCGGATTTTCACTTTCGTTGGTAGGCTCGATTGGACTCGAACCAACGACCCCCACCATGTCAAGGTGGTGCTCTAACCAGCTGAGCTACGAGCCTGAAGAAGCGAAATTATATGGAGCGTTTTGAATCTTGGCAAGTGCTTTCATGCAATGACACTGCAGATATTCGTCGATACGTTTAAGAAGCATCAACAATGCGCTTCAAATTCAACGCGTTATCAATTCATTCAGCGCGCGAGCGGGCATGCATTTTTCTTGGGCGCACGCCGCTTTAGGCCCGTCGCGACGCGCGCACCACGCCCTGCACTTCGCTCAGCAACAAGCACGCGCGCTGAATTTGCGCGGCGCTCGATACCTCAACCGTAAATTGCATGTACGCGACGTTGCGCCGGCTCTGCGTCTTCACGCCGGTAACGTTCATCTTCTCGCGCGCAAAGACTTCCGAAATATCGCGTAGCAAGCCTTGCCGATCGTTCGATTCCACGGCGAGATCGACCGGGTACACCGACGATCCGCGCCCGCTCATTACGTCGGCGGACCACGCTGTTTCAAGCACGCGCTCGGGCGAACGCTCGGCCATGCGCTGGAACGTCGCGCAGTCACTGCGATGAATTGACATGCCCTTGCCACGCGTGACGAAGCCCGCGATGCGGTCCGGCGGAGCCGGGCGACAACACCGCGCCAGTTGCGTCAGCAACGCGTCTACGCCGACAACCAGCACGCCGGTCGACGCGCCTTGCGCCACGCTTTGCCCGCTGCTGCGCTTCTCAAATTGCGCTGGCGCTTCGGGTTCGGGTTCCGGCGGCGGCGTATCGTGCAGCGCTTGCTCGACATTGCGCAGACTGAATTCTTCCTTGGCAACGACGGCGTACAGATCCTCAGGCGTCTTGAAGCCGAGCTTCGATGCCAGCTGATCGAGGTTGACGGACGTCTTGCCCTCACGCTGCAGGGTCTTTTCAACGAGCGCACGCCCGTTCGCGATGTTTTCCTCGGAGTCGACCGCGTTGAACCACGCACGCACCTTTTGCCGAGCGCGCGGGCTGTGCAAATAACCAAGCAACGGATTCAGCCAGTCGCGCGACGGACCGCCCTCCTTCACTGCGACGATCTCAACCGTCTGACCATTCTGCAGCGGCGTGTTGAGCGGCACCATGGCACCGTCGACACGAGCGCCGCGGCAACGATGTCCAAGCTCGCTGTGCAAGTGATACGCGAAGTCGACAGCGGTCGAGCCTTGCGGCATGGCGATCACGCGTGCTTGCGGCGTAAGCACGTAGATATGGTCGTCGTCGAGCGTGGCCTCGCGCAAATGTTGCCACGGCTGCGCGCCCGGCTGATCGCCCTCGGATACGTCTTCCTTCCACGCCAGCAGTTGTCGCAACCACGCGATCTTTTCATCGTATTTGTCAGCGGCCGTGACTTGTCCGCCGTACGCGCGAGCGCCGGCTTCCTTGTAGCGCCAGTGGGCTGCTACGCCGTATTCGGCGAACCCGTGCATTTCCTGCGTGCGGATCTGGACTTCAAATGCTCGCCCGTCGTCGCCGACCACGACGGTATGCAGCGACCGGTACCCATTCGCTTTCGGCCGTGAAATGTAGTCGTCGAACTCCCGTGGCACTGGCTGCCACAAGTTATGGACGATACCGAGCACGGTGTAGCAGTCCTTGATGTCGTCGACGATCACACGAAACGCGCGCACGTCATTCAGCTCGGAAAAATCCAGTTCCTTGCCGCGCATCTTTTTCCAGATGCTGTAGATGTGCTTCGGCCGGCCGCTCACTTCCGCCCGGATATTCGCGGTGGCCAGTTCCTTCTGCAAGCGTGCGATTGCGTCGGTCACATACGCTTCGCGCTCGACACGTTTCTCGTCAAGCAACTTGGCAATGCGCTTGTAGGTGGGCGGTTCCTCGAAGCGAAACGCGAGGTCCTCCAGTTCCCACTTCAATTGCCAGATGCCCAGCCGGTTCGCGAGCGGCGCGTAGATCTCGAGTGTTTCACGCGGCACGTCGGGCGAAGGCTCGAGCTTGTTCGCGGCGTAGTAGCGCAATGACTGCAGCCGCGACGCCAGCCGGATCAACACCACGCGGATATCTTGCGCGAACGCGAGCAGCATCTTGCGCAGTGCTTCGACCTGCGCACGGCGCGCCGCTTGCGCCTCGCGTCCCGTTTCCGGCAACGTTGCCTGCGTGGCCCGCGAACTGACCGAACCCAGCCGCCACAACTTGCGGACGTCCGCGACGAGGCCTTGCACCTCCGCGCCGAACCGCTCGCTGATGACCACCTCCGGGTCGTCAATGTGCGGCGCGATTGCAAACAGCGCCGCCGCTACGATGGCCGCAGGATCGACGTTCAACGTTTGCATGATCCGCGCCGTGCCGGCAGCGTGCTCGACCAGCAATTCCCCGCTGGTCAACCGCGCGTCTTTCGCGTGTTCGCGCACGAACGCGAGCGCGTCGTCGAAGGACGGCTCGGGGTTCAACGCAGGGGGAACGGCGGTATCAGGCATACGGGTTAATCGATTGCTCGCAATGTTCCCGGCTTAGCCACGCACGGCAGCAACGACCACCACTTCCACGAGGCATGCCGGATTCGCAAGCTTCGCTTCCACGGTAGCGCGCGGCGGCGCATTGCCTTCCGGTACCCACATGTCCCACGCTGCGTTCATGGCGGCGAAATGGACCAGGTCGGAGAGATAGATCTGCACCGACAAAAGCTGCGTCTTGTCGCTGCCGGCTTCTTCCAGCAAACGGTCGATATGGCCGAGCACTTCGCGGGTCTGGCCTGTGATGTCCTGATCGGTGTCTTCGGCAATCTGGCCCGCGAGATAAATGATGCCGTTGTGGATCGCGATTTCCGAAAGACGCGCGCCAACATGGTGACGAATGACTGCCATGAGTGTTCCTGAGAGTGAATGGTCAAAAAAACCGGACGAAGCTCAATATTATGCCTCGGGCGTTTCAGTATCGAGGAAGAACCGGTACGCGATCGCAATCTGATCAGGCGCCAGGAACGCCGGTGCGTGACCCACGCCCGCGATCTCCCTGGCAGTCACGGCCTGCCCGCTCGCGACCATTTTTTCGATGGTCTCGCGCGACAGCAAGTCCGAATGTTCACCCCGAACGACCAGCACCGGATGCTGAATCGACGCCAGCGAATGCCACAGGATCGCCTCGCCGAGCGCGGCCGCCTTCGCGTCTGCCGCAGCGAACGGGACCGCGATCTTCGGGTCGTACCGATACCCCCAGCGACCTTCGCGCTCCTGCATCAGCGGTGTGTTGATCGCGCGCCATTCGTCGGCGGTAAGCGGCCCGAACGACGCAGCCAGCTGCGCCGCGTTGTCGATGCCTTCTTGCAGCGTGGCAAAGGTCTCACCGCGGCCGAGATAAGTACCGATACGCTCGAGCGCCACCGGTTCAATATGCGGCCCGACGTCATTGAGCAGCATTTTCCGGATGGGTGAATTCGGCAATCCGGCGAGTCCGAGGCCGATCAGTCCGCCCATGGACGTCCCAAACCAATCCACCGTTTCCACGTTCAGCCGTGCAACGAGCGCGACCATGTCACCCACGTACTGCGGCACACCGTAGTGCTTGGGATCAACCAGCCAGTCCGATAAACCCCTTCCGACCACGTCCGGACACACCACCCGATACTCGCTGGCGAACGCCTTCGCCACTTCGTCGAAATCCCGGCCGGAGCGCGTCAGCCCGTGCACGCAGACAAGCACGCGCGGGTTCGCCGGATCACCCCATTCGGTATAAGCCATGCGATGCAGGCCCGACGGGCTGATGCACTGCACCTGGCGTTGGCGCGGCGTGGGAACAAACGAAGGCGCAGCTTCGACGATAGACACGGACATAAGATTTTCCTCGGTGCGATGGCGCTGCGGCATGCAAACAACTCCAAACAACTCAGCTGAAATCGATTGTAAACGCTTTGCCGGATGCGCTTCGGCGCGATGCGGCAGCGTTAGCCGAACGGTCTGAACAAAGGCACGATATGCGGCCTCAAAACACGAACCGCGAGCCACTTTACGGGCCGCCCAGCCTCCCGCAAACGCGGCAAGCGAAAAATAAAAAACCGTTCCGACTTACATCGGAACGGTTCATTTCGGCTGATAAAACAACCGCTGCAGAAAAACCTTACTTGACGCCGCTCACATCCAGCGGAGCACCCGTTTTCTGCTGGATCTCTTCCACACTAACGCCCGGCGCCAGTTCGACGAGTTTCAGTCCGGCATCCGTGACATCGATCACGCCAAGATCCGTAATGATCCGGTCGACCACGCCCACGCCCGTCAGCGGCAACGTACACGCGTCGAGAATCTTGTGCTGGTCGCCCTTCGCCACGTGCTCCATCAACACGATCACGCGCTTTACGCCCGCGACCAGGTCCATCGCGCCGCCCATGCCCTTGATCATCTTCCCGGGGATCATCCAGTTGGCCAGGTCACCCGTCTTGCTGATCTGCATCGCGCCCAGGATGGCCAGGTTCACGTGGCCGCCGCGAATCATCGCGAACGAATCGGCCGATGAAAAAATCGACGATCCCGGCAACGTGGTCACCGTCTGCTTGCCCGCGTTGATCAAGTCGGCATCGACTTCTTCTTCCGTCGGCGACGGCCCGATGCCAAGCAAGCCATTCTCCGATTGCAGCCACACTTCCATGCCTTCCGGCACGAAATTCGCCACCAGCGTGGGCAAGCCAATGCCCAGATTCACGTAAAAACCGTCCTGCAATTCCTTGCCCGCCCGTGCGGCCATCTGGTTCCGGTCCCATGCCATGATCAGTCTCCTTTTGCGCGCACGACGCGTTGTTCAATGCGTTTTTCCGGATGTGCGTTCAGCACAATGCGCTGCACGAAGATGCCCGGCGTGTGAATGGCGTCGGGATCGAGCGCGCCCGTTTCCACGATCTCCTCCACTTCCACCACCGTGATCTTGCCGGCCATGGCGCACATCGGGTTGAAGTTGCGGGCCGTGCGGCGATAAATCAAATTGCCCGATTTATCGGCTTTCCACGCTTTCACCAGCGCCACGTCAGCGGTGAGCGAATGTTCGAGTACGTAGTGGTTGTCGCCGAATTGACGCGTTTCCTTGCCATCCGCGATCACCGTGCCGTAGCCGGTATTGGTGAAGAACGCCGGAATGCCCGAACCGCCGGCGCGCAGCTTTTCGGCCAGCGTGCCTTGCGGCGTGAATTCAAGCTCGAGTTCGCCGGCCAGATACTGGCGTTCGAATTCCTTGTTTTCGCCGACGTACGACGAAATCATTTTCTTGACCTGACGGGTTTCGAGGAGCAGCCCGAGTCCGAAGCCGTCAACGCCCGCGTTGTTGCTGATGCAGGTAATGCCCTGGACGCCCGTGTCGCGCAATGCCGCGATCAGCGCTTCGGGAATGCCGCACAGACCAAAACCGCCGACGGCAAACGTCTGGCCGTCCTTTACGATGCCATCGAGCGCCTCTTTCGCGCTGGGATAGACCTTGTTCATCTGTTTGTCCCTTCCTGATCTGGATGAAATCCGTTTATTTGAGCCGTCCACGCGACTGGTTGCATTGCGCGAAACGACTTTCTGACGTGGCAAAAGAGTACGACGCCGGATCGATCCGGCACAATACGCAAAAATACATAAGTAATTGCCGTACTGCACGGCGATGAAATAGTTAAACGCGGGTTAAACCCGACACGTGCGAACCAAATGCGTCAACTGGATTACCAAACAGCGTTTCATCTTGCGCCAGTCGGACTGGTGTTGTCACGGGAACGGATCATCGAAGACTGCAATGCGCAGCTCTGCGCCATTTTCGGCGTCGCGCCGGAAGCCTTGCTGGGCCAGTCGTTCCAGGTGCTGTATCCGTCACCCGTGGAGTTCGAGCGGATAGGCGAGCGCATCGCAGCGTTGATGCAGCGTCAGGGCAGCTACGCCGACGACCGCATCATGAAACGCGCAAACGGGGAATTGTTCTGGTGCCACGTGACCGGGCGCTCGCTCGACCTGAGCGCGCCGCACGCCGCCGGCGTATGGACCTTCGAGGACCTGAGCGCGACGCGGCGGGTAGCAATCGAACTGACGCCGCGCGAACGCGAAATTGCCGCACAGCTCGTTACCGGCAAGACCAGCAAGCAAATCGGCCGCGCGCTGGATATCAGTTCGCGAACCGTGGATATCTACCGGTCACGGCTCATGCGTAAATATGACACGGGCAACGCGACCGAGTTGCTGCAACGGCTGCTGGGGGACTAGGCGGGCGTTCCGGCTGTCTCAATGGCGTGGCGAAGCAGCTCAGGAATCTGCACCGATTTCGCCGCCGCGTAGTCGATCCACACACATTTCGCCGTGCCCCGGGCGTAGAGCGTGGCGGGATCGTCGGCGCGATAGAGCTCGAAGCGAGTGTCGAAACTGCTGCGGCCAGGTGGACCCACGAACATGCTGCCGATCACGTCGCCGGGATAATGGAGTTGCCTCAGGAATTCCATCGACGCATTCACGATCACCGGACCCTGTCCTTCAACGTTCGCGCCGGCAAGGGCCAGTTGCCGGAACCACGAGATCCGCGTTTCCTCCATGAACCGGAAGTAGACCGTGTTGTTCACGTGGCCGAATGCGTCCATGTCGCCCCAGCGCAGCGGCATGGGCAGATCGATTACGCGATGAAAACCGGCTGTTGCGCTCACCTGATCGAGACCTGGCTCATAGGCCGAACCCGTCGTCGGCGGCGATCACCGAGCCGTTGATGAACTGTGATTCGTCGGCAGCAAGCAGCAGCAACAAGCCATCCAGGTCTTCAGGCGTGCCCACCCGGCGACGCGGCAGCATGGCCAGCAGTTTTTGGCCCGCCTCGCTTTTCCAGTGATGGTGATTGAGCTCGGTATCGATATAACCCGGGCAGATCGCGTTCACATTGATGCCATGACGGCCCCATTCCTGCGCCATCGCCTTCGTCATATGAATGACGGCGGCCTTGCTCATGGAATAAATGCCAATCTGCGGCAAGGTCTTGAGCCCCGCCATGGACGCGATATTGATGATCCGATAGCCCGGCTTGACCGTGCCGTTGCCGCGCATGATCATCCGTTTGGCGACTTCCTGCGCGACAAAAAACGCGCCGCGCGTGTTGGTATCGAACACGAAATCGAAGTCGGACGGCGTTACATCCGTCAACTTTTGCTGGGTAGACACACCCGAATTGTTCACCAGGATGTCGATCATGCCGGCCTCCGTCTCCGCATGCGCGACGGCGGACTTGATGCTTTGGTAATCCGTGACGTCAAGCGATACAACGTGCGCCGCGCCGCCGGACGCCTCGATCTCGGCGCGCAGTTCCTTCAGGCGCTCGGTGCGCCGGCTTGCCAGCACGACCCGCGCGCCCGCCTGCGACAGCACTTGTGCAAAGCGCTTGCCAAGTCCGCTGGAGGCGCCAGTGATCAGCGCGCATTTGCCTTCCAGGTTAATCGAACGGCCCATTGTTTTTCCTTGGTTGAAAGCGATTGAGGTGCCCGGGATCGAACCGTCTTGACGCCGTTCGCCCCACGGTTCGCTCCACGATTCGCCCAAATAAGCATCGAATCGACACAGCCGATATGCTATCCTAAAATAATACGGTCGTGCTAATTTCAGGATCGTTGGTTGCACCCCGCGAAGGGTTCCCTGACAATACGCGATCCCCAAAAAAAGCATTCTAACGTTAGACAGGAGCATTGGATGACCCCGGATAGTCTCATCGAGCAGTACGGTCCCCGTGAATCCATGGAGTACGACGTCGTGATTGTGGGCGGCGGTCCTGCGGGGTTATCGGCGGCTATTCGGCTGAAACAGCTCGCGCAGGAAAAAGGCGTGGAGCTGGGTGTCTGCGTGCTGGAGAAAGGCTCGGAGATCGGCGCGCACATTCTCTCGGGCGCCGTCATGGATCCGCGCGGGTTGAGCGAACTGCTGCCTGACTGGAAAACCCAGGGCGCACCGCTCGATGTGGAAGTCACCGAGGACCGCTTTCTGTTCTTGTCGAAGGACAACGCCAAACAGGTGCCCAACTGGCTGCTTCCGGACAACTTCAAGAATCACGGCAACTATGTCGTGAGCCTGGCGAACGTTACGCGCTGGTTGGGGCAACAGGCTGAAGCGCTGGGCGTCGAGATCTTCCCGGGCTTTCCTGCAGCAGAAGTGCTCTACACCGAAGACGGCGCCGTGCGCGGGGTAGCGACTGGCAACATGGGCGTGGGCAAGGACGGCGAGCCGACCGGCAACTTCCAGCTCGGCATGGAACTGCACGCGAAATACACGCTGTTCTGCGAAGGCGCGCGCGGCAACCTGGGCCGTCAGCTCATGGATAAATTCAAGCTCGCCCGCGATGCCGATCCGCAAGTCTACGGCCTCGGCATCAAGGAGCTGTGGCAGATCGATCCGTCGAAACATAAACCGGGGTTGGTGATTCATACCGCCGGCTGGCCGCTGGAAAACGATACCTACGGCGGCTCGTTCCTCTATCACATGGACGATAACCAGGTGATGGTGGGTTTTGTCGTCGGACTGGGGTATTCGAATCCGTACCTGTCGCCATTCGAGGAATTCCAGCGCTACAAGACGCATCCGGCGATCCGCACGTTCCTTGAAGGTGGCAAGCGTGTGTCGTACGGCGCGCGGGCGATCACGGCCGGCGGGTTGATGTCGCTGCCAAAGCTTGTCTTCCCTGGCGGAGCACTGGCCGGCGACGATGCCGGGTTTCTGAATGCATCGCGGATCAAGGGCAGTCACGCCGCGATCAAGT
>NZ_JAQGMM010000312.1 GCF_028292365.1 Caballeronia sp.
ACGATCCCGAGCGTCCAGCCACGGCGCCATTCGCGGTGATTCGCGCATCGCATGTGGAACCATCGGCAGGTGCATTCGCCAGCGCGGAGAAAACCGAGCGGGCGACGATTCATCGGGCGGAGAAGACAGAAAAGGCCGAGAAAGCGGCGGCCGAAGTGCCGGCGGCGACAAACGAGGGCGTGGACAAGCCATCGGCCACGCATGTCGAAGCCGCAGTGGATATCGCTATGAATAACCCGGTGGAAAAAAGCGTCGCAAAGGCAGATAGTGCAGGTGAAAAGGCGGTCGCAACAGGCCGACAAGGTGTCTGACAAGCAAGCTGAGAAGCAAGCCGACAAGCCTGCCGCGAAGAATACCGAAACGTCACCTGGTGAGAAATCCGCAGTTCCCGCCCGGCAGCGTGAGGACGTGCCCGCCGCGCATTCTGCTTCTGCAACGGCCTCGAAGGGCGCAGAGAGCGTTGAAGCAAAGGTCGAAGCGCACCTGGAAGAAAGCGCCGATGAAACCGTCGTACGCGCCGCCGATGCCGGCCATTGACGTGGACTTCCAGGCTCATCACTAAAGCTCGCACGCTACTGATCACAAGCATAATCCGGGCGCCACGCGTCCCCACGAATTCACCGAATCTGCAGCCCCACACATGATGAACGCTCCCACTCCTCCTGGTTTCCGCTGCGGCATGGTCGCGATCGTCGGTCGGCCGAACGTCGGCAAATCGACCTTGATGAACGCGCTCGTCGGGCAGAAAGTCAGCATCACGTCGCGTAAGGCGCAGACCACGCGCCATCGCATCACCGGTATTCATACGCTGGACGACGCGCAATACATTTTCGTCGATACCCCAGGTTTCCAGACCAAGCATAGCGGCGCGCTGAACCGTTCGCTGAACCGCGCGGTGACGTCGACACTGACGTCCGTCGATGCCATCCTGTTCGTGATCGAAGCGGGTCGTTTCGGTCCCGACGATCAGAGGGTTCTCGACCTGATTCCGAACGACACGCCTTGCTTGTTGATCGCCAACAAGCTTGATCACGTCAGCGATAAAGCAACGCTGTTCCCGTTCATGCAGAAAATGAGCGCGCTGCACGAGTTCAAGGAAATCGTGCCGATGACCGCGAAGCATGCCGACGACATCGCGCGCTTGATGACCGTCGTGAAGCCGTATCTGCCGGAAGGTTCGCCCATTTACGGCGAAGACGATCTCACCGATCGCAGCGAGCGGTTTCTCGCCGCTGAAATCCTGCGCGAGAAAGTGTTCCGCTGGACCGGCGACGAGCTGCCGTACACGAGCACGGTGCTCATCGATAAATGGGAAACCGAAGGGCGCCTGCGCCGCATTTTCGCGACGATCCTGGTCGAACGCGATACTCACAAGGCGATGATTATCGGCCAGAAGGGTGCGAAGCTGAAGCAGATCAGCACCGAAGCGCGGCTTGATATGGAAAGGCTGTTCGACGGTCCCGTGTATCTCGAGACCTTCATCAAGGTGAAGAGCGGCTGGGCGGATAACGAAGCAGGACTACGCGCCTATGGGTACGAATGACGCGTGGATGACCCAGTCCTCCGACGCAGAATCCGATCCGCTCGCCGACGATAACTTCAGCACCGGCGAGCCTTCCGCCACTGCGCCTAAAAGGCGCCGGACGGCGTCTGCGTCTGCTTCTGCAAAAGTCACTGCACCGAAAGAATCCAAAGAACCCAAAGCTCCGAGACCGCCGCGCGCTGCGCCGCGCTCGGACTTTCGTATTGCCGAGCAGCCGGCGTTCGTGCTGCACAGTTATCCGTATCGCGAGACCAGTCTCGTGCTCGACGTGTTTTCACGCGATCACGGCCGCGTCGCACTGGTCGCCAAGGGCGCCAAGCGTCCGCATTCCGCGTTGCGTGGCGTGCTGCAAACGTTCCAGCCGCTGGGGTTATCGTGGACGGGGAAGGGCGAAGTCCGCACCTTGACGCAAGCGGAATGGGTCGGCGGCATGTTGCCCCTCGCTGGCGACGCGTTGTTATGCGGCTTCTATGTCAACGAATTGCTCGTCAAGTTTTGCGCTCGCGAAGACGCGCATCCTGCGTTGTTCAATCACTACGTGTTGACGTTGTCGCGTCTCGCGCACGGCGAGCCCGCCTTGCATGCGCTGCGCTCGTTTGAACGAGTGCTGTTGCGCGAAACCGGTTACGCGATGGCGTTGAATAAAACCATCACGCGCCAGCCGGTTCTCGCCGATCAGAAATACGTCTTCGATCCCGAACGCGGTGTGCGCGATGCATCAGATGATGTACCGTCGCAATGGCCGGTGATCGCCGGGCAAACCCTTCTCGACATGGAGAAGGACGAATACAGCCGCCCGCAGACGGCCGCGCAAAGCAAGACGCTGATGCGCTTTCTGCTGAACGTGTATCTTGGCGGCACGCCGCTCGCCACCCGTCAAATCCTGATCGACCTGCAAAATCTATGAGCTTCTTTCTCTCGTCGCCCGCCAACGTGATCGATCTGGGCGTCAACATTGATCACGTCGCTACGCTGCGCAACGCGCGCGGCACGTCGTACCCCGATCCGATCCGCGCTGCGCTGCAAGCCGAAGAAGCGGGCGCGGACGCCATCACGTTGCATCTGCGGGAAGATCGCCGGCATATTGTCGATGCCGACGTTCACGCGTTGCGTCCGCTATTGAAAACGCGCATGAATCTTGAGTGCGCCGTAACGCAGGAAATGCTGGATATCGCGTGTGGCGTTCGTCCGCATGACGTGTGTCTCGTGCCGGAAAAGCGCCAGGAACTGACGACCGAAGGCGGGCTTGACGTCGCCGGGCAGTTCCAGGCCGTGAAAGCCGCATGTGAGCAACTGGCTCAAGCGGGTGCGCGGGTGTCGTTGTTTATCGACGCCGATGAAACGCAGATTCGCGCCGCCCATGAAGCCGGCGCACCGGTGATCGAGTTGCATACCGGTTCTTATGCAGAAGCCCACGACGAAGCCACCCGCCAGAAGGAGTTCGAGCGCGTGGCGCGCAGTGTCGATTTCGGCAATTCCCTGGGCTTGAAAGTGAACGCTGGTCACGGCCTGCATTACACGAATGTCCAGCCGATCGCGGCGCTGGAAGGCATTGTGGAATTGAATATCGGTCATGCGATCGTCGCGCACGCGATCTTCGCCGGCTGGGACAATGCGGTGCGCGAGATGAAGGCGATCATGGTGGCATCGCGCCTTGCCGCCACTGCATCGCCGCGATAAACGCTCAGCGGCCAACGATCAACGCTCAACAATAGCAACCTCAACCCGGGCCCAACGATGGCGATCTACGGAATAGGTACGGATCTCGTTCAGGTAAGCCGTGTGGCGGGTGTGATGGAGCGCACGAAGGGGCGCTTCGCCGAGAAGGTGCTCGGGGCGGACGAACTTCGTATTTACCACGCGCGTAAAGCGCGCTCTGAAGTCCGTGGTCTCGCCTTCCTCGCGACGCGTTTCTCCGCGAAAGAGGCGTTTTCGAAAGCAATCGGATTGGGCATGCACTGGCCGATGACATGGCGCGCGCTGCAAACGCTCAACGAGCCGAGTGGCAAGCCGAAGATTGTTGCGTCGGGAGAACTCGCCGACTGGATGGCGGTGCGCGGCATCACCGCACAGGTCACGATCACCGACGAACGCGATTACGCGGTGTCGTTTGTGATCGCGGAAACGGGTGCAAGTCCGGGTGCAAGTCCGGGCGTGAGTCCGCAAGCAAACCCAGAACCAAACCCAGCAACAAAAACCCCCTGACTTTTTAGCTCTCATTCAGCTCTCAATTTGAACTCGTTAAAACGCATTCCCGGACCGGTCATGCTCGACGTGGCCGGCACCACGCTCTCCGACGCCGACATTCGCCGTATCGACCATCCGATGACCGGCGGCATCATCCTCTTCGCACGGCATTTCCAGGATCGCGCGCAACTCGTCGCGTTGACCGACGCGATTCGCGCGGTTCGTGACGACATCCTGATTGCCGTCGATCACGAAGGGGGCCGTGTGCAGCGTTTTCGTACCGATGGCTTCACCGTCCTGCCCGCGCCGGGCAAGCTCGGCGAACTGTGGGACCGCGACGTGTTACTCGCGACAAAGACCGCGACCGCGTTCGGTTACGTGCTCGCGGCAGAGTTGCGGGCGTGCGGCGTCGACATGAGTTTTACGCCTGTGCTTGACCTGGACTACGGACACTCGAAGGTGATCGGCAATCGCGCTTTGCATCACGATCCGCGCGTGGTGACGATGCTCGCCAAGAGCTTGAACCACGGTCTTGCGCTCGCGGGCATGGCGAACTGCGGCAAGCATTTTCCGGGGCATGGGTTTGCATCGGCGGATTCGCATGTGGCCCTGCCTGTGGACGATCGCTCGCTCGAGGACATTCTCGCCGCCGATACCAAACCGTACGACTGGCTGGGCATGTCCCTCGCGTCGGTCATCCCGGCGCACGTGATTTATCGCCAGGTCGATGAGAAACCCGCGGGCTTTTCGCGAGTCTGGCTGCAGGACATCTTGCGCGGCAAGCTTGGTTTCAACGGCGCGATTTTCAGCGACGATCTTTCGATGGAAGCCGCCCGCGCCGGTGGAACGCTGACCGAAGCGGCGACGGCGGCGCTCACGGCAGGCTGCGACATGGTGCTGATCTGCAATCAGCCCGACGAAGCGGAGAAGGTGCTGGAGCGGCTGACGTTCGTGCCGACGAAGGCATCCCAGACCCGCTTGCGGCGGATGCGGCCACGAGGCCGTGCGTGGAAGTGGGGCAAGTTAATGGAGCAAGTGGAATATCAGCAGGCGCTGGCGCTGGTGAAAAGCGCGCTAGGCTGAAGCGTTCGCCAACGCAGGCGAGAGGAAACAAGCACAGTCGTAAAAAAAGCCGCTGGTTCGAAAGAACGAGCGGCTTGTTTCAATCAACGTCTCAATCATTCCAGCTTCATTCGCTGGAGCTTGTTGTAAAGCGTCTTCGGGCTGATCCCGAGCAGAGTGGCCGCGCGATGCCGCGTGCCGCCCACTGCCTCCAGCGTTGCACGAATCAGCATGTCTTCGACATCGGCGAGCGCCGTGCCCACCGTCACCTGTACGCTGCTGCCGTTGAGTCCGCGTCCGCCTGCACCGCCTTGCTCATCGGCACGCAAGGTTTCGATGACATCGCCGGATGCGTGATACGCACGGCGCACCCGCTCACGTAGTTCGCGCACATTGCCGGGCCATTCGGTCGCCAGGCACTCGCGAATGAAATCCGGGCTTACGCGTTTGGGCGCGCCGCTCGTGATGCCGCTCACGTGGTTCTCGCGATTCAGTTCATCGACGAAATGCTCGGCCAGCAGGGCGATGTCATCGCCCCGGTCCCGCAAGGGCGGCAAGGCGATCGACGACGCATTCAGGCGCAAGAACAAATCCTCGCGCAATTTGCCGTCGGCGACGGCGTCTTTCACCGGCGTACGCGTCGCGGCGAGCAGGCGAAAATCCGTCACAATCTTGTTGCTGCCGCCCACGCGCATGAAGGTCTGCGAATCAAGCGCGCGTAACAGCGCTTCTTGCTGCGCGATTGGCAATGCATCGATCTGATCGAGGAACAGCGTGCCGCCACCCGCTTGCTCAAGCAAGCCAGGTTCGCGGTTCTCCGCGCCGGCAAACGCACCGCGCTCGTGGCCGAACATCAGGCTTTCCATCGAACGATTGCTGGTTTCGTTGGCGGCCGCGCAATCGAACGAAACGAACGGACCTTTACGACGCCGGCTCATCTCATGCAGCGTGCGAGCGGCGACCTTCTTGCCGGTGCCGCTTTCGCCGCAGATCAATACAGCCGCTTCCGTGGGCGCGGTGTGTTCAATCAGATCGTAGACATGCTGGATCGCACCGCTGCGCCCAAGCAATCCACCGAAATAGCCGAGTTCGCGCAGCGTGGAGCGCAACGCCCGCACTTCTTCGGTCAACTCGTAAGGACGCGGAATACGGGCGAGCAAGCTGCGCAGGCGCGGAATGTTGACCGGCTTCAGCAGATAATCCCAGATCCCCTGCCGCAAGCCCTCGATAGCGCTCTCCACCGTCGCGTTACCCGTCATCACAATCACAGGCAGCGCGCCACCGGGCGGTTGCGCCGGCAGGTTGTGAAGCAACTCGAGACCGCTGCCGTCGGGCAGGTTCAGGTCGACCAGCACGACGTCCGGGATGAAACGCGTCAGGGCAGAGCGCGCTTCGGCGAGCGTGGTCGCGGTATCGACGGAAAAACCGTCGGCCGCGAGGATGGCAGACAAGCCGGAAAGGCTATTGGGATCGTCTTCGACAATCAAAGCGTGTGGCATGGCGGACACAACGTATTAAGTGGTCTGAAATTCGTTCCGTGCCGGTCGCCTTCAATGGCGAGATCCAGCGGGGGACGCCTCGATGCCGGGCTACGCCGGCGCGGACTGATGGTGGGACGCCGTCAAGGTGTCGGTTCCCGCCCAAGCTTCCAGCCCTCGCCCGACGTTGCGGGGTCTTTGTCCTGCACTTCCTGATGTTTCCTGCCCATCGGCGTGCTATAGGCGTGCTATTGCGGCTTCACGTTCAGCTCGTTCTTGACCGACTGCACGCCTTCCACGCCGCGCGCGACCGCCACCGCTTTTTGAATCTGATCCGGCGAATTCACAAAGCCCGACAGCAGCACTTCACTCCGATACGTCGTCACACTCACCGCCAGCGATTTCAGGCCCGGATCAGCGAGTAATGCCGCTTTCACCTTGGCGGTCAACGCGGAGTCGGCGGTGTACTCGCCAGCCGATTCATGCGTCGGTGTCGACGAGCATCCGGCAGTAATTGCGAGCACCGGTACGGCACATGAAACAGCAACAACAAGACGGGCGAGAGTGGTTTTTGTAATTGGCATGGTCGTGTATTGTTGGAAAATGCGACGCCGTCACAGCGCGGACACAACAAGCACAGCAGGTTTCATGCCATCTTCGCGATTACGAAAAATCAAGGTTTTAACAGTCAACATCCCATTCCATGCAGGGGTCACCCGGAATTTTCGGGAAACGTTCCGGTAAAGTTTGCCTGAATTGGCAATAATGTTCAGCAAAAAGAAAAAGCGCCCCGAAGGGCGCCTTTTTTAATTCTTTTTTGCATGGAGCGTACAGGCCGGCATGGCAGCCAGCCGGCCGAAGCCCTAAGCGCGGCTGCGATACTCGTTGGTACGCGTATCGATTTCGATCTTGTCGCCAATACCGCAGAACAGCGGCACCTGCAGTTCGAAACCAGTGGCGAGCTTGGCGGTCTTCAGGACCTTGCCCGACGACGTGTCACCCTTCACAGCCGGTTCCGTATAGATGATCTCGCGAACCAGCGTGGTCGGCAGTTCCACCGAGATGGCTTTCTCGTTGTAGAACACCACTTCGCACGGCATGCCATCTGCGAGGTAGTGCAGGGCGTCGCCCATCATGTCGGCTTCAACTTCGAACTGGTTGTAGTCGGCGTCCATGAACACGTACATGGGGTCGGCGAAGTACGAGTACGTCACTTCCTTGCGGTCGAGCTGGACGACGTCGAACTTGTCATCCGCCTTGTACACCGATTCCATGTTGCCGGTGGAAAGCAGGTTACGGAACTTCATCTTCACGACCGCGGAATTGCGGCCGGATTTGTTGTACTCGGCCTTCAGCACGACCATGGCATCGCTGCCGATCATCACGACGTTGCCGACGCGGAGTTCTTGTGCGGTCTTCATATTAAAAAACTGTCCTGTACGAAAATGTGAGCCTGATCGCTGCAGTGTCGACGGCCGGCTCGTGGCACGGTTGCTTGATTTAATCGAGATTGCATCGCAACCCTTGGAAAACCCTCGCAAACCCGGGCGCTGTAGCCGCCTCACTGACTATTCTTTGACTATTCATTGACTATTCCCACCGTGCTTATTCCACTGTGGAATTCGTCCGAAACTGATGGCAGTTCCGAACTGCAAGCCGTTGGATAACCGCTTATTTTAACTGAGTTTTCGCGAATTCCGCCAGATTTCCAGCCAGATCGCCAACGCTCGCCAGTTCCGTCGCCCAATCGGCGGCGCGCCGTTCCAGCAGCGCGCGGTTTGGCCAGAAATCGTCCCAGTCCGGGGTGCCCGCGCCGTTCCACGCGTGCCAGAAGCGTTCGAGCGAGGCTCGCGCCCCGTCCGGCAAGCTGTTCGCGTAGTGCGCGAGCGCCGCGTCGAGTTTCGGCAGGTGGGCGTCGTCGCCTTGCGGGTAGATATGCCAGACGAATGGCTTTTGCGCCCATTGCGCCCGCACGAACGAATCCTCGCCGCGTACGAAATTCACGTCAGCGGCCCAGAGCAGGGAATCGAAGAGCGGCTGTTCCACGAAACCTAGCGCGAAAGCCTTCAAGGACCCGCTTTCTGCTTTCGATCCGGCCAAAAAGTCCGGCAGGCCGAAAAACCGCGCGATCGCCCCGGAAATGCGCCCCTGCGGCACGAGCAGGGCGATGGGCGTGTCCGAGTCGCGCCATTGCTCCAGGAGGGAATCGATGGCGGGATTCTCATACGCGAACATCGAGATCACGGTCGTGCCGGACGGCGGCGCCGCAATGCCCAGACGAGAACGCCACCACGCGTCGCGCCGGAACGCCTCGCGCTCGGCGTCCAGCGCGCGCTCTTTCAGCACGCCGCCGGTGCCCGGTCCCAGGCCCGGAAAGAAAAATGTCTTGTCGAGCGCGTAGCGCGGATGCGGCGACGGCCGCAGATGAAA
>NZ_JAQGMM010000331.1 GCF_028292365.1 Caballeronia sp.
TATTTGATCAAGGGCGAGCAAACCGAGCTCTTCGATGGCGTACGCGGCATGCTGCAGAACCTTCGCGACGAAGGCTATTTGTTGGCGGTCGCAACGGGCAAAAGCCGCGTGGGCCTGAACCGCGCGCTGGACCAGTCGCGCTTGACGAGCCTCTTCGACGGCACGCGCTGCGCCGACGAAACCTTCTCCAAGCCGCATCCCGCCATGTTGCACGAACTCACGCGCGAACTCGGGCAGGACGTGAGCCGCACTGTGATGATCGGCGACACCACGCACGACCTGCAAATGGCGAAGAACGCCGGTGCGGCGGCGGTCGGCGTGACTTACGGCGCGCATCCGGCGAAGTCGCTGCATGCACTCGAGCCGCTGTTCGTCGCCGAAAACGTCACGTCGCTGGGGGACTGGCTGCGGGAGAATGCATGACAGGAACGTCGCTGGAGACGCCGCTTGATAGGCCACTTGAGCCGGTCCGAATTTGCGCGTCGGAGGAACTGATCGACGGCGGCGACGGCGTTCGACACAAAGCGGTCGACAAGGGCGGCGAAGCCACCGTATTTTTCGTCCGATACGACGGCAAACCCTTTGGCTACCTCAACCGCTGCGCGCACGTGCCCATGGAGATGGACTGGTCCGAAGGCAAGTTCTTCGAGAGCTCCGGCTTATACTTGATGTGCGCGACTCACGGCGCGATTTACGAGCCGGACACGGGGAAATGCGTCGGTGGCCCATGTCGCGGCGCGCGTTTGCGACCGGTGGCAGCGGAAGATCGCGATACACCCGAAGGCCGCGCCGTCTTCTGGCTTCCTGACGACGATATCCGTCCGGCTTGACCGTTCTCGCGGCTAGTCCCGCGATTCGAAACGAACCCACTCTTCATTTTCAATCAGTCAACCAGGCGACGCATGTCCGAACAAATTCCCACCGATTCCGCGGATAAGGCGCGTCCCAAATCCATCGGCGACGCCGGCGACAACTGGGAGCGCGCCGCGCTCGAGCGCATTGCGCTCGCGGCAATCAACGAACAGCGCGCCGCGCGCCGCTGGCGGATCTTTTTCCGCTTCGTGTTCCTTGCGATCCTGGCGATCGCGGTCTGGAGCGCGTTCGATTTCACCAGCGACAAAGTCGCGAAAACCGCACGACACACGGCGCTGGTCGAACTGGAAGGTGAGATTGCCGCCAATAGCGACGCCAGTTCGGACAACGTGAACGCTGCGCTCGACAGCGCTTTTGAGGACGATGGCACCGCAGCGGTGATCCTTCGCTGTAACAGCCCGGGCGGCAGTCCGGTGCAGGCGGGCATCATTTATCGTGAGATCACGCGCTTGCGGGCGAAATATCCGTCGAAGCCGCTGTATGTAGTGGTGGGCGACATGTGCGCGTCGGGTGGTTATTACGCCGCGGCCGCGGCCGATAAAATCTACGTCGACAAGGCGAGCATTGTCGGATCGATTGGGGTGCTGATGGACGGTTTCGGCTTTACGGGCCTGATGGACAAGCTGGGCGTGCAACGCCGGTTGCACACGTCGGGCGCGAACAAGGGCGCTTTCGACCCGTTCTCGCCTGAAACGCCCGCTATGGATGCGCACGCGCAGGACATGCTCGACCAGATTCACCAGCAATTCATTGATGCCGTCAAACAAGGCCGCGGCAAGCGGCTGAAAGAGTCGCCCGATATGTTCTCGGGCATGTTCTGGACGGGTCAGAAGAGCGTGGAACTGGGTCTCGCCGATGGTTTCGGCGACGCCGATTACGTTGCGCGCGAGATCGTCAAGCAGCCGGATATTGTTGATTACACGCAGAAGGAAAGCATAGGCGAGCGTGTGGCGCGCAAGTTTGGCGCGGCGGTCGGCAATGCATCGATGCACGCGCTGATGATGGGCGGGAAGATGCAGTTGAAGTGAGTTTCACGGCTTTTGCCAGATAAAAACCGCTCGTCTTGAGTCTTCAGTCGAGCGGTTTTTTACATGCGAGGGAGAAGCGCGAGCTTTAAATCACGCCCCCAACAGCAAGAAAATCGCTGGCCGTTTATGCAACTCCGGCGCAGCTTTCTTTTTCCAGTCCGACACGGTTCGCGTGATGATCGTCTCGGCCGGCAATGTCAGGTCGACCGCGACGCATACCAGCGTGGACGGGGCGCAGGTCGCGAGCAGCGTGTCCAGCAGCGCACGATTCCTGTAAGGCGTCTCGATAAAAATCTGCGTCTGGTTCGCCTTGCGCGACAGCGCTTCCAGTTCGCGCAGCCGTTTGCCCCGTTCGGCGGCATCGACGGGAAGATAGCCGTTGAATGCGAAACTCTGCCCATTCATCCCCGACGCCATCAGCGCCAGCAAGATCGAACTGGGTCCGACGAACGGCACCACTTTGACGCCGCGCTCGTGGGCGCGGCGCACGAGCAGGGCGCCCGGATCTGCGACGGCCGGACATCCAGCTTCGGAGACAAGGCCGGCGTCAGTACCAGCCAGAATCGGCTTGAGCAGCTTGTCGACCTCGCCCGGCGGGGTGTTGACGTTGAGTTCGCGGATCTCGATTTCCTGGATCGGCCGCTCGGTTCCGACCTTCTTCAGAAAGGCGCGCGTGGTTTTCGCGTTTTCGCCAATGTAGTACTGCAGCGCCGCGGCGCGTGCTCGCACGGGTTCGGGAAGGACATCGGCGAGCGCGGCGCTGTCGCCGTCGCCGAGCGTGTTCGGGATCAGGTACAAAACGCCGCTCATGCTGCCCCCACCAAGGGAAACCCGGCCGCGCGCAACATCCGCGACAACGCGATCAACGGCAAACCCACCAACGCGGTGGGATCGTCGGAATGGATTGCATCGACAAGCGTGATGCCCAAACCCTCTGATTTCGCGCTGCCCGCCACGTCGTAAGGCATTTCGGCATGCAAATAGGCTTCGATTTCCGCATCCGGCAGATCGCGGAATTGCACACGCGTGACGATATCGGCAGATTGGATATGGTTCGAGCGGCTGTCGAAGAGGCAAAGTGCGCTGTGGAATTCGACACTTTTGCCACGCATCGACTGAAGCTGGCTCCGCGCGTTGTCGTGCGTGCCGGGTTTGCCGATCTGCCGGCCGTCGCAGGTCGCGACCTGATCGGAGCCGATTACAACGACGCCCAGCGCACCGGACGCATCGGTTACACGGGCGGCAGCGGCGCGCGCCTTGGCGATCGAGAGCCGGATAGCCGTGGCTTCCGGCGTCTCGCCGTCGAGCGGCGTTTCGTCGATATCGGGCGTGATCACATCGAAGGGAATGCGCAGGCGTTCGAGCAACTCCCGCCGATAACGTGAACTCGAGGCAAGGATGAGGCGCGGCTGATTTGAGACGTCGGGCATGAAAGAATGGGCTAGGGACAACGAGGTTAGGGACTGAAATCGGGCTGGGACCGAACTAACGAACTAAAAATGGCGGTGCCGCACACCGGAGCATAAGTGTTTGACTCGAAAAGACAAAGCCGCTATGATTTTGGGCTTTTCATCGGTATGCGAAGGCCTTGATTGCCTACGCACACGCGGCGTACGCGTACGCGACGCATACCGGGATGGCAACGGAAGCTGGAGTGTACCGAGTGTCTCGCCTGACCCGGATGAAAGCCAAGGCCGGGCTCGAGCGCGCAGCACGGTTTAGAGATGCAGATGTGGTGCCAGTCAGAGGTGCGTAGCCAAGAGCACAACGAGGCGGCAGCCCTCTGCTAAAACCGGAAAATCGGGATAAACCACACCAGCCGGACGGGTCCAGTGCGGTGCATACTGCAGCTTCACCCCCGGTCGTCCTCCGCGGACTAGCATCCAGCCGTCGCGGCAACGACCACTGCAGGAGCGCACATGACACAGAATCCTGGCAAACCTGCATGTCCCGCCGACTTGCGAGCGCTCGACTTGTTCGAATTCGCCCAAAGCCGTCGGCAGGCAGCAGGCGGTGTACGGGTCTCGCAATTGCCGCGTATGTTGAACGAAGTGCCGGCAGATGCTCCAGACCGCGACACGGTGTTTTCATGGCAGGCCGAAGGCTCCATGCAGCCCGAGTTGCAGGACGACGGTACCGAAGCGCCGCAGCCTTATTTGCGGCTCGCGGTGCACGGATCGGTCTGGATCGAATGCCAGCGTTGTCTTTCGCCGTATTCGCAACACCTGGATGTCGATGCAACGTATCGCATTGTCACCACGGAAGATGAAGCAGACGAATTTCCGCTAGACAACGATGAAGTGGAAGTGATCGTTGGCTCGCGCCAGTTCGATCTCATCGACTTGATCGAAGACGAGTTGTTGTTGACCTTACCGCTCGTGCCGAAGCACGAAGTGTGTCCTGAAGTGCATGAGAGTCTGGTAACAGGCCTCGCGGGCACTGAGGGCGAGCTGGACGATGGTGGTCTGAATGGCGATGCAGGCACGCAGCAGGATGGCGGCACAGGCAGACCCAATCCGTTCGCCGCGCTCGGTAAGCTCAAACAGGGCGGTTCGGACGACAACAAGCATTGAGTTCAGGTTGAAGCGCGGGCATTGAAGCGTGTGCTCTTAATGCTCGTATTAAAGAGTATTGGCGTCCGGCATCAGGCCGGGTGTCGAATCATCAGGCGGCGCGATGCGTCCGGAAAGACTCACTGGCCCAAGGTCAGGGTCTCGGGCGTGTCGAGCTGTGTTAGAATTCGCAAAATTTTTCTGGAGTTATCATGGCAGTTCAGCAAAACAAGAAATCGCCGTCCAAGCGCGGCATGCATCGTTCGCACGACTTCCTGACCGCGCCGGCGCTGGCTCTCGAGCCGAGCACGGGTGAAGTGCATCTGCGTCACCACGTGAGCCCGAACGGCTACTATCGTGGCAAGAAAGTCATCAAGACGAAGAACGACTAAGCGTACGACGCTTGTTGCGTCTCGCGTCACCGTCTTGACTCGTGGTCTGAGTCGCGGTTGTTTGCGCTTGACATGTTCCTGGTATACCAAGAAGGCGGCATTTCACTGCCGCTTTTTTGTGCCTGAAATTCGTCGCATTCCATGACCGTAAAGATCACTATCGACTGCATGGGAGGCGACCACGGCCCGGCCGTGACCGTTCCCGCCGCGGTCAGTTTCGTGCGTTCGCATCCTGATGCGCAGCTGTTGCTTGTCGGCATTGAGTCGGCCATCCGCGCGCAACTGAAGAAGTGCAAAGCCACCGGCGAAACCCGGCTGACGGTCGTCCCGGCCACTGAAGTGGTCGAGATGGACGACTCGGTAGAGGTTGCGCTGCGCCGGAAGAAAGATTCGTCCATGCGAGTAGCGCTCAATCTCGTCAAGGACGGCCAGGCCCAGACGTGCATCTCGGCAGGTAACACCGGCGCATTGATGGCCGTGTCCCGCTACGTGCTCAAGACGCTGCCAGGCATTGAGCGACCGGCTATCGCCTTCGCGATGCCAAGCCAGAAAGGCTTCACCACCGTGCTCGACCTGGGCGCGAATGTGGACTGCGAGCCGCAGCACTTGCTGCAATTCGCCGAGATGGGCCATGCGCTTGTCGCCGCTATCGGCAACAAGGAGCGGCCGACCATTGGTCTGCTCAACATTGGCGAAGAAGTCATCAAGGGCAACGACGTCATCAAACGCGCCGGCGAATTGCTGCGCGCAAGCACGCTCAATTTCTACGGCAACGTGGAAGGCAACGACATCTATAAAGGCACGACCGACGTGGTCGTGTGCGATGGTTTTGTCGGCAACGTGGCGTTGAAAACCTCCGAAGGTTTGGCGCAGATGCTGACCGACATGATCCGCGAGGAGTTCAGCCGATCGCTCTTGACCAAGCTGATGGCGCTCGTCGCATTGCCCGTTCTCAAACGCTTCAAACGGCGGGTTGACCCAGCCCAGTACAACGGCGCCGCGCTGCTCGGCCTGCGCGGGCTGGTCATCAAGAGCCACGGATCGGCACAGGCTTACGGATTTGAGTGGGCTATCAAACGCGGGTATGATGCCGTCAAAAATGGCGTGCTTGAACGCCTCGTGCGCGCCATGGAAGAAAACGCTGCTCCCGTGCAACAAGCGGCGCTCGGCGCTTCCGCTGACACTGCTGGCACCGTGGTCCCGAATCAGGTCGACCCCGCGGCAGACCCCGTCGCCCCAGGCGATAATACGGTCGTTGCCCGCCCGCTCGTGCAGCCGGGCGAACCGGGTCCCGCGCTATCCTCGAAGGCATAATGGCTCAATCGAATCTCTATTCCCGCGTGATCGGAACGGGCAGTTACTTGCCGACAGATCGTGTCACGAACCAGGATCTGGCCGAGCGTCTGGCGAAGCAGGGTGTTGAAACGAGCGATGAGTGGATCGTCGCACGCACTGGTATCCATGCACGTCATTTCGCCGCACCCGATCAGACGACCAGCGAACTCGCGTTGCACGCGTCGCGTCATGCGATCGAGGCGGCGGGTATTGATCCGCAATCGATCGATCTGATCATTGTCGCCACGTCCACGCCTGACTTTGTTTTCCCCAGCACCGCGTGCCTGCTGCAGAACAAGCTCGGCATCAAGAACGGCGGCGCAGCTTTCGACATCCAGGCTGTCTGCTCGGGCTTCGCTTACGCAGTTGCAATGGCCGACAGCCTTATCCGTGGCGGCTCAAATCGCACGGCGCTGGTCGTTGGTGCTGAAACTTTCTCACGCATTCTTGATTTCAACGACCGCACCACCTGCGTGCTGTTCGGTGACGGCGCGGGCGCCGTGATCCTGCAAGCCTCCGATGAACCGGGCGTACTTTCCAGCGCGCTTCATGCCGATGGCAGCCACGCAAACATCCTGTGCACGCCGGGCAATGTGAACAAGGGTGTAATCGAAGGCAGCGCGTTCCTGCACATGGACGGTCAGGCTGTGTTCAAACTGGCGGTCAAGGTGCTGGAAAAAGTGGCTGTCGAGGCACTCGAGAAAGCGCAACTGACCGCGAGCGATATCGACTGGCTCATTCCGCATCAGGCCAATATCCGCATCATGGAAAGCACCGCGCGCAAGTTGCATGTGCCGCTGGAGCGCATGGTCGTGACCGTTGGCGAGCACGGCAATACGTCGGCGGCGTCGATTCCGCTCGCATTCGACGTCGCCGTGCGCGACGGCCGCATCAAGCGCGGCCAGCATGTGCTGATCGAAGGGGTGGGCGGCGGCTTCACGTGGGGCGCGTCGGTTATCCGGTATTAAGCGGGTAATAAGCCGATTCAACAGCGTCGTCACGCCACGTCAGTCATTCGATAATCCAATCGAGCAAGGACCTCATGAAATTCGCGTTCGTTTTTCCGGGACAAGGTTCCCAGTCGGTCGGCATGCTCAATGCATTCGCCGATCACGCCGTGGTGCGCGAAACCGTGCAACAAGCATCCGATGCACTCGGTCAGGATCTGGGCAAGCTGATTGCCGAAGGCCCGGTTGAAGAACTGGGTCTGACCACGAACACGCAGCCTGTGATGCTGACGGCCGCGTACGCGATTTATCGCGTGTGGGAAAAGGAAACCGGGCTCAAGCCGGCGATCGTTGCGGGTCATAGTTTGGGCGAATATACGGCGTTGGTGGTTGCTGGTGCGTTGCCATTTTCAGCTGCCGTGCCGCTCGTGCGTTTTCGCGCGCAAGCCATGCAGAACGCGGTGCCCGTAGGCGAAGGCGGCATGGCGGCCATTCTGGGTCTCGACGACGATGCCGTGCGCGCTGTCTGCGTCGAAGCATCGGCGGCAGGGATTGTGGAAGCGGTCAACTTCAACGCGCCGTCCCAGGTCGTGATTGCCGGTGCGAAAGCGGGCGTTGAAAAAGCCTGCGAAATTGCCAAGGCCAAGGGCGCGAAACGCGCGCTGCCGCTGCCAGTATCGGCGCCGTTCCATTCGTCGTTGCTCAAGCCGGCGTCGGACCAGTTGCGGGAGTATCTGGCGAGTGTCGATATCGGCGTGCCGCAAATTCCGCTGATCAATAACATCGATGTCGCGAGCGTTGCGGAACCGGCTGCGATCAAGGACGCGCTCGTGCGTCAGGCCGCGGGTCCCGTGCGCTGGGTCGAAACCGTGCAGAAGATGGCGCACGAAGGCGTCACACACGTGATCGAATGCGGTCCGGGCAAGGTGCTGAACGGGCTGACGAAGCGTATCGACGGGTCGCTGATCGGCGCGTCGATCTTCGACCCGGCTTCGCTCGAAGAAACCCGCAAACTGCTCGCCGACTGAATGCGTTAGCCAGATAGGCCAAAGCAGTTAAGCGACAAATCAAGGAACAGACGAAAGATGATTCTGGACAAGCACATAGTGGTCGTGACGGGCGCGTCGCGGGGTATTGGCCGGTCGATCGCGGTCGAACTCGCGCGCCAGGGTGCAACAGTGATTGGCACGGCGACCAGCGACAGCGGCGCCGAGGGCATTACCGAAGCGTTGAAAGAGTTTGGCGGACAAAGCCGTGGCGCTGTGCTGAACGTGACTGACGCGGCCGCGAGCGAAGCGTTTATCGACGGCGTGGTCAAGGAATTCGGCGGCCTCAATGTGTTGGTAAACAACGCCGGGATCACGAAAGATCAACTCGCGATGCGCATGAAGGACGACGAATTCGACGCGGTCATCGACACCAACCTGCGGGCCGTTTTCCGTCTCTCGCGTGCCGTGCTGCGCCCGATGATGAAAGCGCGCGGCGGCCGGATCATCAATATCACGTCGGTCGTGGCGTCGTCAGGCAACCCGGGGCAGGCCAATTACGCGGCCGCGAAAGCCGGCGTGGCAGGCATGACGCGGGCGCTGGCCCGTGAAATCGGCAGCCGCGGGATCACGGTGAACTGCATTGCGCCGGGTTTTATCGATACCGACATGACCAAGGTTTTGCCGGAAGCGCAGCGCGCGGCGCTCACAGCACAGATACCACTCGGCCGACTGGGCAGCCCGGAAGATATCGCGCATGCTGTGGCTTTCCTTGCTTCGCCGCAAGCCGGGTACATAACGGGCACGACGCTCCATGTGAACGGCGGCATGTACATGTGACAGGCATTTCGTTAATATCCGCGCCTTGGCGGGTGCGCAAAGTGCTGAATTAAAGCGCGGTGTGCAAGACGCGAAATTTGCTGTCAGAAGTGGTAAGCGGGAAAGGGCGCAGGAGAGTGCGCAAGAAAGGCGTGACGGCCATCAAAGGCACGTCACGCGCTAAACAAAGCTGATTCCGTGCGTGGGTATTTACGGGTACAAACCTGATAAAATGCGCGCACTTGTGTTTTTGAACTACATTTCCCTCGGAGGGCTGCATGGACAATATCGAACAGCGCGTGAAGAAGATCGTCGCCGAACAACTGGGCGTCGCCGAAGCCGAAATCAAGAACGAAGCTTCGTTCGTCAACGATCTGGGCGCTGACTCGCTCGACACCGTCGAACTCGTGATGGCTCTCGAAGACGAATTTGGCATGGAAATCCCTGACGAAGAAGCTGAGAAGATCACGACTGTTCAACAGGCGATCGACTACGCTCGCGCCAACGTCAAGGCCTAAAGCCCGACGCGCCAAGCTGCTTCTACACCATTCGGGGTTGACGCTCTGTCGCGATTCGAACCGATTTAACAGCCACAGGGCTCACAGGGCAATTTCCTGTGAATCTTGTGGCTTTTGCTTTTTGTCATTTATGGATAAGGGGTTACCGTGAGCCGTCGTCGTGTTGTTGTTACAGGCCTTGGGCTGATTTCGCCTGTTGGCAATACCGTTGCCGACGGCTGGGCCAATCTGGTCGCTGGCAAGTCGGGTATTGCCGAGATCACGAAGTTCGATGCCACGAACTTCTCCACGCGCTTTGCTGGCGAAGTCAAAGGCTTCAACGTCGAAGACTATATGCCGGCCAAGGAAGCGCGCCACATGGATACCTTTATCCATTACGGCATAGCCGCCGGTGTGCAGGCCATGCAGGACAGCGGGCTGGAGATCACCGAGGAAAACTCGGAGCGCGTAGGTGTGGTGGTGGGCTCGGGAATCGGCGGCTTGCCGATGATCGAAGCCACGCAAACGGAGTTGCTGAACCGTGGTCCGCGCCGGGTTTCGCCGTTCTTCGTGCCGGCGTCGATCATCAACATGATCTCCGGTCATCTTTCCATTCGCTTCGGTTTGAAAGGACCGAATCTGGCCATCGTGACCGCTTGTACGACGGGTCTGCATTGCATTGGCGAAGGTTCGCGGCTGATCGAATACGGCGACGCCGACGTGATGATCTGCGGCGGCTCTGAGGCGACTGTGTCGCCTTTGGGTATCGGCGGCTTCGCGGCTGCACGCGCGTTGTCCCAGCGCAACGATGACCCGGCGACGGCGAGCCGTCCGTGGGATAAGGATCGCGATGGTTTTGTGCTGGGCGAAGGCGCGGGCGTGATGGTGCTCGAAGAGTATGAGCATGCCAAAGCGCGTGGCGCGAAGATCTACGCCGAAGTCAGTGGCTACGGCATGAGCGGCGACGCGTATCACATGACCGCACCGCCGGAAGACGGTGACGGCGCGCGTCGCAGCATGCGCAATGCGTTGAAGAACGCCTCGGTGAATGCGGACGAAGTGCACTACTTGAACGCTCATGGTACGTCCACGCCGCTGGGTGATCTGGCCGAGACCGTCGCTATCAAGAACATGTTCGGCGACCACGCGAAGAAGCTCGTGGTGAATTCCACCAAGTCGATGACGGGTCACCTGCTCGGTGGCGCCGGCGGCCTGGAATCGGTCTTCACCGTGCTGGCGCTGCACCACCAGATCTCGCCGCCTACCATGAATATCTTCAACCAGGATCCAGCATGTGACCTGGACTACTGCGCGAACGAAGCGCGGCAAATGAAGATCGACGTGGCGCTGAAGAACTCGTTCGGTTTTGGCGGCACGAACGGCACGCTCGTTTTCAAGAAGCATTGAGCGACGTGCGTAGCGGCGCGCGCCTGATCGTCGCAGGAATGGGCGAATGACAAGCGCGCACTTTCTGTTGCCGGAGGTGTCGGCGGACTCACTTGCTCATTCCCCGCGCCGGCACTCACTCCGTCCCTCACGGTTCCTCTGGGCCGCTACCGCAGCATTCGTGGTGGTAGCGGCGGGATCGGTGTTCCAGTGCGTGGCGGCTTACGCCGGACTAATCAGCGGGTGTGTGGCGGCGTTGACCGTGACCGCGGCTCTGGCCACTGCGGCCTGGGGCGGCGAGCGGCGCCGGCCCGTCGCGTTCGAGATCGGGCAAGACGGTTTGACCACGTGGGATCGCGCGGGGAACGCACAATATCGGCGAATAACCGGTTGTGCCCAGTGGAGCGACCGCCTGCTTGCCCTCATCCTGATGCCCGCAGTAGGCCGCCCGGCCTCGTTCCTGGTCGCCGCCGACGCGCTCGCCAACATCTCCGCCTTCCGCGAACTGGCCGTGCGCGCCCGGCGCTGCGCCCAGGAACATCTGTAACGCGTGTAACCGCCGGTCAGCATCCGGCGTCTTCCGGCGGCGTAACGCTACAATAGCCCTCCGCGTAGCACCCCCAAAGTTAACGGATTTCCCAGGTGAGCGAAAAAGAAATCGATCAGGTACTGGTCGAACGCGTGCAAAAGGGCGATAAAGCAGCGTTCGAGCTACTGGTCGCCAAATATCAGCGCAAAATCATCCGGCTTATCTCGCGCCTCGTGCGCGATCCCGCCGAGGTTGAGGATGTCGCGCAGGACGCCTTTATCAAGGCTTATCGCGCGTTGCCGCAATTTCGCGGAGAATCGGCCTTTTATACGTGGCTTTACCGGATTGCGGTGAACACCGCGAAGAACTACCTTGCCACTCAGAGCCGTCGAGCTCCAACTTCTACCGAAGCTGATGCAGAAGAAGCGGAAACTTTCTCCGACGCAGACCAACTAAGGGATATCAACACGCCTGAGTCGATGTTGATGAGCAAGCAGATCGCACAGACGGTCAATGCTGCAATGGCGGTTTTACCGGAAGAGCTGCGCACCGCCATTACTCTTCGTGAGATTGAAGGTCTGAGCTACGAAGAAATTGCCGAAATGATGAATTGCCCAATTGGGACAGTCAGATCAAGAATTTTTCGTGCTCGCGAAGCCATTGCGGCAAAATTGCGTCCGTTGCTGGACACTCCCGAAGGCAAGCGCTGGTAACAGCGAGGTTGCGCGGGGCAGGGACGCGGTATCTGAGTCAGGTAGTGTCACTACGGGGTGCAGTCAAGATGGGGAGCATCATGGGGTCGGTTTCGGTGCAATCGCAAGCTAGCTCGCGAGGCGAGCGTCTGTCCGCTTTTGTCGACGGTGAATCGTTCGACGGTTCGGGCGACATCAGTCAGTTTCTTTCCGGGTTTACGCAGAAGGATCGCGCGGCGTGGTCGGATTACCACTTGATCGGCGACGCCCTGCGTTCCGACGATCTCGCGGCCAGTCCTAAAGCCAGCAGCGCGTTCATGAACGCGTTCTCGGCGCGGTTCGAGGCCGAAGCGCATGTATTTGCGCCCGCAGCCATTCCGGCAGTGTCCGCCGAGCGCCTCCGTTCGCGGCTGTTCCGCCGCCGCGTGGTGCCGGCTTTTGCCGTCGCGGCCGCCGCTGCCACACTGACGTGGATCGTCGTGCCGCAATTGCAGGGCGTGGACAGCCACAACGGCGTGCAGATGGCGTCCCTGTCGTCCGATCATGTACAGCGCGTGGCCATGGCTTCCATGCCTGCCGCCAGCACGCGCTCGCCGGTTGTCGAAGCGAACATCATTCGCGACGCAAGCCTGGACCAGTATCTCGAAGCGCATCAGCAATTCTCCCAACAGCCCGTCATGCCGGGCTCGATGCCTTTGATTCGCACTGCGGCTACCAGCCAAGGCCAATAACTGATGCAACGTGTGCGGTTGAATAAAACGACTCATTGGGGGCGGTTGCCGGCGTTGATGTTCTGTGCAGCTGCGTTGTTATCCGCGGCATCGAGTGCTTTTGCGCAGGGCGGCGATTCCGCTGCCACGCGCAAGTCTGCTGCGGAACTGCTCAACCGGATTCACGACGCCGCGCAGCAGCAGAACTACGAGGGCACCTTCGTCTACCAGCGTGGGACAACGGTGCAATCGTCGCGGATTACCCATTCGGCGGCGCGCAGCGACGGTGAGTTCGAGTCGCTGGAAAGCCTGGACGGCAAGCCTCGCAAGATGCTTCGCCACGACGACGACATGTACACGTTCGTACCCGAACGGCATTTGGTGGTCGTCGAAAAACGCCAGAACAAGGACGCGTTCCCGTCGCTGCTGACAACCGGCAGCGAGCAGGTTTTGACGGTCTATGAGCCGAAAATGCTCGGTCCGGATCGCGTCGGGGGGATTGATAGCCAGGTGATCGAGCTCGATCCGCAAGACGCCTGGCGCTTTGCTTATAAGCTTTGGGCCGACTCGAAAACCGGTCTTCTACTGCGCGCTCAGACGCTCGGCCCCGACGGTCAGGTGCTCGAACAGCTTTCATTCTCGCAAGTACAGATTGGCGGGTCCGTTGATCGCGCCGGCATTGCGAACGGGATCAAGAACCTAGCCGGGTGGACGGTCGTGCGCCCGCCGGTTGAGCCGGTCGATATGGCAGCGCAGGGCTGGAAAATCACACCTGCCGTGCCGGGTTTCCGTGAAATTCGCGAGTTGCGCCGGCCGATGGCGTCGCGTGAAGAGGGTCAACCGCCGATCCCCGTCGATCAGGCTGTTTTCTCGGACGGACTCGCGGCAATCTCGATTTTTGTCGAGCCCGTGGAAAAAAATTCTCGCAAGGAAGGGGCTGGCGACAGCGGCGCGACACACGTGCTGGTCAAGCGCCGCGGCGATTTCTGGATTACCTTGCTGGGCGAAGTGCCCCAGGCCACGTTGCAGCAATTTGCTTCTGCCATAGAATACAAGCCTTCCAAGTAATTCCTCGGCCCACCACGATATGAGCAATCTCTCGCTGCGCACCTATTTCGCGGCCGCGGCGCTTGCCGCATGCCTGCCGCTCGCGACCTACGCGGCCACAGCAACAGCAGCGGCGCCCGCGTCTGCGCCAGCGCCGTCCGCTACGCCGGTCGCAGTGCCGGGAGTGAATTTGCCCGACTTCACCACCCTCGTCGATAAAGTGGGTCCGTCGGTCGTCAATATTCGTACGACAACCCGCGTCAGCAGCAGTAACGATCTGCGCGGTTTGCCGCCCGGTATGGACGAGGGCGACATGTCCGAGTTCTTCCGCCGTTTCTTCGGTATCCCGATGCCCGGCACGCCGGGTTCGCCGCGCGGCGGTAGCGGTGGCGGTGGCGGCAACGGGGGCGGAAGTGGTGGCAACGGCGGGAGCGGAAACGGCGACCAAGGTGGCGACAGCGGCGGCAGCCAGGGTAATCGCAGCGCTCCGCAGGACAACAGCCCTGACAATCAGGACAATTCGGAGCAGAGCAGCGGCGTGGGCTCGGGTTTCATCATGTCGGCCGATGGTTACGTGATGACCAATGCCCACGTGGTCGACGACGCCGACACTATCTACGTCACGCTCACGGACAAACGCGAATTCAAGGCGAAGCTGATAGGCGTCGATGAACGCACGGACGTCGCGGTCGTCAAGATCCAGGCGACGAGCCTGCCGGCCATTACCATCGGCGATTCGAACAAGGTGCGTGTCGGCGAATGGGTGCTGGCAATCGGCTCGCCGTTCGGACTCGACAACACGGTGACGGCGGGTATTGTCAGCGCGAAGGGTCGTGATACAGGTGACTACCTGCCCTTTATCCAGACCGATGTCGCGGTGAATCCAGGCAATTCGGGCGGTCCGCTGATCAACATGGCGGGCGAGGTGATTGGCATCAACTCGCAGATCTACAGCCGTACGGGCGGCTTCATGGGAATTTCGTTCGCGATTCCTATCGATGAAGCCATGCGCGTCGCCGATCAACTGAAGACGACGGGAAAGGTCACCCGCGGCCGCATTGCGGTGGCGATCGGCGAAGTCACGAAGGAAGTGGCGGATTCGCTCGGGTTGCCGAAGGCGCAGGGCGCGCTGGTGAGCAGCGTGGAAACGGGCGGCCCGGCCGACAAGGCCGGTATCCAGCCGGGCGACATCATCCTGAAATACAACGGCCACGACGTGTCCACGGCGACGGACCTGCCGCGCATGGTCGGCGACACGAAGCCGGGAACGAAGGCGACGATCACCGTGTGGCGCAAGGGCGAGTCGCGCGATCTGCCGATCACCATCGCGGAAATGCAGCCGGACAAGGTCGCGAAGACCGAAGCCAAAAAGACACCGCCGCCGAAGGCGCGCGCGAGCAATACGCTCGGCATTGCGGTGAGCGACATTCCGGCTGACCAGAAGAAGGGGTTGAAACTCACCAATGGCGTGATGGTGGACGCGGTGGAAGGTCCGGCGGCGCGTGCCGGCTTCCAGAAGGGCGACATCATCCTGCGGATCGGTGATACGGACATCACGAGCGCGAAGCAATTCGACGCGGTCGCGCAAAACGTTGATCCGAGCAAGATGGTCGCGGTGCTGGTGCGTCGTGGCGACAACACGCAGTTCGTGCCGTTGCGTCCGCGTACTGCGCCGGCGCAGAAATAAGCACGATGAGCGCGCTCAAGCTTTATGGGCGCGCGTGGTGCCACTTGTGTGAAGATTTGCGCGCCGGGCTTGAGCCGATTGCGGCTGAGTTCGGTGTCGCTATCGAATGGATCGATATCGACACTGATCCTGCGCTCGAGGCGTTATACGACGAACTCGTTCCCGTGCTGGTGTTCGATGGTGTGGAGTTATGTCATTACCGGCTGGACGAAACGCGTGTACGAAGTGCGCTTCTAAGCAAGCATTCAATCACGACGGCCACACGTATAAGTCCCTGAGCAATCGGACCTTTCCCGTAAAATCCGCCGTCAGCCCGCCTTTTCGGCTAAAATAGACAAGTTTTTCACCCCCATTTTCAAGGCGTGCTCCGCGTTTGTCTGGGCGCGCCTTTTTTGCTTGATCGGCACTGAATGAATCATATTCGTAACTTCTCGATCATTGCGCACATCGACCACGGCAAGTCGACGCTCGCCGATCGCATCATCCAGTTGTGCGGCGGCTTGTCTGACCGCGAGATGGACGCGCAGGTGCTCGACTCCATGGATCTCGAGCGCGAACGCGGCATCACCATCAAGGCGCAAACTGCGGCGCTGAGCTACAAGGCGCTCGACGGTAAGGTCTACAACCTGAATCTCATCGACACCCCGGGCCACGTCGACTTCTCGTACGAAGTCAGCCGCTCGCTGTCCGCCTGCGAAGGCGCGCTGCTCGTGGTCGACGCCAGCCAGGGCGTGGAAGCGCAGACGGTCGCCAACTGCTACATGGCGATCGAACTGGGCGTGGAAGTCGTGCCGGTCCTGAACAAGATCGACCTGCCCGCGGCAGACCCCGAGAACGCAATTTCGGAAATCGAAGATGTGATCGGTATTGATGCAACCGATGCCGCGCGGTGCAGCGCCAAGACAGGTCTCGGCGTGACTGACGTGCTCGAAGCGCTGATCGCTAAAGTGCCACCGCCGAAGGGCGATCCGGACGCACCGCTGCAAGCACTGATTATCGACTCATGGTTCGATAATTACGTTGGTGTGGTCATGCTCGTGCGTATCAAGAACGGCACGCTGCGTCCGAAAGAAAAAATCAAGATGATGGCGTCCGGCGCAATTTATCCGGTCGAAAGTCTCGGTGTATTCGCGCCGAAGGCCACGAATCTCGCGTCGTTGTCGGCGGGCCAGGTGGGCTTCATCATCGCGGGCATCAAGGAATTGCAGGCGGCGAAAGTCGGCGATACGGTCACCACTGTCGCGCGTCCGTCCGAAGTGCCGCTGCCCGGTTTCAAGGAAGTGAAGCCGCAAGTATTCGCGGGTTTGTATCCGATCGAAGCAAATCAGTACGACGCACTGCGTGAATCGCTGGAAAAGCTGAAGCTGAATGACTCATCGTTGCAGTACGAGCCGGAAGTGTCGCAAGCGCTCGGTTTCGGCTTCCGATGCGGGTTTCTCGGTCTCCTGCACATGGAGATCGTGCAGGAGCGGCTTGAGCGCGAGTTCGACATGGACCTCATCACCACGGCGCCAACCGTGGTGTACGAAGTCGTGAAACGCGATGGCACGCTGATTCAGGTCGAGAATCCGGCCAAGATGCCGGAGCCTTCGTACATTGAAGAAGTGCGCGAACCGATCGTGACCGTGAACCTGTATATGCCCCAGGAATATGTGGGCGCGGTGATCACGCTTTGCACGAACAAGCGCGGTTCGCAGATCAACATGCTGTATCACGGCCGTCAGGTTCAACTCACGTACGAAATCCCGATGGCGGAAATCGTGCTGGATTTCTTCGACCGGCTGAAGTCCACTTCACGCGGTTATGCGTCGATGGACTACGAGTTCAAGGAATATCGCGCAGCGGATGTCGTGAAGGTCGATATGCTGATCAACGGTGACAAGGTGGATGCGCTGTCGGTGATCGTGCACCGTGCGCAGAGCCAGTACCGTGGCCGTGAAGTGGCGGCGAAGATGCGCGAGCTGATTCCGCGTCAGATGTACGATGTGGCGATTCAGGCAACCATCGGCTCGAATATTATCGCCCGCGAAAACATCAAGGCTTTGCGTAAGAATGTGCTGGCAAAATGCTACGGCGGCGACATTTCACGTAAGAAGAAGCTGTTGGAAAAGCAGAAGGCAGGCAAGAAGCGAATGAAGCAGGTCGGGTCCGTCGAGATTCCG
>NZ_JAQGMM010000341.1 GCF_028292365.1 Caballeronia sp.
CGGTAGTCAGTCACATCATTCCAACGCACGCCGAATCGCCGCGTGTGATTCGCGATGCCGCCTCTCTGCTGCAAGCTGAAAACCTCGCGCGCAATTGCGACAAAGCTGGCATCCGGTTGTTCGCGGCAAACGATCCGCTGCAGGGGATTGAACACATCATCGCGCCCGAACTGGGGTTGATCCGCCCCGGCATGGCCGTGCTCTGTGGCGATAGTCACACGACCACCTACGGCGCGTTGGGCGCGCTGGGGTTTGGTATCGGTACATCGGAGGTTGAGCACGTTCTCGCGACGCAGACGCTGGTGTATCGCGTGGCGCAGACCATGCGTATCACGATCGATGGCGCGTTGCCTTATGGCACGGCATCGAAGGACGTGATCATCTGGATAATCAGCCAGATTGGCGCTCAAGGGGCGCGGGGTTATGCGGTGGAATTTAGAGGCTCGACCATCGCGTCGCTCTCGGCGGAAGCCCGCATGACTTTGTGCAACATGACCGTGGAAGCGGGCGCGCGGGCGGCTTTAATCGCACCGGATAAAGCCACGTTCGACTATGTCCGGGCACATGCCACATCGCTGGATGAAGCCGCATGGCAAGCCGCGCTCGCCGACTGGAGCGATTTGAAATCCGACGCCGATGCCACGTTCGACGCCGAATTCACCTTCGATGCCCGCGACATCGCGCCCTTCGTCACGTGGGGCACGAGCCCCGACCAGGCGATGCGCGTCGATGCCCTCGTGCCCGACGCCGCCCAACAAGCCACGCCCGAAGCCGCTGCCGCACTGCGTCGTGCGCTCGACTACATTGGTCTTGAGCCGAATCAGCCAATAGCGGGAACGCCGATCGACCGCGTGTTTATCGGCTCATGCACGAATGGGCGCATTGAAGATTTGCGCATCGTCGCGTCGATCGTGCGCGGGCGCAAAGTTGCAGCAGGCGTACGCGCGATGGTCGTGCCGGGCTCGGGTTCGGTGCGTCGGCAAGCAGAAGCGGAAGGCATCGCGGAGATTCTAATAACTGCTGGCTTCGAATGGCGCGAGCCGGGCTGCTCGATGTGCCTCGCGATGAACGATGACTTTCTCGAAGCGGGCGAACGCTGTGCATCCACGACCAATCGCAACTTCGAAGGCCGGCAAGGACGTGGCGGCCGCACGCATCTGATGAGCCCCGCGATGGCCGCCGCCGCCGCGCTGACCGGCAAGATCACCGATGTCCGTTCGCTGGAGAATCACAATGACTAAATTGACGAGAATTGAAGGCACCGCGGTGCCGTTGCCCATAGAGAACCTGGACACCGATCAGATCATGCCGAAGCAGTTCCTTCGCATCATCGATAAAGCGGGTTTGAGCAAAGGTTTGCTCTACGACCTGCGCTTCGATCAACACGGCGAACCTCTTACAGATTGCGTGCTTAACCAGCCCGCTTATAACGGTGCACGCATCCTGATCGGCGGTGCAAATTTCGGTTGTGGATCGAGCCGGGAACATGCGGTGTGGGGACTTCAGCAATACGGTTTCGACGCCGTGATTGCACCCAGCTTCGCCGAGATTTTCTACTCCAACGCGATGAACAATCGCTTGCTGCTCGTGCAACTCGATCGTCAAGCGGTGGACTTGTTGCTGCGCGAATCGACGGATGATCCGGCGTCGAAGATCCTTATCGACCTGGAAGCGCAGACGGTTAATTCAACAACCAGCGCTCACGTTTTCAACTTCCCGCTCGGCGCGCGGCATAAGCGCATGGTGATCGAAGGCATGGACACGATCGACCTGACGCTGACTGCTCTCGCGGACATTGAAGCCTTTGAGAAGCGCCACTTCGAGCGCCATCCCTGGGCTGCCGTGATGTAGCCCGCGCGGCTGCGGCCGCATTCATCAAAAACACCGTAAAACCCGACCGTTTTGGCGAAAGCGAAAGCTCAAGCCAAAACGGAGAGGACCCGTTTTGCCCAAAAAAGGAGGAGACATGAAACGCAAGCCGTTCTACCGGATTCTGTACGTGCAGGTAATCGCCGCGATCTTCGCCGGCGTGCTCCTGGGCCATTTCCTTCCCGGCGATGGCATCGCGATGAAACCCCTCGGCGATGCCTTCATCAAACTCGTTCGCATGATCATCAGCCCGGTGATTTTCTGCACGGTCGTGACGGGGATTGCGAGCATGCACGACATGCGCAAGGTCGGGCGCGTGGGCGGCAAGGCGTTGCTGTACTTCGAAATCGTATCGACGGTCGCGCTCGCCATTGGCCTTTTAGCGGCGCATCTGCTTCAACCCGGCAAGGGATTCAACGTCGATCCCTCCACGCTCGATGCCAGCGCGGTATCCGGATACGCCGCACAAGCGACGCATGGCGAAGGGCTCGCAGGCTTCTTCATGCACATCATCCCTGACACCTTCGTGGGCGCGTTCACGCAGGGTGACATCCTGCCGGTTCTGCTGATCGCAATGTTATTCGGCTCCGCGCTCGCCGTGATGGGCGAACCGGCGAAGCCGGTGATCAGCTTGATCGAGGCATTATCGAAGGCGTTCTTCAAGATTGTCCACGTGATTACGAGTCTCGCGCCAATTGGAGCATTCGGCGCAATGGCGTTCACCATCGGCAAGTACGGCATTGAATCCCTGCTACCGATGATGAAGCTGATCGGCACGTTTTATCTCACCGCGTTTTTGTTCGTGACCTTCGGGCTGGGTATGGTGGCGAAGGCCTGCGGTTTCAGCATTTTTCGTTTCCTTGCGTTTATCAAGGACGAGTTGCTGATCGTGCTGGGCACATCGACATCGGAAGCCGCGTTGCCGCAGTTGATGGAGAAGCTTGAACGGCTGGGGTGCTCGCGCGGGATCGTGGGGTTGGTCGTGCCGACGGGTTATTCCTTCAACCTCGACGGCACCAACATCTATATGACGCTCGCTGTACTGTTTCTCGCCCAGGCCACGAACACGTACATGACCGCGATGCAGGAGGTGACGCTGCTGGCGGTGACCATGCTGACGTCGAAGGGATCCACGGGCGTGACCGGCGCGGGATTCATCACGCTCGCTGCGAGCTTGTCAGTCGTGCCAACCGTGCCGGTGACCGCGATGGTGCTGATCCTCGGCATCGACCGGTTCATGTCGGAATGCCGGGCGCTGACGAATATCGTGGGGAACGGGGTGGCGACGATCGTCGTGGCTTCGTGGGAGAAAGAACTGGATCGCGGCATGCTGCGCGCTCAGCTTGGGATGCCGCAACGCGTGGAAGACATGGAAGGGGAGCGCCGCTTAAAAAGCTAACGCGCTCGCGATACGGCGGCCGTATCGCGAGCTAAGGCTTAAGGCTAAATCACTTCCCAGCCGGTGCCGATGCCGGTTCGGCCGCACCCGGATCAGCGTAGTTCGGCAAGCCTTGCGAACTGCTGCTCCCGCCCATGCCCGGCTTCGCCGGCGCAGCCGTCGCGCTTGCTGCACCCGGAGGCGCTGCGGTAGCACCGCTTTCATCGCCATAATCCGGCAGCGCCGCGTTCGCCGCGCCCGTCAGCAAATACTGTCGACGCTGCGTGTAGGCATCGCGGACAAACGCGTATTTATCCAGCGCCGCTTGCGACAGGATGTCGGTTGCGCCCAGCAAATCGGCTCGCGCGCTCACGAACCGCACGACAAACATCGACACGCTCGCTTCCGTACTCAAGTAAGTACCCGGATTGAGCGGATAGCTCGCAATCCAGTTCGTTGAATCGCGCACCGAACTCGGCCCGAGCAGCGGCAACACCAGATACGGTCCCGACGGCACGCCGTAATGCCCCAGCGTAAGTCCGAAGTCCTGATCGTGTTTCGGCAGCCCGGCGGCTGAAGCCCAGTCGATCAAACCGCCAATACCGAACGTGGAGTTGATCGCGATGCGCATCAGGTCTTCGGACGCGTCGGTGATCTTCAACTGCAGCAGGTTGTTCGCGAAGTTGCCAATGTCGCCAATATTCGAAAAGAAGCTGCTGATCGCGGTGCGGATCGGCGCCGGCGTGACCTTCACGTAACCGGTTGCAATCGGGCGGGCGACGTATCTATCGGCGGCGTCGTTGAACTTGAAGATCTCGCGGTTCATCGGTTCCAGCGGGTCGCCTGGCTTGCGGTCGGGGCCTGTGGCGCAACCGGACAAGGCGAAAGCAGCGGCGAGCAGCACGCCGCCGGAGAGCGCTCGCAGTTTGCGGGCGGCATCAGGCGTTTTTGCCATCCTCATGGGTCTGTTTCCTTGGGGTGATGCGTTAGTTATTAGTGCGTCTAAAGGGACGGTTCAAAGGGGACGGCTCAAACAAGGACGGTCTAAACGGTTTCGGCCACTTTTGGCCGTACCCGCGGTTTTCCCATTAGAACCGGCTGAAATACCACTGCGCCGATTAACGTCGTAAAAAGCGCCAGGACGAGGAGCCTGCCCATGCTCGATGTGCCCGGATGATGCGAAAACCACAAACTGCCGAACGCCGTCGCCGTGGTGGCGGCGCTAAACATCACGGCGTGCGTGAGACTCGACTGCAGCAGGCCGGTTTGTCCGGAGCGCCACGCCATGACGAAATAGATCTTGAACGCCACGCCAATGCCCAGCATCAACGGCAACGCAATGATGTTCGCGAAGTTCAGCGGCATGTCGAACACCACGCATAACTCCAGCGTGACGACGGCCGAGACCAGCAAAGGTATCAAAGTTCTCAAAACATCGCCGATACGACGCAAAGTCAGCCACAGCAGGATTGCGATGGCGATCAGCGACCACGCCGCCGCCTGCTCGAACGCCTTGATGATCGTGTTGGCCGAATGCAACACCGAGATCGGCCCGCCGATCGCGTTTGGCTCGGCTTTCTGCACGGCATTTGCGAAGCGGGCGAGCAGTTTGTCGTCGTCGCGGCTCTTGCCATCCAGCGCTTTGGGCGATGCTTCCACGAGCGCCTGGCCGTTGGCGGCGAGCCAGCCTTCAGTCATCGACTTAGGCAGCGAGGCCAGCGTGATCGGCGACGGCTGCAGCAGCGAGCGCATCTGGCCCAGCGCAATGCGCAACGGGTCGGACATCGCGTGCTCGGCGCGATCACGGGCGGCAGCGTCGGCCGCGGCGAGCTTTTTCAGCGTCGCCGCCAAATGGCGCGCTTCGCTTTCGCCGGGGCCGGGATGTTCATCGGCGGCGAGTTCCAGCGAGTTTGACAGCCGCTTGAGCGTGGCTACGCGCACGGCGTCGTTGGCGGGCGTGGCGACGCGCTGATCCAGGGAAGGCAGGAGCACCGATGCCGCGGCGGCAATCAATTCGAGTTTTTGCGGCTGATCGGCAGGAATGAGCGACGACAAAGTTGTTGCTCGCTCCACTTCCGGCAGTTTCTGGAGCTTCGCCGCGATCTTGTCCGCTTCCTCGAGCGAGGGCGCGAGTATCTTCACATCATTCACAGCCGCTTCGGGCGCGTCTTTCAGCGAGAGCAGCGTGGCCATGGACTCCGTTTTCGGGTCCTTAAGGTTCAGCGGATTGAAGTCGAAACGCAGATGCAGCAGCAACGGCAGCGCGCAGATCACGACCACCAGCGTGGCGATCAGCACCGGCTTGCGATTGCGCGCGAGGTACTCGTCCACCGGCGCAAGTTTCGGAAAGCCCGGCGAGCCGGCTTCACCCGGCGGGCCGAACACCTTGATCAGCGCGGGGAACAGCGTCATGTTGGTGAAATACGCCACCAGCATGCCGACGCCCGCGATCTGCCCGAGTTCGGACACGCCGCGATACGCGGTCGGCAAGAACGAGAAAAAACTCGCGGCCGTCGCGGCGGCCGCGAGCGTCAGCGGCACGCCAACGTGGCGCGCGGTGTTCACGAGCGCGACGTCCAGCCGGTCGTCCTTGAAGCGTTCCTCGCGATACCGCACGCCGAACTGGATGCCAAAATCCACGCCGAGCCCGACGAACAGCACCATGAACGCGATCGAAATCAGGTTCAGCGCGTGGACCATGAACAGGCCGATCGCGGCGGTGATCGCCAGTCCGACGAACAGTGTGATGAACACCGAGATGATCATTTTCCCCGAGCGCAGCGCGAGCCAGAGGATCACCAGCACGACGATGAACGTCAGGATGCCGTTGAGCTCGGCGCCGTCTTTCAGCGATGCGAATTCTTCGTCGGAGAGCGGTTGTTCGCCGGTGAGCCGCACGACGGCTCCATATTTCTCCGATAACTTCAGCTCATTTGCCGTCGCCCGAATCGCGTTCGATCCTCTCGCGCCGGGTTCAAGCGCGTTGTAGTCCACCATCGGCTGGACAGTGACGAACGCGCGCGCGGGCTGCGTGGCGGAGGGTTCGACCAGATTGCGCCACGAGAACACGGCGGGCTGATTGGCGACGACTTTATCCAGTACGTCCGCGCTCTGGCCCAGCAGCTTGGACATCTGTCCGAGCGTCACTTGGCCCAGTTGCAGCGGCAGGTTGAGGCTGGTGTTGAGCGTGCCGGCCAGGCCGGTGAGCGTGGGGTCGTGCGCCAGCGCGTTGATCAGCGGACGCGCTTTCACGAGTTGCTGGGTGGTGTCGGCGACTTTATCGGCGGAGAGGTAAAGCAGGCCGTTATGTTCGAAGAAGTCGCCGCCCGAGGGTTGCGACACCGCCGTGAAGTGGGCGGTGTTCTTGGTCAGCGCGGCGGCGAGCTCATTGGCGGCGGCATCGGCGAATTCAGGCGCTTGCGCTTCGACCACCACGAGCACCGTCGATCCGCGTTGCGGAAAGGCCTGGTCAATCGCGTGGGTGCGCGCGGCCCATTCGGGTTCTGTTTCGATCAACTGGCTGATGTCGGTGCTGATCTTGAAGTGATGCACGACGTAATAGCCGCTCAGCACGGCAATCAGCAGCGATAAAACGATGATCCAGCCGGGTCGGCGAATCGATAACGTGACGAGACGGGCAATGAGAGGCGTGAGCATGAAGACGGATGCCTCGGAGGGCGTGTTCTGAAGTTTTACTGATTAACCAGGAGGCCATGAGGCGCCGCGTGAGTATACCGGGCGCGGGGAAATACTCGCAGAAGGAGCGTTCGCGCTACGGGCGCGGGTTGGGCACTGCGATCG
>NZ_JAQGMM010000343.1 GCF_028292365.1 Caballeronia sp.
AATACGTGGAACTGGCCGAGTTGTGCGACACCGTGCTCGCGTTCGACCCGGACGGTCGGCCGACATCGGTTTTGAAAGACAGACAGATCAACGAGGCGGAACTCGCGCATGCGACCGGCATGGCTGCCTGAAGGCAACTGCTGCGGACAAACATCTTACGAAAAAAAACGACGCATAAGACGTCGACTCAATTTATCAATTGGAGACGAACATGAAGACGATTACCCATCCCGTTGCGGATGCATCACAGAAGCGTAGCCGCAGTCGCCTCCTTAGCCTTTATCGAACCGAGATCGCGATTGCGATCGCCATCATCGTGATGGAGCTGGCTGTCGGCTTCATCGTGCCCGCTGCGCTATCAGTGGGCAATGTCTCAAACGTTGCGCAGGCATCCGCACCGCTTGTCATCATGGCGTTTGGCGTACTGCTCGTCGTGATCACCGGCGGCATTGATCTTTCCGTAGGCTCCGTCTTTTCCCTGACGGGAATGGTCACGGGACTGGCCATGGCACACGGCCTTAGTGCTGTTGCGAGCAGCGCCGCGGGTTTGTCGATCGGTCTGTTAATCGGAGCGATCAACGGCGCACTGGTGACTTACATCGGCCTGGCGCCATTCGTGGTGACGTTGAGCACCTATGCGATTGCGGGAAGCCTTTCGTTCATCGTCACCGATGGTCACTCCCTGCCGATTTCCGATCCCAACTTTTGGCTACTGGACGCAGGAACGCTCATTCCGGGCGTGCCGAACTATGTGCTGTGGTGCGCCGTGTTGCTGGTCGTTATCGAACTTTGCCTGCGCAAGCTCGTTGCCGGCCGCTGGCTCTATGCAATCGGCAGCAGCAGCTCTTCGGCGCGTGTCATCGGGATTCCAGTCAACCGCGTACGCATGGCGGCGTATGTCCTGTCAGGTCTGCTCGCATCGTTTTCCGGAGTGGTCAGCGTCTCCTACATCGGGAACGCCGAAGCGACAGCGGGATCGAGCCTCATGCTCCAGGCGATCGCCGCGGTCGTTATCGGCGGTGCCAGTCTCTTTGGCGGCACGGGGTCGGCAATCGGCGCGCTCCTGGGCGCACTGATGATCACCATTATCCAGAACGGCGCGAACCTCATTGGCGTCAATAGCTTCTGGCAAGGCACCGTCACAGGTGTCGTCATTCTCATCGCGGTGCTGATCGACCGTGTGACCAAAGCCCGGCGATAGAGCCGGACACAACGCAAACGGAGACATTTCATGTTTAACAACATTGCTCAATCGATGCGCCATCCTGTGCGCGCCATTGCTTTCGCTTCGATCGCGTTCGGCTTGTCATTGGCGGCCAACTTAGCTAGCGCGGAGGATGCCAAGACCGTCGCTTACATCGCACCATCGCTCGACATCTCCTACTGGCAGTGGGTCGGCTATGGCGTGAAGGAAAGAGCCAAGGAACTTGGGATGAACTACATCGAATTGACGTCTGAGAACTCCCCGGCCAAGCAGATGGACAACGTGCGCACCGCGCTCACACGGGGTGTCAGTGCCGTCGTGATGGGACCCGTCAGTTCGACGAGCACGCCGCAGATTCTGCGATTCCTTAAGGAAAAGAAGATTCCCATTGCCTTCGCCGGAATCGGCCCGCAACCGGGCGAGACGGATTACACGTCTGCCGTTACCGCGAACAACTTCGAAACCGGCAAGACGCAAGGCTCATACGTATGCAAGCTGGCGAAGGAGCGAGGCAGCAACAAGATCGGCATGCTGTCCTTGCCGCAGGACCGCGAGAATGCGCAGAAGTATCTGGCCGGCGCGAAGGAATCGTTCAAGGCCGATGGCTGCGATTTGACGCAGATGCTCGAGACGCATGGGCTCACGGTATCTGAAGCGGTCGCACAGGCGAACGACATCCTGACCGCGCATCCCGACATCAAGGCGCTGTATGGCATGTACGACGAAGCTGGCACGGGCGCGGCCAAAGCGCTGCAGACGCGCGGTATGACAGGCAAGGTCGCGGTTGTGACTGCGGACGGCAGCCCGACCACGATCAAGCTGCTGCGCGATGGGGCGATTCAGGGATTGTTCCTGCAGGAAGCGGTAGGTCAGGGCATCGACGCAACGACCCAGGTGTCAAACGCTCTGACCGGCAAGCCCACTACTCAACAACTCGCGTTGAAAGAACCGCTCGTGACCAAGGAGACGATCGATCAGCCCGACACGCAGAAGGTGGTAGCGCGGGTTTATCCGCCGTCAGCCGGCAAGTACTGAAGCACTCTCATCCAGGCGGACGACTGTTGGACGCACTCGTGGCGCCGACCGTCTTTGCTCACGAACATGACGAACCGATCAGGAGACAAAATGGACAACCTGCCGATCATCGACCCCCATCATCACCTGTACGATCTGAAAACTGGACGCTATCCTTGGCTGCAGGACGAAATGCTCGAGCGAGTGTTCGGCGACTACTCAGCGATCCGTCGCGACTATCTGATCGACGATTTCCGCGAAGATATCAAGAATCAGAACGTTGTTAAGACGGTCCATCTGCAGGTGGAGTATGACCATAACAATCCGGTAGCGGAGACCCGCTGGCTGCAGAGCGTGGCGGACCAGCATGGCTATCCGCACGGCATTGTGGCCTTTGCCGACCTCGCTTCGCCGAGCGTCCAGCAGACGATTGAAGAGCACTGCGCTTTTCCTAACGTTCGTGGAATCCGTCAGTGCCTCAACTACCATCATGATCCGGTGAAGACGTTCATTGAACATCCGCACCTGATGAGCGATCCGCAGTGGCAACGCGGCTATGCCCTGCTCAAACGCTACGATCTGTCCTTCGACTTGCAGCTTTACTATACGCAGATGGCGGAGGCACTTACGCTTGCGAAGACGTTTCCGGACACGCCGATGGTGCTCAACCATACTGGCATGCCGGTCGATCGGGGCACGGAGGAGATCGCCGCTTGGCGCGCAAGCATGAAATTGCTCGCGTCTGCGCCGAACGTGTTTTGCAAGATATCGGGGCTCGGCATGGGCGACTGGAAGTGGACCACCGACAGCATTCGCCCGTTTGTTGTCGATGCGATCGAGGCGTTCGGCACGGAGCGTTGCATGTTCGCGAGTAACT
>NZ_JAQGMM010000363.1 GCF_028292365.1 Caballeronia sp.
TGTCAGATGACTTATCTCGCGCAATACGCGAAGCATCGGCGTTTACACTAGTAATATTTTCTGCGGGCTTTTAATTTCCTGGATTTTTTGGGCTTTTATACGGGCGAAGAGCGCTACTGTGGCGGGTCTCGCGTAGTTGAGCGTTGTTTTAATGTTAAATGACGTCAGACAACAAAGGGCTTGTACTGAGGCTTTCAAACGGCTGTAACGGCGCCGGAATGAGACAGACCTTTGCATGCGTGCTCGTTTAGCGGAGCACGCAAAGCGCTATCGGATATGTGCACTAAGGGAAGCGAAAAGACCCATGTTCCTGCGATGGACCGCGCCCATGGTTTCGAAACGAACGCGCCTGCGGGTTTGCGCTCGGCGACCTGACACAGCCCGCCGATGGTCAGGGCTATCTATCAAAAATTGTCGGATTAGCGCCGAGACCGTTGCGCCGATCCGTTGTTCAGGTTATTAAACCGGGTCACCTTTATTGCGCGGCGGGCGTGACGCTGCGGCGTAATGCGTCCCTGCGCGAGCGACGCTGGGCGACTGATCGACCTTCGTTGTTCACGACTAGCCGCTGGCGCTGGCCGGCGGCGCGGGTTCGAATCCAAGAATAGTAGCTATAGCAAAAAGAACCGGGGATAAGAAGCCGCATGCTTATCCCTACGAAGGGAAGCATGGATATTCTGCGATTTCTGTTTGTCCTGCCGCTGCGTTTGGTGCGCGGCCTGTTACACCTCATCATGATGATTTTGCGGCCGGTTTTCGGCAGCATCGAATGGTCGCCTCCGGCGTGGGCGCCGGCCGCGGGCGCAGCGATCCGCCGCCGCCCCCGGCGTTTCGTCGGCGCGGTGCTTGGCGCCGTCTTGCTTGCGATCGCGGCCTGGGCTGGCTGGCACTGGTACGTGAACCGTCCGAAGCCCATCGAACCGGAGCGCATCACCTTCCGGGTCAGGGTGCCGGCGATCACCGACTACGTACAGACTGACGGCGGCCCGAAGATCACGATTCATCCGCTTGAAGTGAGTTTCTCGCGCTCGGCCGCACCGATAGAACTGGTCGGCAAGACCGCCACCAAAGGCATCACCATGACGCCCGCGCTGAAAGGTGAATGGAGCTGGGCGGACGATCACACGCTGCGCTTCGTGCCTGCCTTTGACTGGCCGGTTGGCGCTCATGTCGAGGTGGGCTTCAATATCAGGCAAACCTTTGCTCCGCATGTGCTGATGGCCGACAACCATCTGGCCTTCGATCTCGCGCCGTTTACCGTCAAGACGAGCAACGCCGAGTTCTATCAGGACCCGCGGAACGCAGCGGCGAAGAAAACCATCATGCCGGTGAGCTTCAACTACCCTGTCGACACAGCGCAATTCGAAAAGCGCCTCTCGCTGGCGATGTCGGGCAGCGACGGCAAGTTCAACACGCCGCTCAAATTCACGGTGACCTACGACGCCGTCAAACTGAACGCCTGGATCCACTCGCAGCCGCTCGACCTGCCGCGCGACGACGGTGCGGTTCAACTGACGCTTGATAGCGGCGCACGCAGTTCGCGCGGCGGCGCGGGCACCAAAGAGCCATTGCAGTCGATGGTGCGTGTTCCGGGTCTGTATAGCCTCGCAGTCAGTAGCGTGAGCCCGACGCTGGTGGATAACGACCGGTACGAACCGGAACAGGTGGTCGTCACGGAAATCAGCGGGGCGGTGCGCGGTGGTGACCTGAACGGTCTGATCAAGGCCTGGGTGCTGCCGAAGCGCAAGGAAGGCGTCGACCAGAACGACGACGAACCGCCCTATGAGTGGGACAGCGCCGACGTGAGCGAGACGGTCCTGCGGAAGTCGCAACCGCTTGCTCTCGGACTGGTGCCCACCGAAAACGAATACGCGGAGCTGCAGAGCTTCAAATTCCACGCGGAACCCGGCCAGCGCGTCTATGTACGCATTGCCTCCGGACTGAAGTCGTTCGGCGGCTACATGCTTGGCAAGCCATCGGTTCAGACCTTCACAGTGCCTGACTATCCGAAGCTGTTGCGCTTCATGGCGGACGGTTCGCTGCTGTCGCTGAGAGGCAGCAAGCGGATCTCGGTTGTCTCGCGCAACCTGCCCGGCATGCAGCTCGAAATAGGCCGCGTGTTGCCGGACCAATTGCAGCATCTGGTGAGCTTCAACCAGGGTACCTATACCCAACCGGACCTCGGCTATGCCTTTAGCGAAGACCATATCGTCGAACGCTTCGAGCAGAAGCGGGTGTTTCCGAAGGCCGGCCCCGGCAAGGCGCATTACGATGGTGTGGATCTTGGTCAATATCTGAAGGACGGCAAGCGCGGCGTGTTCCTGCTGCGTCTGTCGGCCTACGACCCCGTCGCCGAAAAGAAAAAGGCCGACAAGGCTGCGCAGGCTACGGATCAGGGCGCAAGCACCGACGCCAGCGCTAGCGGCGGCTCGGACGACAGCAACGCCGATGCCAACAGTGATAGCAACACTGACGGCAGCAGCGACGCCGACGGTCAGTCGACCGACACGCGCATGATTGTGATTACGGACCTGGGCATGCTGGTCAAGCGCGCGCTCGATGGCAGCCAGGACGTGTTCGTGCAGTCGATCCGCACCGGCCAGCCGGTGAGCGGCGCGACGGTGTCGGTGCTGGCGCTCAACGGCCAGACGCTCTTTACCCAGGAGACCACGGCCGATGGCGTGGTGCGCTTCCCGACCTTCAAGGGTCTCGACCACGAGAAGAAGCCATTGCTGTACGTCGTGAAGAAGGAAGACGATCTGTCGTTTCTGCCTGTGGGTGGCCAGGATCGCCAGCTCGACTTCTCGCGGTTTGACGTGGGCGGCGAGCGCAACGCGTCCAGCGAAGGCCAGTTGTCCTCATATCTGTTCTCGGATCGCGGCATTTACCGGCCGGGCGATCTGTTCCATATTGGTCTGATCGTGCGCGCGGCGAGCTGGGCGCATAGCCCTTCCGGCGTGCCGCTGCAGGCGGAAATCGTCGATCCGCGTGGTATCACGGTCAAACGCATGCCGGTCGCTGTCGACGATTCCGGTTTTAGCGAGATATCCTATACGCCTTCGGAAACTGCGCCGACCGGCACGTGGACGGTCAACCTCTATATCGTCAGGAACGGCAAGACTGACGCGCCGATTGGTTCGACTACTGTCCAGGTAAAGGAGTTTCTGCCGGACCGGATGAAGGTCGAGGCCAGATTCTCGCAGCAGGTTGCCGAGGGCTGGGTGAAACCCGATCAGTTGAAAGGGCTGGTCGAGGCGCAGAATCTTTTCGGCACGCCGGCGGCCGACCGGCGCGTCGAGGCGTCCCTGACGCTGCGCCCGGCGTGGCCGGAATTCCGCAGTTGGCAGAACTATCACTTCTTCGACGTACGGCGCGCGAAGGAGGGCTACACCACCAATCTCCAGGACGGGAAGACCGACGACAAGGGGCGCGCCGAGTTCGATCTCGACCTCAAGAAATACGCGGATGCGACCTATCAGCTGTATTTTCTGACCAAGGCGTATGAAGCGGAGGGCGGCCGCAGCGTAGCCGCGAACGTGCAGGCGCTGGTTTCCAGCGACGACTGGCTGGTGGGCTACAAGTCGACAGACGATCTCAACTATGTGAAACGCGGCAGTCCGCGCGCCGTACGTCTGGTCGCGATCAATCCGCAGGTCAAGTCGATCGAACTGAAGGACCTGAAGGCGCAACTGGTGGAGCGGCGCTATGTCTCGGTGCTGACCAAACAGGATTCGGGCGTCTACAAGTACGACTCGCGTCTGAAGGAGGTGCCGGTCAGCGAGAATCCGCTGACGATCCCAGGCGCCGGACTCGATTACACGTTGCCGACCGACAAGCCCGGTAACTACGCGCTCATCATTCGGACTGCCGATCGAACCGAAGTAAACCGGGTCGAGTATTCCGTGGCGGGAGATGCCAATGTGTCCCGGTCGCTTGACCGCAACGCTGAGCTGCAGGTTAACCTGAGCAAACACGATTACGCCCAGGGCGAGCCGGTAGAGATCGCGATCCGCGCGCCGTATGCGGGCAGCGGCCTGATTACGATCGAGCGCGACAAGGTCTATGCCCATGCCTGGTTTCACGCCGATACCACCAGCTCCGTGCAGCACATCACGGTGCCGGCGGGTTTCGAGGGCAACGGTTATATCAATGTGCAGTACATCCGCGATCCGTCGTCGGACGAGATTTTCATGAGCCCGCTGAGCTATGGCGTCGTGCCGTTCTCGGTGAACATGGACGCGCGCCGCAATCCGCTGACGCTCGATGCACCCCCGCTGGTCAAGCCGGGGCAGACGGTGACGTTCAAGCTGCATGCGGCGCATCCGACCAAGGTCGTGGTATTCGCCGTGGACGAAGGCATCCTGCAGGTCGGCCGCTACAAACTGGGCGATCCGCTGAAGTTCTTTTTCCGCAAGCGCATGCTCGAAGTAGGTACCTCGCAGATTCTCGACCTGATCTTGCCGGACTTCGAAAAGCTGATGGCAATGGCGGCGCCCGGCGGCGATGCCGACGATGCAATCGGCAGCCAGCTCAACCCCTTCAAGCGCAAGCGCGACAAGCCGGTGGTGTACTGGTCCGGCATTGTCGATGTGGATGGCGAGAAGGACGTGAGCTATGCCGTGCCTGACTACTTCAACGGCAAGCTGCGGGTGATGGCGGTGTCGGTGTCGCCGGATCTGGTGGGTACTATCGAGGCGGCTACCACGGTACGCGGCGACTTCGTGCTGTCGCCGAACGTTCCCACCACTCTGGCTCCCGGCGACGAGGCCGAGGTCAGCGTGGGCGTCGCCAACAATCTCACGGGCTCGGGCGACAAACCGGTCCCCGTGACAGTGGCGCTTGCGACTGGTCCACAGTTGCAGGTGCTCGGCAATGCGTCGCAGGACTTGAACCTTGCGCAGATGCACGAGGGCGTGGCTATCTTCCGGGTCAAGGCGACCGAGACGCTTGGCTCAGGCAACCTGACCTTCAGCGCCCGCTATGGCGGCAAGTCGGCGAAGCAGAGTCTTGACCTGTCAGTGCGTCCTGCCGCCGCGTATCGCGCACAAGTCGACATTGCCCGCGTAGGTGCTAACAGCAACGTGGATCTGCCGGGCTTGCGCAAGATGTACGACGCGTACGCTTCGCGCGATGCGAGCATCTCGACGGTGCCGGTAGTGCTGTCGCAGGGTTTGACGTCGTGGCTGGTCAACGTGCAGAACTATTGCAGCGAGCAGATCGTCAGTGCGGCCGTGCCGCGCCTGGTCGCCTCGAAGTGGCCGTCGGTGCCGGCGCTCACGCGCGCGCTGCGGCCTGCCAATGGCGATCCGCAGCAGACCAACGACCAGGCGCTGACGCAGATGCTCGACGTGCTGCGCTCGCGGCAGAACAGTCATGGCGGCTTCGGTGTGTGGTCCGCGACGCCGGATGCGGAGCCCTTCGTCTCGGCGTATGCAATGCATTTCCTGCTGGAAGCGCGCGACCGGGGTGTCGCGGTGCCCGGCGACATGCTCGACGCAGGCAATCAGTACCTGCACCAGCTTGCGAGCGACGACAGCATGGATACGCTCGACCTGTTGCGACAGCGTGCCTACGCGGTATATCTGCTGACGCGGCAGGGGAACGTGACGACCAACGAGCTGGCAGCAGTGCAAAAACGCTTGCAGGAGGCGTTCCCGAACGACTGGAAGAACGATCTCGCGGCGGCGTGGCTGGCCGCTTCCTACGAACTGCTCAAGCAGGACAAGGAGGCCAACGCGATGATCGCCGGGCCGCAACGCAAGCTCGAACGCAAGGATGCCCCGCGCTTCGAATACGGCTACTACACCGATCCACTGACGCGCGATGCGAGCGTGCTTTACCTGTTGTCGAAATACTTCCCGGACCGGGCGAAGGCGCTCTCGCCTCAGGTAATGGAGAACATCGCTGGGCCGCTGGCGCGCAACGAGTTCAATACGTTGTCGTCAGCCATGACGGTGCTCGCGCTCGACGCTTATGCGAGCACGAACGCAGTCGGGTTGGACAAGCTGGCAATCAGCGAAGTGCATGCCGATGGCAGCGTCAAGCTGATCTCGACGCTGCAGGGCAACCTGTTGCAGTCGGGTAGCTGGAGTGCGGCGGCGTCGAAGTTGCGCTTCGTCAACGGCAGCAGCTTGCCGGCGTGGCGGGTCACCAGTCAGGCAGGATACGACCGTGGTATTCCGGATAAAGCGATCAAGAATGGTCTCGAGATCGTGCGTGACTACACCGGCATCAACGGTAACCCGCTCGACAAGATTACGCTCGGAGAAGAGATCGAGGTCCACGTGAAGATTCGCGCCACGGGCGAAGAAGGCGCGGCCAACGTGGCGATTGTCGATCTGCTACCGGGCGGTTTCGAGCCGGTGATCGAACCGCCGCCAGCCCCGAGCCAGACGGACGAAAGCAATAACGACCAGGGGGATCAGGCCGACCAGGGCGGCGATAGCGGCAACGATGCCAGCGATGCGCGACCCGCACCGTGGCATTCGCCGATCGGCCTCGCGAGCTCGACGTGGCAGCCCGACTATGCCGATATCCGCGAAGACCGCGTGGTGATCTACGGGACCGCGACGACGGACGTCAAGGAGTTCGTGTATCGCATCAAGGCGAGTAATGCCGGCAAGTTCCTCGTCCCTCCGGCCTTTGGCGAGTCCATGTACGACCGCCGGATTCAGGCCCGCTCGCCGGGCGGCGCCACCCTCACGGTGGTGCGTACACCTTGAGCCCGCGGTCACCCGTCTGGCGCGAAAGCGGATGACGGGTGGCCCGATAGGCGCCGACGCTTCTGCACTCTGCGAATCTCATCATCGTGTCTTTACTTCGTTCCTTGTTACATGCATGCATCGGCTGGCTTCAGCGCTGGCAGAACTGGCTAGTCGGCGCGTTGCTCGTCGCGGGCGTGCTGGCGGGCTGCCGCTTGTGGCCGCATCCGTCGCTGCAAGGCTGGAAACCTTCATCGACGGCGGTCTACGACGATCACGGCCGCCTGTTACGCCTGACCCTCGCGAGCGACGATCGCTTCCGCTTATGGGTGCCGCTCAAAGACATGTCGCCGCAGTTGGCGGACGCGGTGCTGTTGCACGAAGACCGCTGGTATCGCTGGCATCCCGGTTTCAATCCGTACGGTCTCGCGCGCGGCGCATGGGTGACCTACGTGCGGCGTGGCAACCCCCAAGGCGGCTCGACCATCACCATGCAACTGGCACGCTCCCTATGGCAGCTCAATACGCGCACGCCGTGGGGCAAGCTCAAGCAGGTGGGGCGCGCGATCCAGCTCGAGCTGTTTTACTCGAAGCAGCAGATTCTCGAGGCGTATCTGAACGATGCTCCGTATGGCCGTAACGTCGAAGGGGCGGGTGCTGCCAGCATCGCGTATTTCGGCAAGTCGGTAGGCGCGCTGAGCTTGCCGGAGGCGCTCACGCTGGCGGTGATTCCGCAAGATCCGGCGCGCCGTTTACCTAGCGTGCCAACGCGATGGGGTGCCGGTGCGGCTTGGGTGATCAACCCGCAGCTCATGGCCTCGCGCAACGGCCTTTACGCACGGTGGCTGACGGGCCATCCACAAGATGCCGCGTTCAAGCCGCTGTTCGCGCTGCCTTTGAATATCCGGCCATTGTCACGCTTGCCGTTCGAGGCGCCGCACGCGGTGGAGCAGGTGCTGGCCGCGCAGCGGATTGACGGCGGGAATCGCGATTCCCGCATGCGGACCACGCTCGATCTGGACCTGCAGCATATTCTTGAGCGGCAGATTGCCCGCTACGTCGCACGTAACAGCGGGATCGGGATTCGAAATGCATCGGCCATGCTGGTCGACACCCGCGACATGGGTGTCAAGGCGCTGGTCGGCTCGGCGGACTATTTCAACCACTCCATACAAGGTCAGGTTAACGGAACATTGGCGCGGCGCTCTCCAGGCTCGGCGCTCAAACCGTTCATCTATGCGCTGGGCTTCGACCAGGGTGTTCTGCATCCGCAGACCGTGCTGCGGGACGTGCCTACCTCGTTTGGCCCTTACACGCCCGAGAATTTCGACGGCCATTTCCTGGGGCCGATCACCGCCACCGACGCATTGAACCGCAGCCGCAACATCCCGGCGGTGTGGGTGGCCTCGCAATTGCATCAGCCCAATCTGTATCAGTTCCTGCAGCAAGCTGGCATCGGTCGGATGGCCAGCGAGCAGCATTACGGGCTCGCGCTGGTACTCGGCGGTGGAGAAGTGACCATGCAGGAACTGGCCGGCATGTACGCGATGCTCGCCAATCGTGGTGAACTGAGGCCGTTGCGCCTGCGCGCAAGTGACCCTCAGGTGGCGGGCACCCGCATCCTCAGCGACGAGGCCAGCTTCATGGTGATGGATATGCTGCGCCAGCATCTGCGGCCGGACGAGACCAGCGGCGCCCAGCCGTCACATCTGCCGGCGTACTGGAAGACCGGCACGTCCTGGGCGTTTCGCGATGCGTGGACCGCTGGCATATTCGGCCCTTACGTACTGGTTGTATGGGTAGGCAATTTCGATGGCACCGGCAATCCGGCATTCGTCGGTGTGGATGCCGCTGCGCCGCTGTTCTTCCAGATTGTCGATGGACTGGAAGCCGAACGGGGGCAACTGACCGAACCGTTCAGGCCCAGACCGGCCAATCTCAAACGCGTGCAGATCTGTCTCGCGAGCGGCGAGCTGCCTAACCAGTGGTGTCCGCAACGCGGTTGGACCTGGTTTATCCCGGGCAAATCGCCGATCCGCGTGAGTAATGTGCATCGTCCCGTGGTGATCGACGACGCGAGCGGCTTGCCGGCATGTCCTCCCTATACGGGCAAGCACACGCATGAGGAGGTGTATGAATTCTGGTCCTCCGATTTGCAGCAGGTGTTCATGCAAGCGGGCATTCCGCGCCGCAAGCCGCCGCAAAACCCGGAGTGCCGCAACGCCGGGGCGCCGGATGGCGTTCCGCCGCAGATCACGTCGCCCCTGCGTGGCAGCGTCTATGCGATGCGGCTGAAGCAGCTCGGGCAGGAGCGCATTGCGTTCAACGCGTCTACCGATGCCGACGCACACGCGCTGTACTGGTTCGTCAACGACGCCTATGTGGGCCGCAGTGACCCAGGCGTGGCGCTGTACTGGCAGCCGCGTACGGCGGGCAGTTATAGCGTGCGTGCGATCGACGACCATGGTCGCGTCGACCAGCGATCGCTTCAGGTTGATCTGATCGAGTAGGGTTTCGTATGGTCCCCACATATCAGAAAACCTAAACAATGAACGGAAACTCCGCCTCAGGCAGCGGATCGCCGGAAGCGAGCCGGCCAACCAGCTCAGGATAGGGCGGAGACGTCTCACCGCCCCGGTCCACGTAGTGCGCGCCATCGCCGAGC
>NZ_JAQGMM010000415.1 GCF_028292365.1 Caballeronia sp.
GAAAAGCTCGCCTTTATTGTTGCGAGCTGCCCCCGTTTTTCGATTTGCTCGCTGCTTCTTTGCTCGCTGAATCTGACGACTTGGGTATGCCGATTGGCGCCACACGCCTTATTCCCCGTTTCAAGGATCGACATGACTTCGAGCAACACCCATAGCCCGCTGGACTCCATCGCTGCACTGGCACTCGGTGAAGACACACCCGCCGCGCCGGCAGCATCTGTTTCGCCTGCTAATCCTTCAATCCCCGCCCCTATTTCTTCAGTTGCGCCCGTCGCCGCTGCTATTGCTGTGCAGACCGGCCCGAGCTTCGAATCGCTCGGCCTGTCGCCTGAGATCATTGTTGCCCTGACAGCTTCCGGCTATCAAGTGCCGACGCCGGTTCAGCAGCGCGCGATTCCCGCAGCGCTCGCCGGCCGCGACTTGCTGGTTTCCAGCCCGACCGGTTCGGGCAAGACCGCAGCATTCATGCTGCCGGCAATCGAACGTTTCTCGCAGCTCGAAAAAGCCAAGGCTTCAGCACCGCGTGAGCCGCATGACCCGAACGCCCGCCCGGCCCGCCGCACCCAGCCGGTCGCTCGTCCGACCATGCTGGTCCTGACGCCGACCCGCGAACTCGCGATGCAAGTTACCGCTGCCGCAACCACGTACGGCAAGCACCTGCGCCGGCTACGCACGGTCAGCATTCTCGGCGGTGTCGCGTATGGCCAGCAATTGATGCTGCTCGCGAAGAACCCGGAAATCCTGGTCGCTACGCCGGGCCGTTTGCTCGATCACCTGGAACGCGGCCGTATTGACTTGTCGCAACTGCAAATCCTCGTGCTCGACGAAGCCGACCGCATGTTGGACATGGGTTTCATCGACGATATCGAAACGATTGTTGCCGCTACGCCCGCTACACGTCAGACGCTGCTGTTCTCGGCGACCATCGACGGCAAGATCAGCTCGCTGACCGGCCGCCTGTTGAAGAATCCGGAACGTATCGAGATCATTCAAAAGCTCGAAGCGCAAAACAACATTGCGCAAACCGTGCATTACGTCGATGACCGCGATCACAAGGATCGTCTGCTCGACCATCTGTTGCGCGATGCCGGCCTGGATCAGGCTATCGTTTTCACGGCAACCAAGAACGACGCTGATCAACTGGCTATCCGTTTGTCGGATGCTGGTTTTGAATCGGCTGCCCTGCATGGCGATCTGCCGCAAGGCGCGCGTAACCGCACGATTCGTGCACTGCGCGAGCGCAAAGTGCGCGTGCTGGTCGCAACCGATGTTGCCGCTCGCGGTATCGACATCCCCGGCATCACGCACGTGTTCAACTACGATCTGCCGAAGTTCGCGGAAGACTACGTTCACCGTATTGGTCGTACGGGCCGTGCTGGCCGTACGGGCACGGCAATCAGCCTCGTGCACCACGCTGAGCAAGGCGCACTTAAGCGCATCGAGCGTTTCGTTCGCGTACCGCTGAATGTGAGCGTGATTGTTGGCTTTGAACCGCGTCGTTCGGCTCCGGCCGGCGGTGGCGGCGGTCGTCCTGGCTTTGGCGGCCGTGGCCGTCCGGGCGGTGGCGCTGGTGCAGGCGGCGCAGGTCGTCGCTTCGGTAGCGGCGGTGGCGCTGGCAACGGTGGTTCGGCCAAGCCGGGCGGCTGGGGCAACAAGCCGGCAAGCGCCGGCGGTGCTCGCGATTCGCGCGACGGTGGTTCGCGTGACGGGTATCGTAGCGGTGGTGGATCGCGTGACGGTGGTTCGGGCTTTGGCGGCGGTTCGCGCGACGGTTATGCAGCACGTCGCAACGACGGCCCGCGCGCTCCGCGTCGTGGCAGCTAAGTCGTAAAGTATGCAGCGCACGCTTCTCGCGTGCGCCGGCAAGAAAAGAACCGATGCCTCGTGCGTCGGTTTTTTTTCGCCCACGCCCTGAATTTCATAATGCGGAAAGAGTTCTTGTGCCACGAAATTGTTGGTGCATGGCACAAGCCGTGACGTCTCAGCATAGGAAAGCTCGTTTTATATCGTGAAATATAAACTTCAAATAATTGATTATTAACGATAATTTATATTCAGAAACTTCCTCACGCGGCTGGCTTCCCCTCTCTCCTTTCCATAGACTCTTATATAAGAGTTGAGCAACCAGAAGCACCAAGACCTTCCGGTTGTTCAACCAGACGACCCATCATTAGTCATCAGTCAGGTAATCAAAGGAGAAACGCCATGTCGCGCCAACAACAAGCTCAGGAACTCCAGAAACAATGGGACACGGATTCGCGCTGGAAGGGCATCAAGCGCAGCTATACCGCCGACGACGTCGTGCGGCTGCGCGGATCGGTGCCGGTTGAACACACGCTGGCGAAACGTGGCGCGGAGAAGCTGTGGGCATCGATTCATGAAGAGCCGTTCGTCAATGCGCTCGGCGCGCTGACTGGCAACCAGGCCATGCAACAGGTCAAGGCCGGTTTGAAGGCGATCTATTTGTCCGGGTGGCAAGTGGCTGGGGACGCCAACGTCGCAGGTGAAATGTATCCCGATCAATCGCTGTACCCGGCCAATTCGGTGCCGCTGGTGGTCAAGCGCATTAACAACACGCTGACACGCGCCGATCAGATCCAGTGGTCGGAAGGCAAGAATCCGGGCGATGAAGGATATCTCGACTTCTTCCAGCCGATCGTGGCCGACGCTGAAGCCGGTTTCGGCGGCGTGCTGAACGCATTCGAATTGATGAAAGCGATGATCGAAGCCGGCGCGGCGGGCGTGCACTTTGAGGATCAACTGGCATCGGTGAAAAAATGTGGGCACATGGGCGGCAAGGTCCTGGTGCCGACGCGTGAAAACATCGCGAAACTCACCGCTGCGCGTCTCGCGGCTGATGTTTCCGGTACAAAAACCATTCTGCTCGCCCGGACAGACGCGGAAGCGGCGGATCTGGTGACGTCCGACGTCGACGAAAACGACCGGCCGTTCCTGACCGGTGAGCGTACCGTGGAAGGTTTCTTCCGCACGAAGCCGGGCCTCGAACAAGCTGTTTCGCGCGGGCTCGCCTATGCGCCGTATGCCGACATGATCTGGTGCGAAACCGGCAAGCCGGACCTTGCGTACGCGAAGAAGTTTGCCGAAGCGATTCATCGTGAATTTCCGGGCAAGCTGCTCTCGTACAACTGCTCGCCGTCATTCAACTGGAAGAAGAACCTCGACGATGCGACCATCGCCAAATTCCAGAAAGAACTCGGCGCGATGGGCTACAAGTTCCAGTTCATCACGCTGGCTGGTTTCCATGCGCTGAATTATTCGATGTTCAACCTGGCGCACGGCTATGCACGCAATCAGATGAGCGCGTTCGTCGAGATGCAGGAAGCGGAGTTCGCGGCGGCTGAAAAGGGTTTCACCGCGGTCAAGCATCAACGTGAAGTGGGAACGGGCTACTTCGATGCAGTGACGCAGGCAGTTGAAAAAGACGCGTCGACGACCGCATTGCACGGTTCTACCGAAGACGAACAGTTCTTCGAGAAGAAAGTCGCTTAATACTTAAAGGTAACCGGGTAACTGGGAAAAAAAAGCACGCGCTCGAAAGTCCGAGTGCTTTTTTATTAACTCTACCGATAAACGATCACCGGAATCTTCGTGTGAGTCAGCACCCGCTGCGTCTCGCTGCCAATCAGCAAACTCCCCAGCCCCCTCCTCCCATGCGACGCCATGAAAATCACATCGCAGCCATCGCGCTCTGCAATATCGATAATGCCGATATAAGGCGCGGATTCAACGCTGGTGACGGAGTTGCAGGAAACGCCAACCGCGGTAGCGGCCTTTTCAACGGCCCCGAGATGATCCCGTGCTTCACGCTCGGCGCGCTCATGAAAATCCCCGGGCGGCTCGACGGCGACATCGGCGAAAGGTGAATACGGATACAGCGGCAAACAAGCGTAGGCCGTAATCCGTGCACCCACCGACTGGGCAAGATCGATCGCGCCATCAATGGCTTTCTGCGAAAGAACCGATCCATCTGTCGGAACCAGAATGTGCTTGAACATGGTCGACTCCTCGGCAGTGGCCATCTTGCACTTCCATTGTAGTAACTGAATCAGGGCAAGCGGCCTGCAATTCAGCCCCAATAGCCTGGTGCACCGAACGTGTGTTTGAGCAGGTCGAGAAACAGGCGAACTCTCAGCGGCAAATGCCGCCGCTGCGGAAACACGGCGTGAATCCCGATAGGCGGTGCGGCGAAAGCATCGAGCACGCTGATAAGCCGCCCTTGCGCGATGTCGTCGCCGACTTCCCACCACGAGCGCCACGCCAACCCGTATCCGGCAATACACCACTCGTGCAGCACGGCGCCATCCGAGCATTCCATGGTGCCGGAAACGCGCATCTGCACGACCCTGCCGTCTTTCTGGAACACCCAGCCACGCTGCTGATTCGAGCTCGCCCCAAGCGGCAGGCAGTTGTGCTGCGCGAGCGCATCGAGATCAGCGGGCGCGCCGCGCACGCGCAAATACTCCGGCGACGCCACGCAAACCCGCCGGTTCTCACCCAGCTTCAACGACACCAGCGAAGAATCCGGCAGCTCCCCAAGCCGCACGGCACAATCGAAACCCTCGTTGACCAGGTCGACCATGCGGTCCGTCAAGTCGAGCGTGATCGATACATCCGGATGCATCGACGTGAAAACTGGCACTAGCGCGGCAACATGGCGCCTGCCGAAACCCGCCGGGGCAGACACCCGCAGATGCCCGCTCGCCTTCACCCCGCCGGCCGACACGCTCGCCTCCGCGCTCTGCATGTCGTGAATCACCCGCTGGCAATCCTCCAGAAACGCCGATCCTTCGAAAGTAAGCGTCATCCGGCGCGTGGTGCGCACGAGCAGCTTCACGCCGAGCCGCTCTTCCAGCGCGTCCAGCCGCCGGCCAATCACAGCGGGGGCGACGCCTTCGGCCAGTGCCGCGGCAGACAGGCTTCCCTTCGCGACGACTGCCACGAACGTTTCTATTTGCTTGAAGCGGTCCATGGGCCTGCGCTTGTTCGAATGATCGGGCGCCAAGATTAGGCGCGAAAAAGTCAAAGATCAAGTGATCTGAATGCATCTTCCGGTCGTTCTAACGCACTAATAGAATAGTCGATGACCTAATTTACGGAGCGCCAGCCATGTCACCGACATCGATTTTGCCTCCTCGCGCAGTCATCTTCGATGCCTACGGCACGCTGTTCGACGTGCATTCTGTCGTGGCGGCCGCCGAGCAGTTATTCCCCGGCCACGGCGATGCGCTTTCGCAGTTGTGGCGCCAAAAGCAGATCGAATACACGCAGTTGCGCACGCTTTCCGACCCCGCCGGCACCCGTTATGAGCCGTTCTGGGCAATCACGCTCGACGCGCTGCGATACGCCGCCACGCGCCTGAAGCTCGACCATGCGCTCACTCCGGCTGCTGAAAAGCGTCTGATGGACGAATACGCCTGCCTCGCTGCGTTTCCGGACACGGTTTCCGCACTGAAAGCGCTACGCAAACGCCCGGATTTGAAGCTCGCGATCCTGTCGAACGGCAATCCGCAGATGCTGGACATCGCGGTGAAAAGCGCCGGCATGTCCGGTCTCTTCGATCACGTCCTCTCAGTGGACGCCGTGCGGGCCTACAAACCCGCTCATGCTGCCTACGCACTCGGAACGCAAGCGATCGGCGTGGCAGCCCCGGAGATCGTGTTTGTATCGTCGAATGGCTGGGACGTCACGGGCGCGACGTGGTTTGGATACACAACCTTCTGGCTTAACCGCATGGCGATGCCTGCGGAACAACTCGGCGTCATGCCACGCGGCACCGGACGCGATATGACCGAGCTGCTTGCTTTCATCGATGCCGGCTGCCCGCGGCATCAGCACGCGACGCCATTCGATCTTTCAAAGCGCATGCCCCGCAGTCCCACCCGCTAACTGAATTCACCGAATCACCGGCACGCAAAACCGTCTGACCGACCAAGGAGATGTAGAACATGGCGAACACGCTGACCCACGTGCCGCAGGGCATGACCATCACGGCTGAAATCAAGCCCGGCTACGAGACCATCCTGACACCTGAGGCCCTTGAACTGGTGGCAACGCTGCATCGCGCATTTGAGCCGCGTCGTCAGGCTTTGCTCAATGCGCGCGCTGAACGCACGAAGCGGCTGGACGCAGGCGAACGCCCGAATTTCCTGAGCGAAACGCAATCCGTCCGCGAAGCCGACTGGACCATTGCACCCTTGCCCAAAGCGCTCGAATGCCGCCGTGTGGAGATCACCGGGCCGGTCGAACGCAAGATGATCATCAACGCGCTGAACTCCGGCGCGGATTCGTACATGACGGACTTCGAGGATTCGAACACGCCGAACTGGGACAACCAGTTGACCGGCCATATCAACCTGAAGGAAGCGGTACGCGGCACGATTTCGCTTGAACAGAACGGCAAGTCATACAAGCTCAACGATAAAACCGCGACGCTGATCGTGCGTCCGCGCGGCTGGCATCTCGATGAAAAACACGTGACCGTGGACGGTCAGCGTGTATCGGGCGGTATCTTTGATTTCGCGCTGTTCCTGTTCCACAACGCGAAGGAGCAATTGGCTCGCGGCGCGGGCCCGTACTTCTATTTGCCAAAGCTGGAAAGCCATCTCGAAGCGCGCTTGTGGAACGAGATTTTCGTGGCGGCACAGGAGATCGTGGGCGTACCGCGCGGCTCGATTCGCGCGACGGTTCTTATCGAAACCATCCTCGCCGCGTTCGAAATGGACGAGATCCTGTATGAGTTGCGCGAACATTCGTCCGGGCTTAACGCCGGCCGTTGGGACTACATCTTTTCCGCGATCAAGAAGTTCAAGAACGACGCCGATTTCTGCCTCGCCGATCGCGCAAAGATCACCATGACCGTGCCGTTCATGCGCGCCTATGCACTGCAATTGCTGAAGACGTGTCACCGGCGCCAAGCCCCGGCTATTGGCGGCATAAGTGCATTGATTCCAATCAAGGGCGACGCCGAAGCCAACGACAAAGCCATGGGCGGCGTGCGCTCGGACAAGGCGCGCGATGCAAGTGACGGTTACGACGGCGGTTGGGTCGCGCATCCGGGACTCGTGCCGATCGCAATGGAAGAGTTCGTGAAAGTGCTCGGCGACAAGCCGAACCAGATCGCGAAGCAACGCGAGGACGTGCAAGTCACAGCAACCGATCTACTCGATTTCCGTCCTGAAGATCCCATCACTGAAGGCGGCGTGCGCGGCAATATCAACGTGGGCATCCACTATCTTGGTTCGTGGCTCGCGGGCAATGGCTGCGTGCCGATCCACAACCTGATGGAAGATGCGGCGACCGCGGAAATCTCGCGCTCGCAAGTGTGGCAGTGGATTCGCTCGCCGAAAGGCAAGCTCGACGATGGCCGCAAGGTAACCGCCGACATGGTCCGCGCGTTCACGCGGGAAGAGTTGGTGAAGGTAAAGGCGGTCGTCTCCGCCGACACCGCGCCATACGACCGGGCAGCGACGATTTTCGAAGCGATGTCGACATCGGATACGTTCGCAGAGTTTTTGACGTTGCCGCTTTACGAAGAGATTTAAGACTTACCGCTGGTCTTCTTGAGTGAACCAAGCCGCTCTGGAATACAGGGCGGCTTTTTTCGGCGTTGAGCGAATCACGGCTGTGATCGTCGTGATCGTCTTGATCGTCGATAGACAACCCAATCGCCGTTATCGATCCGCGGCAAACCTTCCACCGCCTCCTCCGCAACCGGATAAACCAGGCAATCGATATCCTGCGCGCGCCCGTCCACGTGAACCGTCACGTGCAACCGCTCGCTGCGATACAAGCCGATGACACCCGGCACGATCTCTTCGATTTCATCGAGCACGGGCACGAGCGTTTCATCGATTCGATAGATATCGCCATGCACCGGCCCCGCCGTGGGATCGAGCACGAGTCCTGGATAAGCATCGAAATCGTACAGGCGGCCATTGATATGACCCGAGCCAATCAGCAGGGGAGCGACGATCCCGTTACGCTCCGCGGCGAGGCGAATGTCATTGCTTTCGCCCGCTCGCAGCGTGCCGTAGACGAATACGTGTTGCATGCGTTCATTCCTTCCGTGAAGATTCAGCGCGCATTATGCCAAGCGTATAAAACATTCATTACGTCATGATGGCTTGGTCCAACGCTTGGTCCGACGAAACACGTCCGGCGCCCGACTTCAAAGCCAGACCCACTCAATGCCTTTAATATCACGGTGGAGGAGCGCTTAAAAACCATGTTCACGCCCATCGATCAACCGCTGCAGCCGCCGCAATCCGAAGAAGTCGAGCATCTCGACATTCCGGCCGAGTCGTCGCCGACGCTCGCGCATCCCATTCGGGTTCGCTCGCGGCCCGTGCCGGCCGGCGTCCGGATTGCGCGGCACACGCACGCGTGGGCGCAGGTTGCATGCACGACACGCGGCGTGCTGCGAATCGCAGCGGAAGGGTCAACGTGGATGGTGCCACCGTCGCGGGCAATCTGGGTCCCGCCGAACGTGACGCATGAAGTAGTGATCGTGGAAGACGCGTTTTTGCGAACGTTGTACATAGACGCGAGCGTCGTACCGCCGGGACTGGATGCGTGCCGCGTCGTGGAAGTGTCGCCGCTGTTGCGCGAGGTGGCTGTTGCGCTGGATGATCGTACGATTTCAAGCGAGCGTGAACGGCTGCTTGGCACGCTTGCACTCGACGAAATCACACGCTCACGCCCGCTGCCTCTCTCTATCCCGATGCCCACCGACAAACGCCTGCTGGCATTATGCGAAGCCGTCCTCGCCGATCCTGCTTCCGCAGATTCGCTTGAGCACTGGGCGACGCTCGCTGGCGCAAGCACTCGCACGATCGCGCGTTTGTTCCGGCGCGAACTGGGCGTGAGTTTTTCGCAATGGCGTCAGCAGGCCGTGCTGGCGCGCGCGATCCCGTTACTGAGCCAGGGCCGGCCGCTTGCGCAAGTTGCACTGCTGCTCGGCTATCAAAGCCAGAGCGCCTTTTCCGCGATGTTCAGACGTGCGTTCGGCGAAAGTCCGCGAGCATTTTTTGTCCGCGACGGCGAGCCGCGAGACGATAGTCAGAGCGGTGGGTCGAGCGAGCGTTGAAATGCTAAACGCCGCGCACCATATGCCGGATCGCGCCGAATTGCGCGAGCCGCGAACCCGCGGTTTTATAACCCATGCGGATATAAAGCCGGGCAGCGGGGTTATCGACAAATACGCGCAACTGCGTCTCGGTTAGTCCGCGTGCACGTGCCCAGCGATGCGCGGTATCGAGGAGAAATGTTCCCGCACCCGTCCGGCGCCACCCTTCCACCACTTGTACGTCGCGGATGTGCAGCGACTGGTCTTCTTCCGTCACACGCATCACGCCAATAGCCTGGCCGTCGCACTCGAGCACGAAGTTTTCCGATTCGCGCCAGCTACCGAGGAAAAGGTCGCTGCGCCACACAAGATTGTGGCGGCGATAGTAGCCGTTCATGTTGTTGCGCGTAAGCGCCTCGGCGAACGAAAAATCGTCCATCGACGCCAGGCGCAACTGAAACGGCGAGAGAGCTTCGGTGGGATCGAGCATGTCGCGATGAAAGCACTGAATCAAGTCATCAACATAAGTCAGCCGGCGCGCGCTGGCAATGGAGAGTTTTACGAGCGCGCAAGTTCGATGTCACGCACGCCACACGTTCAACAAGGTGCAACGGGATAGTGGTGCGAAGAATAGCGCAGGAACCGAAGGCGGAATTGAGGAGAAGAGGTCGAAGGAAGGAACGAGGCAGGACGAAAAACGCGGAGACAAAGGGAGACAAAAACGTGGACGAAAAAAATCCAGCTTAAGCTGGATTTTCTTTTACAACTTGTTGGCGGAGCGGACGGGACTCGAACCCGCGACCCCCGGCGTGACAGGCCGGTATTCTAACCAACTGAACTACCGCTCCACTTCTTTCCATCAGTTCGTGAGGTTGGTCGGCTCATCAAACTTGCAGCGCTTCTGGCAGCCGCCGATGTTTTGGCGTCCCCAAGGGGATTCGAACCCCTGTACTCACCGTGAAAGGGTGATGTCCTAGGCCTCTAGACGATGGGGACATAAACTTTTCAGTTAATGTCTTTACTCTTTTCGCTTAGATCCTGACTTGCTTCTGATTAACTTCGATTAATACTTTCTTAATCGTTTGATACTACTTTCAGCTTATTAATCAGTTTCTTGTCAGTCAGCAGCGAAGAACGACATTATAAACAGCTTTATGATTCTTGTGAAGCTTTTTTTCCGATGCTCTGGCGCTTTAAAAAACTTCATTTCTGTTCTGTGGTGGAGGTAAGCGGGATCGAACCGCTGACCTCTTGCATGCCATGCAAGCGCTCTCCCAGCTGAGCTATACCCCCCTTGCAGAACAGAAACGAGATTCTAAGGGGCACTTTTGAAGTTGTAAATACCTTTTGGCCCAGCATCTGAAAATAGTTCGTTCTTAGGGTGCAAATTTGAGGCGCAAACCGGACACCGTTCGCGACGATGCCACGCGCCCGCACCACCCCACCTCATGTTCATATTCAGGCGATGCCCTTGTCGAGCCGGGTCAACACCGTCTCGCGGCCGAACAGCATCAGCACCGCGTCAATGGACGGTGTGTGCGTGGTGCCCGCGACCAGCAGACGCACCGGCATGGCGAGATGCGGCATCTTGAGCTTGTGGCTCGTCAGCGTGGCCTTGAACGCCACCGAGATGGCTTCCTTGCTCCACTCCACTTCGCTCAGTGCCTGGCGCAAGTCAGCGAGCGCGGGACGTACAGTTTCCGTGACATGCTGCGCGAGTGCAGCAGGGTCGATCACAGGCTCCTGATAGAACATGGCGGCGTTATCGGCAATTTCCTTGACCGTCGATGCGCGGTCCTTCAGCAAACCGATCACAAGCTCGAGCGGCGCCCCTTGCTCGATCATGGCGGCGTCGATACCCAATTCGGCCAGGAACGGCTTCACGAGCGTTTCCAGCCGCGCGTTGTCAGCTTCCTTGATGTAGTGCGCGTTCAGCCAGTTCAGCCGGTCCGGATCGTATTGCGCCGGCGACTTGCCCAGATGGTCCAGGTCGAACCATTCGACAAACTGCTCGCGCGAGAAAATCTCCGCGTCGCCATGCGACCAGCCAAGCCGCGCCAGATAGTTCATCACGGCTTCCGGCAGATAACCGCTATCGCGATAACCCATCACGCTCATCGCGCCGTGGCGCTTGCTCATCTTCTCGCCCTGCTCGTTGAGCACCGTCGGCAAGTGCGCGTACACAGGCACTTCGCCGCCCAGCGCAAGCAGGATATTGATCTGCCGCGGCGTGTTGTTCACGTGGTCGTCGCCGCGGATCACGTGAGTGATCTTCATGTCGAGATCGTCCACGACCACGCAAAAGTTATAGGTCGGCGTGCCGTCCGGGCGCGCGATCACGAGGTCGTCGAGTTCGTCGTTCGAGATTTCGATCGTGCCCTTCACCGCGTCGTCCCAACTCACTACGCCGCCGAGCGGATTGCGAAAGCGAATGACCGGCGAGACGCCTTCCGGAATAGGCGGCAGCACCTTGCCCTCTTCGGGGCGCCACGTGCCGTCGTAACGCGGCTTTTCATTGGCCTCGCGCTGGCGTTCACGCAATGCGTCGAGTTCTTCCGTCGACATATAGCAGTGGTAGGCGAGGCCCTGGTCGAGCATCTGCTTGAGCACTTCGCGATAGCGGTCCATGCGCTGCATTTGATAGACCGGACCTTCGTCGTAGTCGAGGCCGAGCCATTCCATGCCTTCAAGGATGGCGTCGACGGACGCGTCGGTCGAACGCTCCAGGTCGGTGTCCTCGATGCGCAACACGAAAACGCCCTTCATCTTGCGCGCAAACGCCCACGGATAAAGCGCGGAGCGAATGTTGCCGAGGTGGATGAAGCCTGTGGGGCTGGGAGCGAAACGGGTGCGGACTTGGGTCATGTGCGGTGTGCTCGATAGCTCAAATGCGTTTGCTGGCACGGGAGGAGCCAGGCAAGCGATATATCGGGGACCGGCTTCGGTGCGTCTTACGGACGAACTTGGCGAGCGGTCAAAACGAGTGTGAATTATACCCGCCGGGCGCTTTTGCCCTGCTTTCGGGGGTCATCATGTTTTATCATGAGCGCCGTCACTGGATGGCTTAACCATTCGGCCAGCAAGCGGCTAATACCCCGGTAATCCCCAGCTAACCAGACCGCCTGAGCTACCGTCACCCGCCACGCCCCAAGCTCGTCCCCCGTTGCATCGCAGGAGAATTCCTTGAAGATTTCGCCACCCTCGCTTTCGTCGCTGCCTCGGTTGTCGCGGCGCGCGTTCTCTCTTGGCTGCGCGTCGGCCGTGCTCACGGCCTGCACCACGACGACGAGTTCCACCACCGCGCTCATCCCACCCGTGCCGCCCACGTCGCCCGTACCAGGCACCAGCACGCCCCAGCGGACCGTGCGGATCGGCCTTGCACTGGGCGGCGGCGCGGCGCGGGGGTTTGCGCACATCGGTGTAATCAA
>NZ_JAQGMM010000429.1 GCF_028292365.1 Caballeronia sp.
AGAATCCAGTTGATTGACCTGCATTACGAACTATATTTAAGAGAATAAAAAACAGGTCATGCAGGCGGTAGGGTTAATTACGGTCTAACTACCGGCCTAACGCGCACCGGAGAGACGAGCGAACAGACAAGCCATGGCGACAATTCATTGATCGCTGCGCCTGCATGTTCGCCAAAGGCGGTTCCCCGCCACGGCCGGCAACAGGCACGTTGCAATCCGCGGGGGTATCAGACATTCGCCAGCAGGCGAGGAGGTTCCCACCATGGATCCGGTAAGCGCCATTCCCTATGGCCGCAAGACTCAACACGCCCCTGCGCTGAAAGAAGTACACATCTTATGGATCACCGCAGGCCTCGGTTGCGACGGCGATTCCGTATCGATTACCGCCGCCACACAGCCCAGCATTGAAGACGTGCTGCTCGGCGCAATTCCCGGACTACCGAAGGTTCATCTGCACAATCCGGTGCTGGCTTATGAAAACGGCGCGGAATTCATGGCGCCGTTTCATGCTGCAGCGCGGGGTGAGATGGATAACTTCGTGCTGGTCATGGAAGGCTCGATCCCCAATGAGAAGATCAATCGAGAGGGGTACTGGGCCGCCATGGGAACGGATCCCGACACGCATGAACCCATCACGATTCCGCAATGGCTCGATCGCCTGGCGCCTAAAGCACTGGCCGTGGTCGGTGCGGGCACATGCGCCACCTACGGCGGCATTCATGCGATGGAAGGCAACCCCACGGGTTGCATGGGCCTGGCGGATTATCTTGGCTGGGACTGGAAATCGAAAGCGGGCCTGCCTATTGTGAACGTCCCGGGTTGTCCGGTTCAGCCGGACAACTTCATGGAGACGCTGCTATATCTGCTGTATCAACTGGCGGGCCTCGCCCCCATGATTCCGCTGGACGCAGCGCTTCGTCCCAAGTGGCTGTTCCAGCGCACCGTGCACGATGGTTGCGACCGCGCGGGATCCTACGAACAGGCTCTGTTCGCAAAGGAATATGGGAGCCCGAACTGTATCGTCAAGCTCGGATGCTGGGGTCCGGTGGTCAATTGCAACGTCCCCAAGCGCGGCTGGATCAACGGCGTGGGCGGGTGCCCGAACGTCGGCGGAATCTGTATCGGCTGCACGATGCCCGGGTTCCCTGACAAGTTCATGCCGTTCATGGACGAGCCCCCGGGTGCGGTCCTTTCGTCGAATCTCATCAAGTCTTACGGCGGACTTATCCGTAGCCTGCGCAAGCTGACGAATTCGACCGTCAACCAGGAACCGAAATGGCGCCATAACCGTCCCACGCTGACGACTGGCTATCGTCGCTGAGCGGTTGCGCGGTTGCGCGGAACGCAGATGGAAACCGTCGTGGTTGGTTGGCATCACGACGGTTTCTGCGAGAGACAGAAGTATCCAGGAGGGGGTCATGGCGGATATTGCGACACCTGAATTGAAGTCGGGCCAAGCGTCACAGCCTGCAAAACTGGTCGAGATGAACTGGGACCCGATCACGCGGATCGTCGGCAGTCTTGGCATTTATACGAAGATCGATTTCGAGCAACGCAAGGTCGCCGAGTGCTACAGCACGTCGTCGATTTTTCGCGGCTACAGCATCTTCATGAAGGGCAAGGACCCGCGCGACTCGCACTTCATTACCAGCCGTATCTGCGGCATCTGCGGCGACAACCACGCGACCTGCTCGGTGTATGCGCAGAACATGGCCTACGGCGTGAAACCGCCGAACATCGCGGAATGGATCGTCAATCTTGGCGAAGCGGCCGAGTACATGTTCGATCACAACATCTTCCAGGACAATCTGGTCGGCGTGGATTTCTGCGAGCAGATGGTCAGGGAAACCAACCCCGGCGTATGGGCGAAAGCGCAGAAGACCGGCTCGCCGCACGCGGAGATTCACGGCTACAAGACCATCGCGGACATCATGACCGCGCTGAATCCGTTCACCGGCGAGTTCTATCGCGAGACACTGCATGTAAGTCGTTATACGCGCGAGATGTTCTGCCTGATGGAAGGGCGGCACGTGCATCCGTCAACGCTGTATCCCGGTGGAGTGGGGACGGTACCAACCGTGCAGCTTTTCACCGACTACATCACGCGGCTGATGAAGTATGTGGAGTTCATGAAGAAGGTCGTGCCGCTGCATGACGACCTGTTCGATTTCTTTTATGAGGCGCTGCCGGGTTACGAGGAAGTCGGCCGCCGGCGCATCCTGCTGGGCTGCTGGGGTTCGTTCCAGGACCCGGATGTATGCGACTACAACTACAAGACCATGACCGACTGGGGCCGCAGCATGTTCGTCACACCGGGCGTGGTGGTGGACGGCGAACTCGTGACTACGGATCTGGTCGAGATCAACCTGAACATCCGCATTTTGCTCGGCAGTTCGTTCTACGACGACTGGGATCATGAGGAAACCTTTGTGCGGCAAGACCCGCTGGGAAATCCGATCGATCGCAAGCATCCGTGGAACCAGACCACCTTGCCGCGGCCGCAGAAACGCAAGTTCGACGGCAACTACACGTGGGTCATGTCACCGCGCTGGTACGACAAGCGCACGGGCGACTACCTCGCGCTCGATACCGGTGGTGGTCCGATCGCACGGTTGTGGGCGACCGCGCTCGCGGGCCTGGTGGATATCGGCTATGTGAAGTCGACCGGTCACAGCGTGAAGATCTATTTGCCGAAGACGGCACTGAAGCCGGAAGTCGAGTTCGAATGGAAGATCCCGAAGTGGAGCAACGCGATTGAACGCGACCGCGCGCGGACTTATTTTCAGGCCTATGCGGCAGCGTGCGCGCTGCATTTCGCGGAGAAGGCGTTGGCCGAATTGCACGCGGGCCATACCCGCACATTCACGCCGTTCCAGGTACCCGACGAAGCTATCGGCTGCGGTTTTCATGAGGCGGTGCGCGGGGTGTTGTCGCATCACCTGGTGATCAAGGGCGGCAAGATAGCGAACTATCATCCGTATCCGCCGACCCCGTGGAACGCGAATCCGCGCGATATCTACGGCACGCCCGGACCGTACGAAGATGCGGTGCAAAACACGCCCATCTTCGAAGAGAACGGGCCGGACAAGTTCAAGGGTATCGACATCATGCGGGCGGTGCGCAGCTTCGATCCGTGCCTGCCGTGCGGTGTCCATATGTATGTCGGGGATGGCAAGACTGTCGATGTCGCGCATTCGCCAACCTTTGGCGTTCCGCCGGGCATGAAGCCGGGAGGGCACTCATGAGCGACGCGCGCGTGCTTGAGGAACAACAACGGCGCATCGACGAATTGATTGCAGCACTGGCAACACTGAACGACACGCATGCGCGCGATATTGCGCAGGCGCTGTTGCAGGTGGTGCTCGAGTTGCATGCAAGCGGTCTTGCGCGGCTGGCTGAGATCGTGACCGAGGCGGATGGCGCCGAGGGTCCGATCGTCGCCCGGCTGATGCAGGACAAACAGGTCAGCGCGTTGTTGTTGCTGCATGGGCTGCATCCGCACGACCTGGCAAGCCGCGTCGCGCACGCGGTCGAAGGGCTGCGGGCGCCGCTTGGTGCACAAGGCGTAAGGATCGAACTGGTCGATGCCCGGGAGGACCTGGTACGCGTTCGTCTGGCGGGCGTGCTGACTGGCAAGCACGTCACCCCCGCCGATGTGCAGAGCGATATCGAGCGGGCAATTTTCGAACAGGCGCCAGACGTGACGCGCATTGAAATAGACGGGATGCCGGACGTCAATGTCCACGAGCTGCGGTTTGTCGCAACGCTGCCAACATCATGAATGCACGCGGGGGAGAACAACCCGGGCAACGCGGCTGGGTAGCTGCGTTGCGTACGTTCGCCCGGCCGCCGGTCACGACGCTGTGTGAACTATGTGGCGAACCGCTCGACGGCACTCATCCTCATCTGCTCGAACTGGATCAGCATGCGCTGCGGTGCTGCTGCCGCGCATGCGCGTTGCTGTTCGGGAACCAGCAAAACGCGCGTTATAAGCGAGTGCCGGAAAGCGTTCGCTGGCTTAGCGAGTTTCATCTGAGCGACGACCAATGGGACGCGTTGGCGATCCCGATCGGCATTGCGTTTTTCTATAAGGACTCGGCCGCGCAGTGCGTGATCGCGATGTATCCGGGTGCTGCCGGCGCGATGCAGTCGTCGCTTGATCTAAGCGCGTGGGATCGCCTGGTGGCCGACAACCCTGTCCTCGATACCCTCGAACCCGATGTCGAAGCGCTATTGGTGAATCGCGTGGAAGGGGCGCGCGAGCATTACCGCGTGCCTATCGACCAGTGTTATGCGCTGACCGGTGTGATCCGCGCGCGCTGGCGCGGAGTGTCGGGTGGTGTGGATGCATGGCGCGCGATCCACACGTGTTTTGCTGCGCTGAAAGCGGGCGAGCGTTTGCCCGAGGGAGTGCCGAATGCCTGATCTTGACTTCGTCGTCGAGGGTGCGGAGGTCGCGCTGCATTCGGTTTCGCCGTTGCTGTTGTTCAAGCTGCGCGTGACCAGCAAGAGCGCGCCAAACGGGTCGGCCGCCCAGGAGGAAATCGCGAGCCTCGCGCTGCATTGCCAGATCCAGATAGAAGCGACCCGGCGGACTTACGAGCCGGTCGATCAGGCGCGGCTTAGCGACTTGTTCGGCGTACCGCAGCGCTGGTCGCAGACGTTGCGGACCCTGCTGTGGACCCATGCGAACGCAGCTGTTCCTTCCTTCACCGATACCTGCACGGTCGATCTTCCGGTGCCGTGCACGTTCGACTTCAATGTGGCTGCGGCGAAGTATTTCGATGCGCTGGCAGATGGAAAGGGAGAGATTCCTTTGATGCTGCAATTCAGCGGCACGATTTTTTATCGCGAGAGCGACGGCACGCTGCAAGTCGCGCGTGTTCCGTGGCACAAGGAAGCCGCGTTCCGCCTGCCGGTCGCAACCTGGCGCGCGATGCGGGACTACTACTACCCGAACACCGCATGGATGTGTATGCAGCGCGGCGTGTTTGAACGGCTGGAGCGTTATCGGATCGAGCGCGGCTTGACTGGCTGGGACGAAGCACTCACGTCCTTGCTGGACGAGACCCCGAGCGAACAGCCGCGGCCCGCGCGGGGAGGCTTGCAATGAACACCATCGACGGGATCGTTCAGGCCGTGCTGTACGAGGGATACATGCTTTATCCGTACAGAGCGTCTTCGGTGAAGAACCGGCAGCGCTGGACGTTCGGCAGCGTGTATCCGCAGACATGGGCCGACTGGTCCGGCAGCGATGCATCCATGATGCAGACCGAGTGCGTAATCGAAGGCGACGACGAAACGCGCGTAACGGTGCGGCCGTGTTTCCTGCATCTGATCGAACGGGATGTGCGTGAGTTGAGCGAGCCTGTGGCGGCCGGTACGGCACTGGATGAGCGCTCGTCCCAATCGGTGGCTTCGCTGGAAGTGGGTGGTCGGCGTTTCGACGCGTGGCAGGAAGCCGGTGAGCAGCATGTCGAGGTCCCGGCATTGACGCTTGGCGAGTTGTGTATCGAGGGGCTGCGTCTGCCGTTTTCACTGGTCGGAAGTCGTGCCGTAGAACCGTTGATGGAAACGGACGGCCTCGTTCGCGGTGCGCTCGTACGCACGCGGGCGGCGATCGTTGGCCGGGTGGAATGCTGCGCAATGCGGATCGATGAACGCACCTTCAGGCTCACGGTCCGCATAGTCAACGTGACGCCGGTTGATGAACCGCAGCGTTTGAATCGCGATGCCGCCTCGTCATTTGCCTTGCTGTCATGCCATGCGGTGCTGGCCGTGGAGGGCGCGGCGTTTGTTTCGTCGATCGAACCACCGGACGAGTTGGCCGAAGCAGTCGCCGGTTGCAAGAACATTGGGTTGTGGCCCGTACTGGTTGGTTCAGGTGAACGCCACGACACCATGCTCGCGGCACCGATCATCCTCTACGACTACCCGCAAGTCGCGCCTGAAAGCGCAGGCGATCTCTTCGACGCCACCGAGATCGACGAGATCCTGACGCTGCGAATCCTTACCATGACCGACGCCGAAAAGCGCGAGATGGCCGCAGGCGATGAACGCTCACGCGCCCTGCTCGAACGCACAGAAAGCCTGTCCGCGAACGACATGCAGCGGCTGCACGGAACCTTGCGCGACGTGCGCGTGGGTACGGGTTGGCCCGAGGGTTGGCGCGACGTGTCCGAGGAAACAGGAGAGGCCGCCGAAGACACGGCGCCCTGGGCCGAGCTCGACGCCAAGCCTCGGCTTGCTTGCGTCAACGTCGACGGCGTGGCGTTACAAGTCGGCTCACGCGTCGTGCTGCATCCCCATGCACGCGCCGATATCTTCGACCTGGCCTTGCGCGATCAGGTAGCGACCATCGAATCGATCGAGCGCGATTTCGAGGATCACGTCCATGTAGCGGTAACGATCGACTGCGATCCCGGGCGTGACTTCGGCCTTGCACGCATGCCGGGTCATCGCTTCTTTTTCTCGCCCGATGAGATGGAGCCGCTGCGCGAGGAGGGGCCGTCATGACCTCGATCCTGATAGCGGGAGTGGGCAACGTCTTCCTGGGTGACGACGGTTTCGGCATAGAGGTTGTGCGACGTCTGCACGAAAGACGGACCGATGCGTGGCCGCCGGATGTCCGCGTGATCGACTATGGAATCCGGGGGATCGATCTGTATTACGCGCTGCTGGACGGCGTGGACGTGGCCGTCCTTGTCGATGCGACGCATCGCGACGGACCGCCGGGCACGCTGTATGTGATCGAGCCATCGATCATGAATACGGACCAAGGTTTTCAAGGCGATGCTCCGCCCGTCATGATCTCGCCACATGATCTCGATCCGGCGAAAGTCCTTCAGGCCGTGCAAGCGATGGGCGGTGAAGTCGGACGTATTGTTCTAGTCGGTTGTGAGACGGAAAGTCTCGGCACGGAGGATGGGCAGGAGGGCCGCATGGGGCTGAGCGAACCCGTCGCGGCGGCAGTGGGTGAAGCAGTAGAAACCATCGAAGCAATGATCGAAAGCATGCAGGCGCAGACCGTTGTGGCCGACGCTGGGAGCGTGTCGCAGGACCACTGGAGAGCATGATGAAGCTCTTTCTGAAGTACTTGCTATTGCCGGCGTTGATCGTCGGCGTTGCGGCGAACCTGAAGGATATCCGCCGCTATATCCGTATCCGCAACATGTGACGGGCACTGCCATGAGCCTGTGCCTGCCGCCGGTCCGCGACGAACCGCCCGTGGTATCACCGGTCGGTGAGGAAATTCGTGTGCGTGGACTGGTCCAGGGCGTGGGTTTCAGGCCGGTAGTATGGCGTCTTGCGCACGCTTGCGGCGTGAGCGGCGATGTAGGCAACGACAGCGAAGGTGTGCTGATCCACGCATGGGCCGACACAAGTACGCTTGATGATTTTGTCGAGCGCTTGCGAATCGGTTGTCCGCCGCTTGGGCGGATCGACGCCATCGAACGTTACGCTTTGCACGAGATACCTCCGCCTCCCGGTGGCTTTCGGATCGTCGGGAGTGCAGGTGGCCGTGCGCATACCGGCGTGGTGCCGGACGCGGTCACGTGCCGGGCGTGTATCGGCGAAACGTTCGACCCGTCGAGCCGTCGGCATGGTTATGCGTTCACGAACTGCACGCACTGCGGGCCGCGCTTGTCGATAGTCCAGGCGATCCCGTATGACCGCCCGAACACGACAATGGCGGCGTTCCCGTTATGTGACGCTTGCGCGAGTGAATATGACGATCCGGACGACCGGCGTTTTCATGCCCAGCCGATTGCATGTCCGGCTTGCGGTCCGCGACTGTGGCTGGAGCAGGCCGATGGTTCCGTTGCAGAAGACGATCCACTGGATGCCACGCGCCGCTTTATCGAGCGCGGCAAGATAGTCGCGATCAAGGGGCTTGGCGGTTTTCAGCTTGCATGCACCGCGTCAGATCACGCGGCCGTCGCGAAACTACGCGCGCTGAAACATCGCGAGCGCAAGCCGTTCGCGCTGCTGGCGCGTGATGTGGCGATGATCGAGCGCTATTGCTGGGTAAGCGGAGCAGACGAGGTCCTGCTTGAAAGCACCGCTGGACCGATCGTCATCATGCCGATGATCGATCGGGGTAAGCGCGATCCGTTTCCGGGCGTGGCGCCGGGTATCGCGACGCTGGGTTTCATGCTGCCTTCCACCCCGCTGCATCATCTGCTGATGCAATCGCTTGACGGCCCGGTCGTGCTGACCAGCGGCAATCTTTCAGACGAACCGCAATGCATCGATAACGACGAGGCCCGCCAGCGCCTCGCAGGCATGGCCGACGCCTGGCTGATGCACGATCGCGATATTGCGCGGCGCGTGGACGATTCGGTCGCGCGGGTCATGGGCGGCGTACCGCGCTTGCTGCGCCGCTCGCGTGGTTATGCACCAGCGCCGCTGCGGTTGCCGCGCGATCTTGCTGCTGCACCCCCGGTCCTCGCAATGGGCTCACAGCAGAAAAACACCTTCTGCCTGCTGCGCGATGGCGAAGCGGTCGTGTCGCATCACATCGGTGAACTCGAGAACGGCGAGACCTATCGCGACTACAGCGTGTCGCTCGCGCGTTATCAACATTTGTTCGAACATGAAGCGCGTCTCGTCGCGGTCGACCTGCATCCCGAGTATCTGTCGCGCAAGCTCGGTATCGATATCGCACAGCAGCGGCATTTACCGCTTGCCGAGATCCAGCATCATCACGCGCACTTCGCGGCATGTCTTGCAGAAAATGATGTCAGTTTGGGCACTGACGTTCTTGGCATTGTGCTAGACGGGCTTGGCATGGGCTTGGACAACGCGCTGTGGGGCGGCGAATTTTTGCTCGGCGGCTACGTAGATTTCAAGCGTCTCGCGAGCTTCACACCGGTCGCGCTGCCGGGAGGCGCGTACGCGATTTACGAGCCGTGGCGCAACACGTACGCTCATCTGTGCGCGAGCCTCGGGTGGCCGCGTTTCGCGAAGCAATACGCGAAGCTCGACCTCCATCATTTTCTCGCCGACCGTCCATTGTCGCTGCTCGATCAGATGATCGACGGTGGGATCAATAGTCCTGTTGCAAGCTCGGCCGGGCGTCTGTTCGATGCAGTCGCCGGGGCGCTCGGCGTGTGCCGCGAACGCGTTCAATACGAAGGGCAGGCAGCGATTGAACTCGAAGCGATGATCGATACCCGTACGCTCCACGAAGAAGACGATGCGTTGGCGTATCCGTTTGAAATCGTGGAAGCCGACACTTCGTTTTTAATCAACGCGAAACCCATGTGGATCGCGCTGCTCGACGACATGCTGCGCGCCACACCCGTGCCGGCAATGGCCGCACGTTTTCACAAAGGCCTCGCGATCGTCATTGTGCAAATGACCGTCCGTTTGCTTGTGTCCACCCAGGTCCGTACTGTCGCACTCTCCGGCGGGGTCATGCAGAACCGCGTGCTGTTTGAACAACTCACCGCACGCCTTGCGGCATGCGGTTTTAATGTACTGACACATCGCCAGGTACCGTCCAACGACGGTGGCATTGCGCTGGGGCAAGCGGCAATTACCGCCGCGCGTGCCCTTGCATCCGCATTTGTTGAACCACGGAGTACGTCATGTGCTTAGGCATCCCGGGACAGATCGTCGAGATCAGCGACGCGGACAATAACCTCGCATTAGTCGATGTAGGCGGGGTGCAACGGATCATCAACATCGCGTTCATCGTCGATGACGATCGGCCGCCGTCCGCATGCGTGGGTAACTGGGTGCTGGTGCACGTCGGCTTTGCGATGAGCCGTCTCGACGAAGCCGAAGCCGTGCGCACGCTTGCCCTGTTGCGTGAACTTGGGGAGGCGCAGGCGGAGATGGCCGCGATGATGGAAGGGGGCGGTGAGCCACCACTTCCTGACACGATCAACCACCACGACGGAGCGCGCCATGACTGAACATCGGGCGCTACAAGGCTTGTATCCGTTCCTTCACGGCAACCGTCAGGACGCGGCAAAACTCGACGCCGCGCTGCTCGAATCGGTCGCGCAGAAGGCGCAGGCAAGCATCGACGCGAAGCGCGCGTTCTTCGCGGATAAGGCCACCGCCGTGGTCGCTGTTGCGCACGCGATTGCGGATGTTTATCGCCGTGACGGCAGGCTCTTTTCAATGGGCAACGGTGGTTCGAGTTGCGACGCCGCACACATAGCGGTGGAGTTCCTGCATCCGGTAACGGCCGGGCGTCCGGCGCTCACTGCAGTCAACCTCGTCGCTGATACCGCCATGATGACGGCCGTGGGCAACGACGTCGGCTTCGCGCATATCTATGTGCGGCAACTGGTGGCGCAGGCGCGCCGTGGCGACGGCCTGATCGGGGTATCGACCAGTGGTAACTCAGACAACCTGCTCGCCGCATTCGCGAAAGCGCGGGAGATGGGCGTGGTGACCATCGGCTTGGCCGGACACGACGGCGGCAAGATGGCAGCGCCGGGTGCGCTCGACCATTGCCTCGTGGTGCCGAGCGACAGCATTCATCGGATCCAGGAAACCCACGTTGCGATTTATCACATCCTATGGGACCTGGTCCATACGCTGCTCGCCGATGAGCGCGGCAGCCTGAGTGTCCCCGATGCAGCCGAGCGCGTGTCATGAAATACGTCGACGAATTCCGCGATCCGGAGAAAGCCCGCACGCTCACGCACGAGATCCATCGTCTGGTCGGGCAGATCGTGCGCGACCGTGGAGGCCTTAAGCGGCCGTTGCAGATCATGGAAGTCTGCGGCGGTCATACGCACTCCATCTTCAGGTACGGGATTCACCAGATGCTGCCGCCCGAGGTCGAATTCGTCCACGGCCCCGGTTGCCCGGTCTGCGTGTTGCCGATGGGCCGCGTGGACGACTGCGTGGCGCTCGCCGAGCGGCCCGAAGTGATCTTCACGACCTTCGGCGACGCGATGCGTGTTCCCGGTTCGCGCAAGAGCCTGTTGAAAGCGAAGGCGGATGGAGCCGATGTGCGGATGGTCTATTCGCCGCTCGACGCGCTTGCTGTTGCGCGTGCGAATCCGCATCGCGAGGTGATCTTCTTCGGGCTGGGTTTTGAAACCACCATGCCGAGCACGGCGATGACCGTGCTGGAAGCTCACGCCCAACGCATCAATAACTTCTCGCTGTTTTGCAACCACATCACGATCATCCCGACGATCAAGGCGATTCTCGATTCACCCGACCTGCATCTCGATGGCTTCCTTGGACCCGGACACGTGAGCATGGTGATCGGCACGCGGCCATATCGTTTTATTGCGGAGCATTACCGGCGGCCGATTACCGTTGCCGGATTCGAACCGCTCGACGTGCTGCAATCGGTGTGGATGGTGTTGCGGCAGATCGCCGAAGGGCGCTGCGAAGTGGAGAACCAGTATGGCAGGATCGTGCCGGAAGACGGTAATGCGCAGGCGCTGTCGGCGATCGAGCAGGTGTTCGAGTTGCGCGAGTTTTTCGAGTGGCGCGGACTGGGATCGATAGATCATTCGGGCGTTCGGATCCGCGAACGCTTCGCCGCTTACGATGCCGAGCGCAAGTTTCCTGTCGCGAACCTGAAGATCGCCGATCCTAAATCCTGCCAGTGCGGGGAAGTGCTCAAAGGCGTAATCAAGCCGCAGCAGTGCAAGGTATTCGGCACCGCCTGCACGCCGGAAACGCCGCTCGGATCGTTGATGGTATCGAGCGAAGGTGCGTGCGCGGCGCATTATCGTTATGCACGCATCGATACATCGGCGTTGTATGCGCATGGCGCTGCGTCGGACACGCTCAAGCAGGGAGTACAGGCATGAACGACCGGATCGGCAGGCTACGCGATGTCACGATCAACCTCGCGCACGGCGGCGGCGGTCGGGCGATGCGCGATCTGATCGAGGACGTCTTTGTCACCGCCTTCGATAACCCCGCGCTGGCCGCGCTCGAAGACCAGGCAGTGTTTCCGCTCGAGGACCTCGCACGATTAGGCGACCGGCTCGCGTTCACTACGGATAGCTACGTCGTCGACCCGTTGTTTTTCCCGGGCGGAGACATAGGTACGTTGGCGGTATCGGGTACGGTCAACGACCTTGCCATGTCGGGGGCAAAACCGCTGTTTCTATCATGCGGCATGGTGATTGAAGAGGGCCTTGCGGTTGATGTGCTGCGACGCGTGGCGGCAAGCATGCAGCGTGTCGCAATCGAAGCGGGTGTGTCTATTGTTACGGGCGACACCAAGGTGGTCGAGCGCGGTTGCGCGGACAAACTCTTCATCAACACCGCAGGCGTGGGGGTCGTGCCGCCCGGCGTAAATATATCGGCGCGGCGTGCGCAGCCAGGCGACGTGGTGATCGTGAACGGCTTTCTGGGTGACCACGGCGCGGCGATCCTGGTCGCACGGAAACAGCTTGCATTGCAGTCCGACATTAAAAGCGATTGCGCGCCGCTCGCGTCACTGGTGGATGCAATGCTGGGTGCGTGCAAGGACATCCACTGCATGCGCGACGCAACGCGCGGCGGAGTCGCCACCGTGCTGAACGAGTTCGCGGTGTCGTCAGGTGTGGCGATCCGCATCCAGGAAAACGCGCTGCCGATCCGCGAGGAAGTGAAGGGCGCTTGCGAGATCCTGGGCCTGGATCCGCTGTATCTGGCGAACGAAGGCAAGCTGGTTGCGATCGTTCCCGCACATGCCGCATCAAGCGTGCTCGCGGCGATGCATGCGCACCCGGCTGGCGCGCGGGCGGCAGTGATCGGCGAGGTAGTTGCGCAGCCCGCGGGCATCGTGGTGCTGCATACGGTGTTTGGTGGACAGCGAATCGTCGACATGCTGACGGGCGAGCAGCTGCCCCGGATCTGTTAACTGGTTTCAGGCATGGGGAGCGCAGTGTCATGCATGAACTGAGCATCGCGAATAGTGTCGTCGAGCTTTGCGCCGAACGCGCGATGGGCGCTCGGGTGCTGCGCGTGACGCTGGAGATCGGCAGGTTGTCGGCGGTGATGCCGGACGCAATCCGTTTTTGCTTCGATGTCTGCGCGAAGGACACGGTGGTCGAAGGCGCGGCGCTCGAGATTGTCGAGACACCGGGACGGGCGCGCTGCCTGGACTGTGGCAGCAATGTGGAGATGACCGACTTGCTGGAACACTGCGCGTGCGGAAGCGTCAATCTCGAACTGCTGGCCGGCAGTGAGCTAAAGATAAAACAGATGGAGGTGGTGTGATGTGTACCACATGCGGTTGCTCGAAAGGTGCCGGCTCGGTGATTACAGATCCGCTGACCGGTGAGCGGATTGAGTCGCAGGTAGAAGAGGAAAGCGGTGCGGTGCGCACACCGGGTTCGTGGCGGCAACTTGCAGGCGGGGCCACCGGCGGGAGTGTGGCTGCGCATCTGCATGCGCGCGCGCATCGGCATGGTCATGCGGCGCACATTCATCAACACGGCACCCATCAACAAGTCCACGAACACGAACACGACGGGCACGTGCATAGCCATGAACACGATCACGTACAAACGCCTGCAGCCCTCGATCACGGCGATCATCCGGGCGCCGAACACTCGTCCGTATCCCCGTCCGAAGTGGCGATTGCCGCAGCAACCCACGGCACAACGATCGCGCTCGAACAGGATGTTCTGGCGAAGAACCAGTTGCTTGCCGAACACAATCGTGGCTGGCTGGCAAGCCGCCATATCACCGCACTGAACCTTGTCAGTTCACCGGGAGCGGGCAAGACCACGCTGCTTGAACGGACTATCCGCGATCTCCAGGCGTTACACAGTACCCAGTCGATCCAGGTAATCGAAGGCGACCAGGCGACGCTCAACGACGCCGAGCGGATTCGCGCGACCGGCTGCCGCGTGGTCCAGATCAACACGGGCACAGGGTGCCATCTCGATGCCGGCATGGTGTCGCGCGCGCTGGCGCAACTTGATCCACCGCCTCAATCGTGGCTGATGATCGAGAACGTCGGCAATCTTGTATGCCCCGCGTTGTTCGATCTCGGCGAACAGGCGAAGGTGGTGATCCTGTCGGTGACCGAGGGCGAAGACAAGCCGCTCAAGTACCCGCACATGTTCCGTGCAAGCCGCCTGATGCTGCTGAACAAGATCGATCTGCTGCCGCACTTGCGTTTCGATGTAGCCCGCTGCATTGCGTATGCAAGGCAGGTGAATCCTTCTATCGAAGTACTGCAGGTATCGGCGGAAACCGGGGCCGGGATGCAGGCGTGGTACGCGTGGCTGGAAGCAGCCTCATTAGCCGAAGTCGGGGAAGCGGTGCGCTAGAGCGCGACAGGCGCGGCGGTTGGATCGTGTTGACGCTTTGGTACGAGCAAGGATGCGAGGCCCATGATGCTAAAACAAATGTCTGAGCTTTTTAACGACCGCCCAACGGGTCTACGCCATAAAATTGCTGGCATCTACGCACTCCTCCTCGTCTTCAATGCGGTCGCATGGACATGGGCGCTGACGGCCTTTCACGGGCAGCCGGCGCTCCTGGGCACGGCGCTTTTAGCGTACACGTTCGGGCTGCGCCACGCGGTGGATGCGGACCACATTGCCGCTATCGATAACGTCACGCGCAAGCTGCTTCAGATCGACCGCAGTCCGCTTGGCGCCGGCTTGTTCTTCTCGCTCGGCCACTCGACGGTGGTCGTCGCGCTCACAGTTGGCGTCGCGTTCGCAGCAACCGCGCTGACGACGCATTTCGATGACCTGAGAGGGGTCGGCGGCCTGATCGGCACGAGCGTGTCTGCGCTATTTTTGTTCGTGCTGGCCATCGCGAACCTGGTTGTGCTGGCGTCCGTGATCAGGACATTTCGCGCGGTGCGCCGGGGCGAACCGCTGGTCGAAACCGATCTCGACCTCTTGCTTAACAATCGCGGTTTCCTCTCGCGTTTGCTTCGGCCATTGTTGAGACTGGTCTCGCGTAGCTGGCATCTTTATCCCGTGGGGTTCCTGTTCGGGCTCGGATTCGATACCGCGACCGAGGTCGCGTTGTTCGGCATATCGGCGGCCCAGGCGTCGCATGGACTGTCGTTCTGGTCCGTGCTCGTGCTGCCGATCTTGTTCACGGCAGGCATGTCGCTGGTCGATACCACCGACGGCATCCTGATGCTCGGTGCGTATCGCTGGGCCTTTGTCCGGCCCATGCGCAAGCTCTACTACAACATCACGATCACGTTCGTTTCGGTGGTGGTCGCAGTGCTGATCGGCGGGATCGAGGTGCTGGGTTTGCTCCAGAACAACTTCGGGCTCAAGGGCCCGTTCTGGGATTCTATTGGTAGCCTCAATGAGCACTTCGGACTGTTGGGCTACATCGTCATAGGCATATTCATTGTGAGCTGGATCGTCTCCATCGCGATCTACAAGCTAAGGCGCTACGACGATATCACCGTGAAAACGCTGTGACACGACTGCTAAGCGCTAAAATTCATGTGAGTACGACAAGTGCCAATGCCCTCCGAATGCCTTACGCCGGAAACAGGTAAACTTGGCCACGATCAACCCGCTCTGCCGGGGTGCATTTTTTTTAATGGCGTATAAACACGGCTAACGGTTATTGGAATCAAAGAAGGAACACGCATGCTCAAACTTCATCCGCGACTTCTACTCGATCCGGATGCAGCGTCCGAGCGTCGCTGGCCTGTGACAGGATCTCCCCTCGCACTGAAGGTCACGGCAGCCTGGCATGCGGCGGCACTAGCGGGCTGCGCCATCGCGCCGCAGATGTGGCCCTGGTGGCTGGCCGGCACAGCGGTCAACCACGCGACCGTCACGGCGGCGGGATTGTGGCCGCGCTCAACGCTGCTTGGCGCCAACTGGACGCGCTTGCCCGCTATCCCGCGCAATGCAAACGCCATCGCGCTCACGCTCGACGACGGTCCTGATCCGCTCGTCACGCCCCAGGTTCTCGACTTGCTCGATGCGCACCGGGTTCGCGCCACGTTTTTCCTGATCGGCGAACGCGCACGCCGATATCCCGCGTTGACCCGTGAAATCGTCGCGCGAGGGCATAGCGTGGAGAACCACTCGCAAAAGCATGTGCACACTTTTTCGGTGACGGGCATGGGGGCGTTAAGACGGGAAATCGATGCAGCACAACGCACGCTCATGGAACTCACGGGCGAGCGGCCGGCTTTCTTTCGCGCACCGGCGGGCTTGCGCAATATCCTGCTGGAGCCCGTCTTGCAAAAGCTCGATCTGAGGCTGGCCGCCTGGACGCGGCGCGGCTTCGATACCCGCGAGCGCAATCCGGAAATCGTCACGCGGCGATTGCTGCGTGATCTGGCACCACGCGACATCCTGCTGCTCCACGATGGAGGCGCCGCCATGACCGACGACGGTCAACCGGTTTTGCTGTCGGTATTACCGCACGTCTTCGATGCCGCCAAAAAACAAGGCCTGCACTTTATTACCTTACGAGAAGCCTTCTGATCCGGCTGCCCAAAAGTGCCAAACAGAGACCGCGAGGACGTCACGTCGGGCCACCAGGTAAGAGACGTTACGCATTGTACGAATCCAAACTATTTGCGCGAGTAACCTGGACGTCCGGATCAACGGCCGATGACGAGGAAGGACAGCCAGCACACCCCACGGAACACACATTCCGTAACTTTTTAGATTTGGACAATGAGGGCACGGCAGTTAGATTGGCGGTATTGCGCTTGGATTTCGCTTGGGACATTGGATCAATTCTGGCTTTCCGTCGTATATGTGAGACTTATCCGCGGTGAACTGGTTTTCTGGCTGATTTAGGAAGCAATTTTCAGTATGATTCGCCCGTCAATGTGGAGCCAATCCGAGTCTGGATAATCATTTACCCGCTTCATGTACCCCATATGGCATTAAACAATCGGCACAAACTGCCGTTAAGTCGGTACAGGCATCGGTATATCCGCCGGTTATCTGCTGAGCGCCGGTTGAATATCGTCCGGATGGAGTGGGCTCACTTCTGTACCGCCCGCGGTACTGCCCGCACAGGCGGATCCTGGTGAGCTGCTGGTGCCTTTCAAATCGTAAACATCGTATGCACGATCTGCGCTGGACCATGCCCGTTGCCCGATGGTCCGCCACCGCTGCCGCGGCGACCGCCGATATCAGCTTCATCGAGCCGATCGTCCGCCGTCGTCTAAGCAGCCTGTCGCGAAGCGCCCTCAAGGTCGCCCACGACTGCGTCGCAGAGCGAGACCCCGTGCGCGTGGTGTTCGCATCGAGGCATGGTGAACTGCGGCGCACGACCGACATCCTGCGCGCGATCAGCACGGGTGAACCCGTGTCTCCGACCGCTTTCAGCCTGTCCGTCCTCAACGCAATGACCGGTATATTCGGCATCGCCCGCGGCGACCGTTCGCCCGCCAGTGCGATTTCCGCCGGGGCGCAAACGCTTGGGTTTGCCTTGCTCGAAGCGCATGCACAGTTAGAAGCGGACCCGTCGTCGCCCGTGCTGCTGGTCTATGCGGACGAACCGGCCGATGCCGCTTACGGCACCATTGAAGACGAGGTACAAGGCGGTGCGCTCGCGATCCTGCTCGACACCCGCGCGGCAGGACAGCTTGCATGCACAATATCGGGTACAGGGAGCATGCGGGGCGCTCCTGAACCGGCATTCGAACGTCCCGCCGAGTTGGCACTTCCCACCATTTCTGACGCTTTCCTTACGCAGAGCGAAGCGGTCCAGCGCTGTCTCAGCACACGAGCGCCCGCCACATGGCAAAACGCCGGTACTACCTGGCATTGGAGCTGGCATGAAGGCGCGGCTTAATTACGGCTGGCGGCTGGTCGCCACAGGCATGAGCTTCGTCGTGTTCGGCGTCTGCGGACTGCTGTTCTCGGTCCTGGTGTTTCCGCTCGCGTGGCTGTGGCCGCATCGCGCATCGCGTCAGCGTATGGTGACGACCATCATTCACTGGTTCTTCCGGGCGCTGGTGGCCTTCTTGCAGTGGGTCGGGGTGATGGAACTGGAAGTCTCGGGCGCCGCCGCCTTGCGCGACGCCGGGCCGGTGGTTCTGGTGGCAAACCATCCAACCTACCTCGACGTCGTGGTGCTGCTCGCGCTTACGCCTTCTGCGTGTTGCGTCGTCAAGAACGCGCACTGGGGTAATCCCTGCTTCTGGGGCATCGTGCGGGCGGCCGAATACGTGAGCAACGTCGACCCGGTCGAACTCGTCGAAGCCAGCGCCCGGCAGATCGCGGCGGGCTATACCATGATCATTTTCCCGGAAGGCACGCGCAGCCCCGGGCCGAACCGGCTGCATGCATTCTCGCGCGGTTTTGCGCACATCGCCCTCAAGGCAGGCACGCCGATCCTGCCCGTGCTGATGGATTGCGACCCGCCGGCTTTCACCAAGCAGATGCGCTGGTATCACGCGCCGTCGAGGGCGTTCCGCATCCGCGTGAGCGTGCTCGAGCCGGTCGCAGCCGACCAGCTCATGGCGCATGATGCCTCGCGTGAGGCTCCTTCTCCGGCCCTTGCCGCGCGCACTTTGACCAGCGCTGTTGAGGCGCACATTAACCAGCGGCTGTTCGACTATGGATTCTTTGAAACTGGAAATTAAGCAGCTTCTGATCGATGCTCTCGATCTGGAAGACCTGACGCCTGCGGACATCGACGACGATGCGCCGCTGTTCGAAACCGATGGCATCGGGCTCGATTCGATCGACGCGCTCGAGATCGGTATCGTGCTGCGCAAACACTATCAATTGACGATTGCGGCGAACGACGAACGCACGCGAGAGCACTTCCGTTCGATCAGCACGCTGGCCGCGCTGGTCGCCAGCCAGCGAGGCGCGGTGAGCGCTACGAACGATATCGGGGAAAAGGGGAG
>NZ_JAQGMM010000484.1 GCF_028292365.1 Caballeronia sp.
GTTCGTCGTCGAAGCCCGCTACGGCCGGATAGAAGTTCGTCGGGTCGCCATGAATGGAGACATACAGCACGTCGCTGCGGTCGTAGAAAATTTCCTGTATGCCCTGGCCGTGGTGCATGTCGGTGTCGAGGATGGCGACGCGGCCAAACTTCGCACGCAGCGCCTGCGCCGCGATCGCCGCGTTGTTCAGGTAGCAGAAACCGCCCGCCGCTTCAGCGCGCGCATGGTGCCCCGGCGGCCGGCACAACGCGTACGCCTCGCGCGCGCCATCAAGGATCGCATTCGCTCCGCCAAGCGCGCTTTGTGCCGACCAGTAGGCAGATTCGTAAGTATCGGCGCCGACCGGGCAACTGCCATCGGCGAGATAACGCGCTGCTTGTCCAAGCACGCCACGCAACGGATTGTTTTCGCGGACATACACATTCGACATCACTTCGTCGCCCCATTCAGCGGGCATCTTCTTCCACTCGCGATGCGCTTCCTCAAGGAAGCGCAAGTAGTTCATACCATGCACAGCGGCGAGCGGCGCAGCGCCGAAGTCGGCGGGTTCGCGGACATCGAAACCCATTGTCTTCGACGCATCGACCAGCCGCAATGCGCGCTCAGGAATCTCCTGAGGCGTGCGCATCTGACCGCGTGAAAGGTACGTCCGTGGATGATGTTTGAGTTGCGATGGATGGAAGTAAGTCAGCATTGTCAGGTCCTTGGGTCCTTCTAATTACGCGCTGATGGTCTCGCCAATCATCGCGCGCGCCAGTACTGCATTGATCAAAACATTCGCGCCGCACGTCACGTCTTCGGGGAGCGCGTCCTCGGCTTCGTTGTGCGACAGGCCATCCACGCAAGGGATGAAAACCATGGCCGTGGGCACGTGCCGCGCGAGGTGGATGGCGTCATGACCCGCGCCGCTCACAATGCGCTCGTAGGCGTAGCCGAGGCATTTCGTGGCTTCTTCCACGAGATTGACGCAACCGGAATCAAACGGCGTCGCCGGACTTTTCCAGTAGGTTGAGATGTCAGCTTTCAGTCTTCTGTCCGCGGCGATCTTGCCGAAGGCCGCGCGTACTTCGTGTTCCATCGCGTCGATTTTCGTATCGTCGGGATGACGCAGGTCGACAGTAAAGGCGACGCGCCCCGCAATGGTGTTACGCGATGAATTCGGTACGTCCACCTGACCAATCGTGACGAGTCCCAGCGGCGCGAAACGTTGCGCGATAGCTTCAAGTTCGAGTGCCATCGCCGCGCTCGCAAACAACGCGTCCTTCCGATACGGCATCGGCGTCGTGCCGGCGTGCGCGGCGACGCCTGTGACTTCGACATCAAGCCATCGAATCGCCTGGCCGCCGGTGACAACGCCGATAGGATTGCCGTGGCTCTCCAAAATCGGGCCCTGTTCGATATGCGCCTCGAAATACGAATCGACGTGTTGCACGCCGAGTCCGCGTGTTCCCGCGCAATCGATCTGGTTCAAGGCTTGCCGCAACGTCACGCCTTCCGCGTCCTTCGTTTGCAGCGCGACGTCCAGCGGCGTTGCGCCGACAAACACCGCCGACCCAAGCATGGCCGGCGTGAAACGCGCGCCCTCTTCGTTCGTCCACGAAACGATCTCGATGGGCTTCTCCGTCACCACGCCGTGATCGTTCAACGTGCGCACCACCTCGAGCGCGGCCAGAACGCCATAGACGCCATCGAAGCGACCGCCTTCCGGCTGCGTATCCAGATGACTGCCTATCAGCACGGGTTTCGCCTTCGCATCCGAGCCTTCACGACGCGCAAACAAGTTGCCGACTTCGTCGGTATGCACCGTCATTCCTGCTTCGCGGCACCACGTTGCAAACAACTCGCGCCCGCGCCGGTCTTCCTCCGTCAAGGCAAGGCGGCGTACCCCGCCCTTAGGCGTCGCGCCGATTTTCGCCATGGTCATCAAACTCGCCCACAAACGCGGGCCATCGATTTTCAACATGCTTTGGTATCCTCTAAATTCAGCGAGTAGCCAGTGCTTCCGGGGCATCGGCGCGACGATGTTTCAGCGCGTCAAGCGCGACAATCGATAGCAGTGAGATCCCGGCGAGACACGTGTAAAACACCGCCAGCGGCCACCATTGCCCCGTAAATTTATGCGCGAGCCACGTTCCCACGAGCGGCGTCAAACCGCCTGCAATCGCGCCGCAGACCTGATACGAAATCGAGATCGCCGAGTACCGCACACGCACCGGAAACACGCCGCTGACAAAACCCGCGATGACCGAATAGAAGCTCGCCATGCAGACAACCGCTATCGCGATGCCGATAATCATCGACACCATGTTGCCGCTCTGCACGAGGATAAACATGGGATACGGCGAGATCATCGCGCACAGGGCCGTGAGCTTCAGGAAGCGCGCACCGCCGATCTTCTCGGCGAGCAATGCGGCCAGCGGCTGCGTGAAGAACTGGATGATCGCCACCGCAAACAGGCAATCGAGGATCAGCGATTTCGTCACGCCGACATACTGCGTCGTGTACGAAATCATGAAGGTATTCGTGAAATACACGCCGGCAATCCCAATCGTATTCGCACCGATGCAAAACGCGACCAGCGCGCCCGACGAGCGGAATACTTCGGCAATCGGCAACTCAACCGTGCGCTTGGACAACTTCTCGCGCTCGAATTCCGGCGACTCATTCACGCCCATGCGAATCAAAAGGCCAACCACGAGCAACACCGCGCTCACCAGGAACGGCAGGCGCCAGCCCCACGCGATGAACTCCTCATGCGGCATCGACGTCACCGCGCGGAACGCGACCAGCGACAGGATCAACCCCGCCGGACTGCCCAGTTGCGCGAACGATGCGAAGAACGTCCGCCGTCCCTGCGGCGCATGTTCGGCCGCCATCAACACCGCCCCGCCCCATTCGCCGCCGACCGCAATGCCCTGCACCACGCGCAGCAACACGAGCAACACCGGCGCGAGCAGGCCGACCTTCGAATAAGCCGGCAGCAAACCGACGCATACGGTTGCCACACCCATCATCATCAATGTGGTCATCAGCGCTTTCTTGCGGCCGATCTTGTCGCCGAGATGTCCGAAGATCAATCCGCCCAGCGGCCGCGCGAAGAACCCGACGGCGAACGTGGCGAACGACGCCATCGTGCTGATGAACGGATCGTGCGACGGGAAATACAGCTCGCCGAAGACAAGCGCGGCGGCGGTGGCGTAAATGTAGAAGTCGTACCACTCGATCATCGTGCCGATGAAAGCAGCGGTCGCCGCGCGTACGGGCTGGCGAGTCGAACTGGATGCTGGGGTCACGTTGGCTCCTGATGCGCTTGTTTTAATGCATGGTCAGAGCGTTTTATCGCCAGCCATAAAACATTAGTCCAATTTCGATTTATTATTTGCCGTATAAGTTTGGCTAATACCTTGGATATCTCTCATGACTCAGCGGCGTGTGGACATAGCGCGGTTCCTGAACGACCGGCTTGACTGGAACCTGCTGCGGACCTTCCTGGTCATCATGCAGGAGCGCAGCGTGAGCCGCGCCGCCGCGCGCCTGCACCTCACGCAACCGGCAGTGAGCCAGGCGCTCAAGCGCTTGGAAGACACGCTTGGGCGCAACCTGATCCAGCGCCGCGGCCCGCACTTCGAGCCCACGCACGCGGGCGAAGAGGTGTACCGGATCGCAAGCGATATCTACGGCCACATGTCGCGGCTCGAAACCGAACTCGATGACCGCAGCGAAGACATCACCGGTTCGATCCGGCTGCTCACTGTGAGCCGCATCGACTCAGGCGTCTACGACGAGTTTCTCGCCGAATTCCACCGTACGTACCCGCGTATCGACTTGCATATCGAGGTGATGCGTTCGTCGGACATCATTTCGTCGCTGCTGCAAAAAACGGCGACCGCGGGACTCAGCCTGTGCCGCACGCCTATCGATAAACTCGAGCAGCGTTGTTTCCTGCGCCAACGATATGCCATTTTTTGTGGCCGGCATCATCGCTTGTTTGGACGGCACGGGCTGACCATGGACGACCTGCTCGCGGAGAACTTCGTGTCATTCACGAGCGATCAAATTGGCGACAGCTTGTCGCCACTGACCGTCTTTCGCGACCAGCGCGGGTTCACGGGCCGGATCGTGGCGGCATCGCCGAGTCTGGACGAAGTACGGCGGCTGATCTTCGCGGGGTATGGCATTGGCTGCCTGCCCGAGCACATTGTCCGCGACGACCTCACGCAACAGCGCCTGTGGCGTTTGCCTCCGGAAGAAGGTCTCGCCGATGTCGACGTCGATCTGCTGTGGCATCGCGGACGCAAGATGAACGCGGCGGAGCAGGCGTTTCTCGATGGCATGGAGCGCACGATGCAGCGTTATTCGTTACCCGAACGACTTGCGCCTCGCTGAGCCTCAAACGCCGGAGTTCGAACCGCTGCCCGTTGAAAGCCCGCAAACGTCAAACCGTAAGCAGAACCCCCATACAATACCCGCACCGCTTGGGGCACCTTCGCCCTGCAATCCGCAAAATCGCACGACATCACCCCATCACGATCCGACTACATGTATACAGCAGCCGTTCTGAACAGGAAAAATCCACTCGCCAAACGTCGGCGCGCAGGTTGGCGCACAGCCGCGACCCTGGTCATGGCCGCAGCGACTTTCACCTTCGCGATGAACACGCCCGTCGAGGCCCGCGGCGGTAACGGCGGCGGTTCAAGGACGGAAGCACAGAAACCCACGCCGAAACGCGCGGCAGCGAAGAAGTCGAAGGCCGTCCAGCGCGTAGCTGTGCCGGCCGGCCCGCTGCCAGCCACTGTCATGGCGGCGCTTGCACGCGCCCACGTGCCGCTTTCATCGATGAGCGTAGTAGTCGAGCGGATTGGCGGCGGCGGTGTGCCTCTCGTCGCGATCAACGCCAACGAGCCGATGATGCCCGCGTCCACCATGAAGCTGGTCACCACGTACTCGGGCTTGTCGTTATTGGGCCCGGATTACCGCTGGAAAACCACGGCCTACGCCGACGGTGAAGTCGATACAAACGGCGTCCTTCACGGCAACCTGTATATCCAGGGCACGGGCGATCCGAAACTCGTGCCGGAAGAACTTATCGACCTGGTGGACCAGATCCGCCGCAACGGCATCACGGGTATCGACGGCGCGCTGGTGCTGGACAAACGCTACTTCGACACCTCCACGCGCAACCTCCCCGCCTTCGACGCCGACGAGAGCGCGCCTTATAACGTAGGCCCGGACCCGCTGCTGTATGCGTTCAAATCGCTGTCGTTCACGCTGACGCCGAACTCGGACGGACAAGTTTCTATCGATGTCTTGCCGCAACTCGCGCAATTGCAAATCGACAACGAACTCAAGGTCACGCGTGGCGCTTGCGCGGGCTCGCTGCCGGCGGCGTCGCCGAGCGTGGCGCAAACCACGGGCGGTTTTGTGCAGGCGTCGTTTATCGGCGACTATCCGCTGCGCTGCGGTCCGCGCACCATCAACGTCGCCGCGCTCGATCACTCCACCTTCTTTGCCGGCGGCTTCCTCGCGCTGTGGAAACAAGCGGGCGGCACGTTTAATGGCACCACGCGTGAAGGCCCGACGCCGGCCAGCGCGCGGCTGGTCGGCACGCATCGCAGCCCGGTGCTGTCGGACATCGTTCGCGACATCAACAAGTTCAGCAACAACGTGATGGCGCGCAACCTGTTCCTGACCATCGGCGCCGCGATGGGCAAACCGCCGGCGACCACCCAGAAATCGGCGGCGGCAATCGAGGCGTTCCTCCATCGCAGCGCGCTGCCCATGACCGGCCTTTACCTCGATAACGGCTCGGGCCTGTCGCGCGAAGAACACATCACGGCGCAATCGCTCGCCGACCTGCTCACGGCGGCGAATTCGAGCCCGGTGGCGCAGGTCTTTGTAGAGTCGCTGCCCATTGCGGGCGTGGACGGCACCATGCGCAACCGGCTCACGAATGCGGGCGCAGGCGGTAACGCCCACATCAAGACGGGTACGCTGCGCGACGTGCGGGCGATCGCCGGCTACGTGGGCGCAGAGAACGGTGAAAGCTACGTGGTGGTGAGCTTCATCAACGATCCGCGTGCCGAAGCGGCACGGGCGGCGCATGACGCGCTGCTCGAGTGGGTGTATGAAGGCGCGCGCCGTACGGGAGCGGCTGAGTGAAGCCGTTGCGCAGCGACTTAGAACCCGAGGACACGCGCTCTGCAAGCACAGGCAAACCCTCGTAGGAAAGAGTCTCAAATCCTCTTAAAGATTCGGTAAGCTATCGCCACGATTGGCCGACGACACGCATTGTCCGCAGTGCGTGTCGTTTGAAGGTTCGAAGCCAACGCCCAAGCGGAAAGCCAGCCGAAAGCAACCTCGACGCGGCGTGCAGACCACATGACCAGATAAACGAGGAACGAGGAGATGAAGTCAATGAAACCCGCCCTGACGAAACCCGCCGCGCGTCAAACGCGCTGGCTGCTCGCCGTGCAGACGGCCACTGCATGCGCCGCGTTTGCCCTGCTGGCCGCGTGCGGCGGCGGCAGCGACAACAACAATAACAACACGCCCGCGGGCGGTCTGAAACTGCAAGTGGTGTCGTTTGGCGACAGTCTCTCCGACGTCGGCACGTATGCGCCGGTCGCAGCGGCAAACTTCGGCGGCGGGCGCTTCACGACAAATCCCGGCCAGATCTGGACCCAGAACGTGGCGCAATATTACGGCGACACGCTGACGGCGGCGAACACCGGCGGCTTCGGCATTCCGCTTTCGCCGGCCAGCGGTTTGGGTTATGCGCAAGGCGGCTCACGCGTGACGCTGCAGCCTGGGATTGGTCACGCCACCCCAGGCACGGCGAACGCCGACTTCTCGCAGGCCACCACGATCCCGATCAACGACCAGGTCACGCAGTACATCGGCTCGCATGGCTCGTTCAACGCCAACCAGCTCGTGCTGGTGAACGGCGGCGCCAACGACATCTTCTACAACCTGGCCGTGGCGCAAGCGACATCCGCAGGCGTCCAGGCCCAGCTCGCCGCGGGCGCTATCACGCTGACCCAGGCGCAGGCAGCGGGCGCTGCTGCGCAGACCGCCCTGACGACCGCCATCAGCCAGGCGGCAATCGACCTGGCGACGCTGGTTGGCCGGGTGGTGCAAAGTGGTGCGACGCACGTGGTGGTATCGGCGGTTCCTGACATCGGCGGAGCACCTGAGGGGTTGGCGAGCGCCGACAAAGGCGTGACCTTCTCGCAAGTGACGCAGTTGTTCAACGGCACGCTGAAGGGCGCGCTGCAACAGTCGGGCCTGTTGTCGAAGGTGATTTACGTCGATGCCTACACCTGGGTCGACGGCATCCAGGCGAACTTCCAGGCGAACGGCTTCACGGTATCGAATACGGGCACGGCCTGTAATCTCGCCGCGATGACCGCCGCCGCGACCAAGCTGGGCGAGCCGGACCCGTCGGCATTCGCTACGTCGCTGTTCTGCTCACCGCAAACCTACACGGTGGCCGGCGCGGACCAGTCGTACATGTACGCGGATACGGTCCACCCGACGACGCATCTGCACGCATTGTTCTCAACGTTCGTGGAGCAGCAGATTGCTGCTAGCGGGCTGGGGAAATAAACGCGACTGAATGAGCTGATGAAGTTGAAACGCCCGGTCTGAAGAAGACCGGGCGTTTTGCATTTTGGAGCGGTTCTCGTTGCCGTTAGACTGTGGGCTTTTTGCGCCGCACGTCGGCGAGCGAGTTTAGATACTTAAATGTATCTAAACTATTTAGGTCGCCTTGACCCATGCTTCGAAAGGCTTTTTAGCTGATCGTGCCTGACGCAGCGCTAGCCAGCCTTGCGCCCTACTCCTGCTCTTTAAACGCCGCCGCCGCACGCCCCAGCCGGTCGTTCACCGCGCTCCATTCCGCCGATCCCGGCAGCGTCTCAATCAAAATCCTCTCGACATCAGCGCAATCGAGCGCGCGCAGCAGACCATACAGTTCGCGTGCATAGCTCTGCGGATCGTCCGGCGCGGCAACAAAATGCACGTTCGGTGCGTCCGCCCAGCGGCCAGCGCTCGATGCCCGCGCAACCAGCGCCAGCTTCTTGCCGCCACTCAACGGATGCGCCGCCAGCAACGGCTCCAGCGCCGCGAACGGCAACAAGCTGAGCGGCGTGCGCGGCGCGTAATGGGCCTTCAGCGTGCCGGAGGCGCGCGGCGCGCTGGCGTCCGTACCATCCGGCAAACGCGGCATCACGCCGAGCACGTCCGCGATCTCAAGCGGACTCACATGACCCGGCCGGAGCAACGCAGGAAAACCCCGCGATAAATCAAGGATCGTCGATTCGATACCCACCTTCGCCGCCCCGCCATCGAGCACATGCACGCTGGTGCCGAATTCATCGCGGACATGCTGCGCCGTGGTCGGGCTGACATGTCCGAACCGGTTCGCCGATGGCCCCGCCACGCCGCCATGACCATCGCGCAACGTGCTGAAGGCGGTGAGCAGCGCTTGCGCGACCGGATGCGACGGACAGCGGATAGCCACTGAATCCTGCCCGCCGCTGACCGCCGCCGGCACGTGCGCTGCACGCTTCAGGATCAGCGTGAGCGGGCCGGGCCAGAAGGCATCGATCAGTGTTTGCGCATCGGCTGAAAGCGCTTCTACCCAGTACGCCGGGTCGCTGCCGGGCGCGAGATGCACGATCACTGGATGATTCGACGGCCGCCCTTTCGCTGCATAAATCCGAGCGATGGCCTCGGGATTCTCGGCATCGCCACCTAGTCCGTAGACGGTTTCAGTCGGAAACGCGACGAGTTGCCCGGCGTCGAGTAACGCGGCCGCATCCGTGATCTGCGCGACGGTGGGAGCTTCGAAAGTCATCAGGGTCAATCCAGCGCAATGTGCAGCATGCGAGCGCAATCACGCGCCGCCGTGCGCACTTCTTCCAGCGTGGCGCCGGTGAAATTCACGTGACCCATCTTGCGGCCGGCCCGCGCCTCTTCCTTGCCGTACAGATGCAGGCGCGCGGTCGGCAACGCGATCACGTCATGCCACGGCGGGGTGCGCGCTTTCG
>NZ_JAQGMM010000510.1 GCF_028292365.1 Caballeronia sp.
GCTGCACATACGCATTCCCTCTACGGAAAAGCATGGTCGACACTGGGACGCAAGCTCGACCCGCTCACGCAAGACTCTTGCTCTTTCTATGAGGATCACGAACTATTTGACGACTTCCAGGGTGTGGTGCTCGACACCAAGGAAGGCGCACGCATTGCCGACGCGCTGGGTTCGAGCAAAGCGGTGATCCTGAAGAACCACGGCATTCTCACCGCGGGTCCCACGGTCGAAGCGGCCGCATGGTGGTATCTCGCACTCGATAACGCGTGCCACACGCAGCTACTCGCCGAAGCCGCCGGTACGCCTCAGCGCATTCCGCATGACGTGGCCGCGCTCACGCACGAAAGGGTCGGCCGTCCGGGGGGGCGCTGTTTTCGTTCGAGAGTTTGTATGAAGGTCTGGTCGAAGCGGAACCCGATCTGCTCGATTGATTTGAAACGACGCTGAGTGCATTGAGTGGTTAAGACGATGCATCACACATCGCCTTAACCGCGTAACCACGGTCAAGCCTTGGCGATCTGCGTATCAGAAATAGCGCGCACATCTATTCTTCTTGGCAGGATCGCATCGCGGAACGCAATATCCGCGACCCGCTGCAACGCGACAATATCGTTCTCGGCAACAAAACGTTGCTTCAGCGCTGATCGCGCGGTAATAGTCTTGGCGGCATCGAGTGGCAGGCGGGTCAATGACGCGTAGACCTGCGCGTACGCATCGGGATTAGCGACGGCCCAATCACCTGCGCGCTGCAAGCGCTGGAGCACATCTGCAATGGCGAGGCGCTTCAGGGGATCGGCCGCTGCGGTGCCCGACGCCGTCACAAAGCCCAGACCGCTATTGATCCCAGTGCCATCCCTTAGCACCCGCGCACCCCGTTGAACTGCGGTTCCGAAGTACGGATCGAAAGTCGCCCATACATCGATACGTCCCGATTCAAACGCGGAGAACGCGTCGACCGGCAATACAAACCGCACTGACACGTCCTCGCGCGAAAGACCGGCTTCGGCCAGCGCGCCATAGAGCTGGAATTGCGAAATGCTCCCACGCGCCGACGAAACAAACACGGTACGTCCCTTGAGTTCCGCCACGCTGCGCAGCTTCGAATCCGCCGGAACGACAATGCCCAACTGCGCGCCCGAGCCAACACGTGTCGCCACAATCTTGAGCGTCGGATCGCCAACGGCGGCCGCGAGCACCGGCAAATCACCCGCAGGCGCCAGGTCGACAGCACCCGCGCGCTGTGCTTCGAAGAGCGGCGCAGCGCCCTGGAAATTAGCCCACTTGAAGGCATACGACGTGCCGTCGAGCACCTTGGCAGCCTCGGCTAGCGCACGCGTGCCGCCCGCCTGATCGCCCAGCACGAGAGTGACTGCGCCGAGGGCCGCGTCCGCCGCCCTCGCCTCCCGCGACCCGAAACCGCTTAGCGCGGCGACAGTCGGCACGGCGCCTAGCAAGCGCAATACGCGCCGCCGTCCAACGAAAACATCAGAACCATCCATCTGCATCAATCCTCGCGGGCGAAATCAGCGCCCAGAGTAGCGACGCCGCGCCCCCTTGAGAATTATTCAATTCCGATATGGTTATGACCGCCGGATACTTAAGCATTGCAGCTTTCAGCGCGACGCTTGAGGCCTGTGGCGAAGCTCGTCAGCGTGAAGCGATCCGCTGGAACACGACGCCGCAGCCCCCCTGCACGGCGCTAGTCGTCCCCCCGAAAAAAATATTGACAACGTATCTTAAGATATATATCTTAAGATACGTTTTACGATAATCACGGAGTTTTACGATGAGACATCACCGCAATCGCGAGTTCGCTCGACCCCAAGCTGGATTTGAATCTTCAGACCGTTTTTCCATGCATGCACTGTGGCATGCAATCGGTCGCCACCACCGCCATGACGACGACGGCCGCTTCCCAGGCGGCCCGGGAGGATTCGGTGGCCGTGGTGACGACGGCATGCCACGCGGCCGCAAGTTCACCTCTGACGACCTGCAATTGCTCCTGCTAGCTCTTCTGGCCGAAGCACCGCGCCATGGCTACGAGTTGATCAAGGCGCTGGAAGTTCGCTCGAATGGTTTTTACAGCCCGAGTCCGGGCATGGTCTATCCGGCGCTGACTTACCTGGAAGAACTGGGCTATGCAACGGTCGAAGTGGAAGGCAATCGCAAGCGTTATGCGCTAGCCGAATCCGGACGCAATTACCTGACGACCAACCGCGAGCGCGTCGACCTGATGCTGGCCAAGCTAAGCCATTTCGCCCGCAAGATGGACTCAGTGCGCCGCGCGTTTGCGGGCGAAGCAGGCGATGAAAACGCGGACGCCAATGGCGACAGCAACGCATGGCTGCCCGAGTTCATCCAGGCGCGCCGCGCTCTCAAGCACGCGTTGCTGATGCGAACCGACGCACCCGTTAACGAGCAACGCCGCATTGCCGCGATCCTTTCGCGTGCGACTGCCGAGATCGAAGGAAAAACCGCCGGCGAGCCGGCGTAATCAACACTTGAGAGAACACTCAATGCAAAATAGCAGACCCGATCTGGCGGTCGGCCGCGTCCGCCATCAACTTAAATTCCGCCTGGCTCAAGTCAAGCGCGTTCAACCGCTTACGCCCCACCTCGTGCGCATCACGCTAAGCGGCGACGATCTTCATGATTTTGAATCAGCGTCCTTCGACGATCACATCAAGGTCTTCTTTCCGCCGCCCGGAGCCGACAAGCCCGTCATGCCCACGGCTGGTCCGAATGGCCCGGTCTTCGCGGACGACCAACCGCGGCCAATCGCACGCGACTTCACCCCGCGCCGGTACGATCGCGAAGCATGCGAGCTCGATATCGAGTTTGCGCTGCATGAAGCAGGACCTGCCGCGACGTGGGCGGCGCAAGCGAAGGTCGGACAGTATCTGGGCATCGGCGGTCCGCGCGGTTCCTTCATGATCCCCGAGGGATTCGACTGGCATCTGCTGATCGGCGACGAGACGGCGCTCCCTGCCATTGCACGCCGTCTGGAAGAGCTGCCGCCTGGAACTCGCGTGGCCGCGCTGATCGAGGTCGAAGATCCATCGGCACGTATCGACTTCACGACGCAGACCAACCTGTACGCTGAATGGCGCTACCGCAGCGAATCGGACTTCCCCGGTGCGGCCTTGTTGCTGGCGTTGCGAGAAATGTATCTGCCGACTGGCGAAGGCTACGTGTGGGCCGCCGGCGAAGCAACGGTCATGCGTGCCGTTCGTCAGCACCTGTGCACGGAACGCGGTGTCGACAAGACCCGGATTCGGGCGGCAAGTTACTGGAAACGAGGCGCGGAAGCGATTCACGAATCCATCGACGACTGACTCGTGCCTTGTCCGTCTTAGCTGTTAAAAAAACTAATCAGGATGACTATATGTATAGTCTGGACGCGAGTCGCGAGCGGCGCCCTCTCTGGCTGCTTGCGCTTACACAGTTCACCATCGAGATTTTCTCCTGGTCAGAGGGTGTCAACTTAGGACGGGAAAGCCCGGTGGCACGATGATCCCGACGAAACTCTGTTCGCATGTCTGAATGAACTCAAGCCATCGTATATGCGTGCTTGTTAACGAGACACCATGATGGGCATGTGCGCCAGCGCCAGATCGAACGGCTGGTAGCGTCATCTGAACCTTGGATTGCACCATTCGTTACGCAACTCTGCGACGAGTATGTCATTGAAATTCTCGATGCTGTCGAAGCGCACTTGTCGTCCATGGATCAACACACCTACGGAGCGTTCTTCCGGGAGAATTCGCTGTTTTTCCAAAGGACGCGCGATCGAATGATTAGCTACTGGGATTGCTACTACCGTTGGCTATACAAGCGAGAACCGGACTATGTTGGGTTCCGATTATTCGATCGGTTCCGCGAATGGAGTGCTGCCGAGTAAACCGATCCTCCACTAGTAATTGTCAACGACTGTCGTCACACGGGCGAACGTCCCTTCCTGGTTGAACCCCGTCCTCTCGAACCTTGGAGTCGTTCCCCATCCATCCGTCTACGTCGGGCAGGAGGGGACCCATAGCAGACAGGCTCGCGAGACCCGCTACAAAATAGCCAGAGCATTGTCGATTTCCGATCATCACATTCGTCGTGAGTGAACCCCATTCAAAGGATTTCCCATGAAATACCTCGGCCTGGCCTACTTCTCCCCCGAAAAATTCGCCGCGATGGCGTCAGACGAAATCAAGGAATTGGTGAGCCAGTGCCCGGCATTGGACGAGAAGATGCGCGCTACCGGCAAAGTTCTGGTTTCTGCCTCCCTTGGCGATCTGGACAGGTGGCGGACGCTTCGCCCGCGCACTGGAGAGACGCGCATCACCGATGGGCCTTACACCGAGTCGAAGGAAGTCGTGGGTGGCCTATTCATCATCGACGCGGACAGCCTTGACGAGGCGTTACGCATCGCGTCAATGCACCCGGCTGCCACACTGGGCGAAGAAGGCGGATGGGCCGTCGAGCTTATCCCCTTGGACTTCTATCTGTCGCGATGAGGATCTAGACGCCTGTCTCAGAACAAGTTGGCGCTCTTTCACCGCAGACACTTTCGCTGCGTCGGAAGTCATCGCGGTGATGTACGCTGCGGGCCGGGTACTGCCTCATGCGACGGCACCCGCTGGAGCCCTGCACGGCTGCGGTCGGCAGCACGCGACGCGACCCGAACCGGACGGACGACATATATCCAGTGCGAGACCGTTTCCAAGGACACAGCGGTCATTCAACCCTTCGCGGGAGCATGGCGAACCTCGTCAGCGTCAGCGCTGGACTCAACCGGGCTGGCTGGAGCGGATCAATGCGCCACTGGCCGTCACGGCGCCCACAGGCGCCCGACCGACGGCGCGGGGCGGCATGCGCCCCGCGCGAGTCTGGATGCAGGCGAGCAAGGCTTCTGACCTCCGCCCACCCCCTAGCCGGAGTTCATCCGGGCAACTTTGCCCTGAAAATGGTGAGCGGTCCGGAACGCGGCAGATGATTCTTGAATGTCACCTCCCAGAGGTGGGAGTCTGCGATGTAGAGATAACCTTGGCTGATGGCGAAGCCATCCGCCCAGGACAGCCGCCCGGGAGCGCGTACGAAGAGGCGCGATTTTACTTTGTGTGTCGCGGGATCGATGTCGAGAGCAACGATGGTGCTGTGTTCGAGATCGCCGCCGTATAGTGTCCCATGTTGGTCCATGATCAAACCGCCAGTCAGTTCGGCCGAGCCGAGGTATTGCACCTTGCGTGACATTTGGACGGGGGTCAGCCGGGCGTCAATCAGGGCACTTGTTGGCACCCGCCAGTAGTTGTGATCGGTCAGCGGCCGGTAGTAGATCCATTTGGCGTCCGGGGAGAGCGCGATGCCGTCGGCGTGGATCGCGACCTGCTTGCCATCGTTAGTTTCCGCAGGTTGATCGCCGATCATCAGATGTTGCTGGGGATCGGCAAAGGTCGAGCGGTCGCCGACTAGAACCTGCCGCGATCTGCCGGTTTTAAGATTCAGCGCAACCAGGCTACCGCGATTGCCGACGTTGGTCAGGTACGCGTACCCATGGAGGAGGTCGATGCGCACATCGTTGAGCGAGTCGGTAGGGGCAACGGTGCCATCGAAGCCATAGCTGCGGATCGCCTTGTTGCTGCTGAGGTCGAACTCGACCAACTTGGGCTTCGCGCCTGGACTCGCGGCCGTCAGCACCGCTCGCCCCGAATCGAGCACCCACAGATGGTCGGCTGTGTCCACCCACATCGCCTGCGGGACTGCCCACTCATGCTCCGTGTCCGTGCCGGAGGTATTCCAAGCCTGATCGGGATATGGGGTCACCGCACCGGTTTGCGCATTGACCTCAACGAGCCTGTCGCCGGACTCGGCTGCGGGGGCACTCGCGAAGATGCGGCCTTCGCCGGACACACCAATACCAACGAGCTTGAACGTGTCGAAGGTCTTGACGGTTTCGAGAGCTGGCCCGTAGAAGCCTTGCGGCTGGGCCGATACAACCGGCGAGATACCGGCGGCAACTGCGGCACAGACCAGCGCGATTCTCGCAAGCTTCGCTGTTTTCACCTCATTCTCCACATGTTAAGTAGTTTGTTAGCTCACACTAAAAACGGAAAGCCGAAGATACGCTATCAGGACTTTTCTCGATTCAGGTTGGCGGTCAAAAACGACGATGTGCAAGTGCCTCGCGGATTGTTCGCCTGCGCGACCTGCGCAATCGGCGATGATGAACCGCTTCGTGCAATTGTCGATGATGGAATGCCGATCGTCTTCGGCTGACCGGCCGTTTTATTGGTCGCAGCGGCCGGCCAAATGTCGGGTTTTAAGGTCAAGACTAACGACGCCTGATGGCCTTCCGCAGCCGGTTGCGGAAGGCGCATCGCGACCCACAACGGTCGGTCGATAACCTCTAAGCGGTCGCTCACGCTGGGTCAGCAGGCTCACTGCATAGAAGGCGATGGTTTATTATTTTTCTCGGAACACGGCTTCGATGTTGTTGCCGTCGGGATCGATTAGGAAAGCCGCATAGTACCCCTTCGGGTATCCACCAGACCGAAGACCGGGCTCTCCATTGTCCTCTCCGCCAGCTATCAAACCTTCACGATGAAAAGCCTCGACTTGTTCCCGGCTAACAGCTCGAAATGCGATATGTTGCTTAAGACTGTGTGGGTGAAAAACGTCAATCCAGAAGATTGGGTAATCGTAGCCAAAACCTACGCCGGCCAGGTCCGCGTCGCCTTCTCCCGCCGGACTGAAGTCACGCGTAATGCGCGCTACAACTGCGACACCGATCGGTCTCAGTGCTGCCTCATAGAACTTCGCCGACCGGGAAATGTCAGAGACCCCAATGCCGGTATGATCGATCAACCAGTTACATGTCTCAGCCACGCCGTCCTCCCTCGCTAAACAGCTTTTTATCATAGACCGCGCCGGAAAGCCGATTGTCGCTTTTCTAACACTAACGGACACGGTATTCGTCGTCCTCACGGACGAGGGCTGCCTCCCCGCGGAGCCTAATATACTTCCATGTCATTACCCGGCAATGGCACATCGACCGTGAAGCGCTTGTTGCATCAATGACGCCAGCCGCGATGGGCAAGCACCATCGTCTTGGCGTCAAAGATGGATATGGCGCAAGTAGCATATCGTCAACGATTCGAGAGTCCGAGTCGAACGGCCGAAACGGGCCGGTTTCTGTCTGATGCGGTCGGCCCAGTTCCACACAGACCACCCATAGAAAACAAGGTTGGCATCACCTGTGATTGCAGGCAACATCTAGCCGTCCAGGAGACGCCTAGTACAAGCCGCTAATTACTACCGGGCAATTAAGGTACGTTGATGTCTCTGGAAATAGCGATTCGCGAGGGGCGCGCGGCTAAGGTGGCGTTTTCGCATAAGTAGCGCGTATCAAAAAAGGAAAAGGTGGCATCGTTATGCAAAAATGTCACCTTTCCGCCTCCAATCACACATCGTTTGTGGAAAACGCGACATCTGCTTCTCGAATAAGTGTTGTCTGTGCGAAAACGCCAGCTTTCCTCGCGGGGAGGCCGCACTCCTATGCGAAAACGCCACCTTTGCGTATCCTAAGGTCGTCGGTTATAGGCCGCATTGCCGAGCGTCTCTCCCTGGCCGATAACACCGGGTCAACCAAGGCCTCTGAAGACAACATTCGGGAATACTGGTCCGAGCGCGCCAACGGCCCCAATGGCCAAGGAAGAGTCTTACGAGCGCCCAATTGGCCGCCCTTGCGGCAGCCAAACCATGCTAACGTTACTGAAGCCGCCCTGCCCCGATGCTACTCGGAGCGGCATTGCGATGATGTTCTGTTTTATCAAGAGTAAAAGATGGCCCACAACTCCCTTTAAGCCACACTTTGACAGGTGAGCAAGATGTGCGCAAAAGATATGGTCGAAGGGAGTTCCGCAGAACTGCGGGACGCCGCGAAAGTTATTGCGGAAGCACTTTCCGGATCAGACGCAACTTTGATCCGGCCAGCCACGACGACTTTGATCGTGTCGTCCAGTACGTGTCGGAGCTGATGGCCAACGATCGAGCGATGTACGACGAGCTTGTTACTGCTCTTATAAGAACGGAAGATTCCCTCCAAAAAGCGTGAGCAGGTTTTCTATGGGGCACTTGCCACGCGGAAAGCAGAGACCTGCGAAGCCCTTCGCTCCGGTGCGAAACTATGCCGAGCGCACGCCGGCCGACGAATTCTTGATGGCGGATGTGCCCAGCCAGGGACGTCTCCTCACTGCCCTAGACACCGTCGCGCGTGCAAGAGGAATCGCGAAACGATGACGTGGTCCTGACTGCTTGGAATAACTGACACGCTCGACATGATAACGGGCGTTATCGCCGCAACGAGGCTCACCAACGTCTTTCGAACGAGCATCAGCTAACAACAGTGCGCTCGCACCGGCCACTCGGTGATACGCTTATCCGTTTCTTTGGGTAGTTCTCCGAATGACAATTTTGTTTATGTCAATTCACGCAGTTACCTCGCGCCTCGCCGCATCGGAAACGCGTGGCACTGAAAGATGGCGCAACGGCTACGAACCGTAGCCGATCGTGCAGTCTCAGAGGTGGATGCCGTTCCATAAGGCGCGCCTTTGCTGTGCCTGCCAAACCATGGACAATGGAGCTCGCTAGAAGAAAATCAGATAAATCGCTGCCTGAGGCTCCGATAAATGCCCCATTTCCCGCTGTACAAATGCCGAAAATGTTTCCGAGCAGATCCGAAAGCCGTTGTTCAGGAAATCGAGGATTTTGATGGTCATAGCAGCCTCCCATTCAGGTCTCTTTTTGCAATGCGTTGGCGCCAAAAGCGTTATGCAACTATCTAGCAACTGCTTCCCACGACCTTATCAAGCCAGTCAGCTATCACCGCGAGCCATTGCATCGTTATATTTCTCAAGCTCCATCAATGCTGGTCTGTACCAGTACTAGTCATCGATCGGGAGAAACGTCGGATCATTAAACAGCGGGCTTTAATGCGCCGCGTCCACACGAGCCGATTGGTCCGCGTATTGCGGGTCGTCAACTTTCTGGCCCGGATCGTCGAGCAAATTACTACGCTCGATAAACGAGCGCCGCATGGGACTCAGCAGCCATTTCGATGCGAGCGCGGCCACTACGCTTACCGCCGCACAGCAAAGGAGAACCGTTGTCCAGTCGCCGGTCATTTCCTTGATCACGCTGCCAAGCGGTACCAACAGTGCTGCAACGCCCTTTGTCGTGTATAAGGCTCCAGCGTTCGCCGTGACATGGGCGTTGCCAAAGGTATCGCCAGCGAGCGCTGATGAGATCGCATAGGTCTCTCCCCAGCAGAGGAAGATCAGCGGCCCGAAAATCAAGAAAGCGAGCGGAGAATGTCCAAACTGCGCGAGCCCGAGCAGTGCAACCCCTACGCCGAGAAAAATGGCGAGCATCACGTTCTCCCGGCCGAAACGATCTGAAAGAAATCCGCCAAGGGGACGCGTAAGACCGTTGACGAGGTTGTCGATGGAAAGCGTCAGCGTGAGCAAAGGAATTGTCGTGCCAAGAATGGCGATGGGTACTCTCGCGATGCCGAAA
>NZ_JAQGMM010000513.1 GCF_028292365.1 Caballeronia sp.
ATCCCCGGCTGGCCGATTGCCGGCGGCTTTTCCTGCGCAATTACGAAGTGCGCATCAACATTGGCGTGCACGATTTCGAAAAGCAGGGCGAGCAGCGCGTGGTGATCAACGTGGAATTGTTCGTGCCACTGGCGTTATCGACGCCGACTGAGGACAAGCTGCGCGAAGTCGTCGACTACGATTTCATGCGCTCGACCATCGCCAAGCGGGTGGGCAGAGGGCATATCCACTTGCAGGAAACACTCTGCGATGACGTCGCTGCTGCTTTATTGGCGCATCCGAATGTACGCGCGGTAGTGGTTTCCACAGAGAAGCCGGACGTTTATCCGGACTGCGATGCCGTGGGCGTCGAAGTCTTTCGCATCAAAGAGGTGACAGCATGAGTTCGCTAACGGAAACGGAAGCACCAGTGGTTCAGGAGACTCAGGAGACGATAGCCGTCCCGACGATGCGCGAGCCGATGACACGCCGCGAGCAGAAGCAGGCCTACGAGAACAACAAGTTGTTCAAGCGGCTGGCGCGTCAGGTGGGCGAGGCGGTCACGGATTACAACATGATCGAGGACGGCGACAAGGTCATGGTCTGCCTGTCCGGCGGCAAGGATTCATACGCGATGCTCGAACTGCTGATGCGGCTGCGCGAACGCGCGCCGATCGACTTTGACATCGTGGCGGTGAATCTCGACCAGAAGCAGCCGGGGTTTCCGGAGCATGTGCTGCCCGAGTATTTGAGCAAGCTGGATATTCCGTTTCATATCGAGAATCAGGATACGTACAGCATCGTCAAGCGGCTGGTGCCGGAAGGCAAGACGACGTGTTCGCTGTGTTCGAGATTGCGGCGCGGGATTTTGTATCGCGTGGCGGGTGAACTTGGAGCGACAAAAATTGCGCTTGGGCATCATCGTGACGACATCCTGCAGACGCTGCTGCTGAATATGTTCTACGGCGGCAAGCTGAAGGGCATGCCCCCAAAATTGCAATCCGACGATGGCAAGAACATCGTGATCCGGCCGTTGGCGTATGTGAAGGAAAGGGATCTGGAGAAGTTCGCCGAGTTGCGCGAATTCCCGATCATTCCTTGCAACCTGTGCGGCAGCCAGCCGAACCTGAAGCGCGCGGAAATGAAGGCGCTGATCCGCGATTGGGAAAAGCGTTTTCCGGGGCGTGTGGAGAATATGTTCAACGCGCTGGGGCATGTGGTGCCGTCGCATTTGATGGATCACGGGCTGTTCCCGTTCGCCGGATTGCGCACGACGGGCGTGGCGGATGCAGATGGAGATATCGCGTTCGATGAAGACCCGTGTTCGACGGAGTCAACGTCGCAGACTATTTCGATTGTTCAGTTCGACGATATTTGACGCCGGATCGGAAGCCCGCGGAATCGTTGCTCAGCAAGGCCGCGCCGGGTTTTGCCGTCCACCCGCGCGTGCTATATTGGCGGCTCCAAACACTTCAACGAAGCTGACGCCATGAACATTGTTATTTTGGCGGCAGGCACGGGCAAGCGCATGCGTTCCGCCTTGCCGAAAGTCCTTCATCCCCTGGCTGGCCGGCCGCTCCTCTCCCATGTGCTCGACGTTGCGCGTGCGCTCAAGCCCACGCGGCTTGTTGTCGTGATCGGACATGGGGCGGAACAGGTTCAGAAAGCGGTCGGCGCCCCTGATGTCCAGTTTGCCGTGCAGGATCAGCAACTGGGCACCGGCCACGCGGTCCAGCAAGCGCTGCCGCTGCTCGATCTTTCCGTGCCTACGCTCATTCTTTACGGCGATGTGCCGCTCACTCGCGTCAGCACGCTACAACGCCTGGCCGATGCCGCGTCTGGCGGCCGCTACGGCGTGCTGACGGTCACGCTGGACGACCCGACCGGCTACGGCCGCATCGTGCGCGATCCGACCGGCGCCGTGCAGTGCATTGTCGAGCAGAAAGACGCCAATGCCGGCCAGTTGACCATCGCCGAAATCAATACAGGTATTGTCATTACGCCGACCGCGCAGTTGGGCGAATGGCTGGCATCGCTTAAAAACGACAACGTGCAAGGCGAGTTTTATCTCACCGATGTCGTCGAGCGCGCGCTCGAATCCGGCATTGAAGTCGTCACGGCGCAACCCGACGAAGAGTGGGAAACGCTCGGCGTGAACAGCAAGCAGCAACTCGCCGAACTCGAACGAATTCATCAAGGGAACGTTGCCGAGGCGCTGCTGGTTGCCGGCGTGACCCTGCTGGACCCCGCGCGCATCGATGTACGCGGCACGCTGACCTGTGGACGCGATGTGTCCATCGACGTGAATTGCGTCTTCGAAGGCGATGTGACGCTGGCGGACAACGTGACCGTCGGCCCGAATTGCGTGATTCGCAATGCGTCGATTGGCGCGGGCACCCGGATTGATGCGTTCACGCACATTGAGGGCGGCACGACCGGCGCGAACGTCGTGCTTGGACCGTATGCGCGCTTGCGGCCGGGCGCGGTGCTCGGCGACGAAGCGCATGTGGGCAACTTCGTCGAAGTGAAGAACGCGGTGTTCGGGCGCGGGTCGAAGGCGAACCATTTGAGCTATATCGGTGACTCGGATATTGGGGCGCGGGTGAATATCGGCGCGGGCACGATCACGTGTAATTACGATGGCGCGAACAAATTCCGTACGGTGATCGAGGACGACGTGTTCGTCGGCTCGGATACCCAACTCGTTGCGCCGGTGCGTGTGGGGCGCGGCGCGTCCATCGCGGCTGGGACGACTGTTTGGAAGGATGTCGCGGAAGGTCAGCTCGTGTTGAACGAAAAAACTCAGGTTAGTAAGAGCGGTTACGTACGGCCTGTGAAGAAAAACCTGAACAAATAGCGAGTGCTCGCGTGCTTGAGCGCGCGCCCTGTTGGCGAGTGCCGGGCATTTTCGAGCGATTCAAAAACAATCTGGAAAGGACGACGCCATGTGCGGAATTGTCGGCGCGGTTGCGCAACGTAACATCGTATCGGTGCTTGTCGAAGGTCTGCGGCGGCTTGAATATCGCGGCTACGATTCCTGCGGCGTCGCCGTGATTGCCGATGGCGAACCGAAGCGCGCGCGCAGCGTGGCGCGCGTGGCCGATCTCGCCGATCAGGTCCGCGATACGAATCTGGAAGGCGTCACCGGCATTGCGCATACGCGCTGGGCGACGCACGGCGCGCCCATTACTGACAACGCGCATCCCATCTTTTCGCGTGACGAATTGGCGCTGGTGCATAACGGAATCATCGAGAACTACGAGACCTTGCGAACCATGCTGCGCGGGAAGGGCTACGAGTTCGTTTCGCAGACGGACACCGAAGTCATCGCGCATTTGATCCACAGCATGTATCGCGGCGATCTGTTCCAAAGCGTGCGTGATGCCGTGAAGGAATTGCATGGCGCGTACGCTATTGCGGTGATCCACAAGGACCAGCCGCATACGGTTGTTGGCGCGCGGCAGGGGTCGCCGCTGGTGGTGGGCGTGGGCAATGGCGAGAACTTCCTCGCCTCCGATGCGCTCGCGCTCGCCGGCAGCACCGATCGTTTCGCGTTCCTCGATGAAGGCGATGTGGTCGAGATCACGCTGGACGGCGTGAAGATCGTCGATCGCGATGGAATGCCTGCCGAGCGCGAAGTGCGTGTGGTTGCGGCGTATGGCGGCGCGGTTGAGCTTGGGCCGTATCGACATTTCATGCAGAAGGAAATCTTCGAGCAGCCGCGCGCGATCACCGACACCATTCCTCAAACCGATCGCTTCTCCGCCGAGTTGTTCGGGGCGGACGCGGGTGCAGTTTTCGCCGATATCGACAGCGTGCTCATTCTTGCGTGCGGCACGAGTTCGTATGCGGGGATGACGGCGAAGTACTGGCTTGAATCCGTTGCGAAGATTCCGACGCAGGTTGAGATTGCGAGTGAGTATCGGTATAGAGAGTCAGTGCCGAATCCGCGGGCTGTAGGTGTTGTGATTTCGCAGTCGGGTGAGACGGCGGATACGTTGGCCGCATTGAAGCATGCTCAAGCGCTTGGGCATAAACATACGTTGGCGGTTTGCAATGTGGCTTCCAGTGCGATGGTTCGATTGACGAAGCTCGCGTTTTTGACACATGCAGGGACTGAGATTGGGGTGGCGTCGACCAAGGCTTTTACGACGCAATTGGTCGGGATGTTTGTGCTGGCCGTCACGCTCGGCACGTTGCGTGGGCATGTGAGTGAAAAGCAGGAAGCGGGTTATCTCACGCAGTTGCGGCATTTGCCCGCGGCGCTGAATAGCGTGCTGGCGCTGGAGCCGCAGATCATCGCCTGGTCGGAAGAGTTTTCACGCAAGGAGAACGCGCTGTTTCTCGGACGTGGATTGCACTATCCGATCGCGCTTGAAGGCGCGTTGAAGCTTAAGGAGATTTCTTATATTCACGCGGAAGCTTATCCGGCTGGGGAGTTGAAGCATGGGCCGCTGGCGCTGGTGACTGAGGCTATGCCGGTGGTGACGGTGGCGCCTAATGACACGCTGTTGGAGAAGCTGAAGTCGAATATGCAAGAGGTCAGGGCGCGCGGTGGGGAGCTTTATGTCTTTGCGGATTCGGATACGCGCATTGTTAGTGAGGATGGGATTCACGTGATTCGGATGCCTGAGCATTATGGGCTGCTGTCGCCGATTCTTCATGTCGTGCCGCTGCAGTTGCTGGCTTATCACACGGCGTGTGCTAGGGGGACGGATGTGGATAAGCCAAGGAATCTGGCGAAGAGTGTGACGGTGGAGTGAGGGGTAGCCCTTTCGAAGAAAGGGCCCGTGAGAATAGTGACGGATCGCTTATGTGATAGGTACGAAACCAACGCATTGGTCAGAACTAATATTCGGTAGCCGCGCGGTTCCCGCAGCCTCGAACGATTTGATCAAGCTTGGTGAT